>JAOAHD010000002.1:0-300000 GCA_026415395.1 Candidatus Binatia bacterium | reverse complement strand
CTGCGTGCAAACTTGTCGTGCTCGCTCGACTATGGCTTTCAATCGTTCGAAACATCTCCGGGACAGGGGGTGGAAGGCAACCAGGGCAGCGTGGGTTTGCTCTGGCTTCCAGAAGGCGACGGGCTGGAAGTCGTTCGCGCTGAGTTTGCGGTTACCGACAGCCGCGGCGGAAGCTTGGCTGCGCTGCGGGCCTATTACGAGAACCGCGTTTACCAGAAGATTTTGTTTCGCACCAAGATCGAGATTGCTCGCTTCGATAAGCGAACTCATGAACAGGACACGGTAGTGAGTGGTCGCTTAGGCGTCGGCTACGAGCTGTCCCCGGGCTTGTTGATGGAAGTGAATTTCGAGGGCAACCGCTCACCGCGCTTCGATCGGGAATTCCGGCTCGGATTGTTCCTCACGTACAATCTCCGTTACCGCAACGGCTGGCAGACGCCTACGATCGAACGTCCAGTGTTACGTTATCCAGGAGGGTGGGCTGGGTGACGCGTCGGCTGGTCCTGGTCGCTTTCGTGGCCGCCGTGGCAATCCCTTTAGTTAGCGGTTGCCGGCAATGGCTACCGACGACTGCTTATCTGCAACCGCGAACCGAAGCAGCGAGGCGGATGAGCACCCGCGATGCGCGGCAGCGCTTCGATCACGCCGCGCATCGCCGTGCCCTGCAGGAGCGCGGCGTGGTGTGCGTGGACTGCCACTCCTTTGCCTTGCGGATCGAAACCGACGATGAAGAGCTGGCGAAAACTTTGTCCGCCTACGCATTCCACCCCGGCAGCACGGCCTGCCATTCGTGCCATTTATCGGGCGAATACAAAATGCTGGCGGCACCGCGGCGGTGTCTCGCTTGTCACGGCAACTTGTGGCCTTTGCTTCCCGACGATCATCGTGCCGGCTGGCAAACGGCACACGCCACGGTAAGCCAGGCCGACAACCAGCGCTGCCAAGATTGCCACCACGAGCAAGAGTGCGCGGACTGCCACGCGCGCCGCGACACCATCGATACCCGTGTCCACGAGCGTGGTTTTCGCTTCTTTCACTCCATCGAAGCGTGGGCCAACCCGATGCAATGCAGCAGTTGTCACCGGGCGGATTTCTGTATTCAGTGCCATCGCATGAGCGGCATCGGAGGGGGCGGATGATGCGACGGCTATGGGGAGTCGTGTTTGTCTGCTGGCTGGCAGCCTGCGGGGAAGATGCGCCTCCGACCAGCGAGAACTACGGAAATTTGTTGGAGTCGCCTGCGGGGTTGATTTTGGTTGCGGAGGAACATCCCTCAGGCTGGGGCCGTGCCGACTGTTTTGCTTGCCACCCGCCACACAAGCTACACCTGGTGAATCGCACCGGCATCCCCGACCTGGACCTCACGTTTATCCGCCAGGTCGTTGCAAACCAGGGCGAGGCAAGCTGCAGCGCGTGCCACGGCGACAATGGAGTCGGGCGATGAAACGCGTCGTATGGCTATGGTTGCTGTTCCTGCTGAGCACGCCCGCGCGGGCAGCGAGCAACGAGGACAACCCCCACTGGATGCTCAAGCCCGATGGGGAGGCTGACGAGGAGAAGTGCGCCATTTGCCACGACGAGGACAAAAACTTGCTCTCCTCGAAAGAAGAGACCTGCCTGAGCTGCCACGACCGCACGTTGCACAGTGGCTCGGCTGAGCATTTGCGTGCCACCGCAGCGCAAGTGGAGCGCTTGCTGCCACCTAAGGAAAAGGTACGGCTGGAGTTCCCGCTCGCTGAGGACGGCCGCATGTACTGTGGGACTTGTCACTTGTTTCACGACCCGCGCGTTGACGAGGTGACTTTGGCCGCCCCACGCACGCTCCCGAGCGAGGGCCTGGCAATGGAAATCCGCCAGGCGCTTGAGGAGAAGATTCACGCATTGCTCGCCACCCGAGCAGAAGCCGGAGACGTCGAGTGGTCGTTCGCGCCCAAATCCACTGGCTTTTTGCGGCTGCCGATTGGCGGCAACGAACTTTGCGTGGCTTGCCACGAAAAGGAGGGAGGCGGGCGGTGATTCGCGTGCGTTCCCTCACGATTGCCGGGATCGCCTGGCTGGCCACGAGTTGCGGCGACCCGGGCGCTCCGCAGTATTCCGGCAGCCCGCCGCCGGTCGCGACCGCTTTCGGCACTTGCGCATTTTGCCATGCCGACGAGGCCAACGGCGTGTTACCGGTGGCCAACGTGCTCGCGTGTACCACCTGTCACGCCGATGCGCGCCCGGGGGTTGCCGGTCCTGGACACCGCGCAATTCCCTCCACGGTGCTCGTTCCTTCCTTCCCCCCGGCTGGCCACCGCCTGCGAGCAGAAGCCGTGTTCGGCGCCTGCGCCTTTTGCCACAATGCCACCGGTGGAGCGATGCTCGCGTTTGCCGACACGGTGCGCTGCGAAACCTGCCACCCGACTGCAATCACCGCCGCGTTCGGCCCCCGACACCGCAGCCTTCCGAACACCAGCATCGTTCCGCAAGCGGCAGCGGATCCCCATGCTCCTGGGGCGGAACGGGCCTGGGGTTCTTGTTCCTTGTGCCACAACGAGGTCGCGCGACAAATGCAGGCCCTCGGCCCGGTCGCCCGTGAGCTCGCGTGCAGCACCTGCCATCGTGAGCAAACCCCAGGTCAGTTTGGTCGCGGCCATTTCACTTTGCCCGGAGACGAGGTCGTACCCGAACCTGCAACACACCCGCACGCTCTCGGTGACGAACGCGCCTGGGGCTCGTGCTCACTTTGCCACAACCAGGTCGCGCGCGATCTGCAAGAGGCATTCGGCTCGCAGTTCGAGCTCTCCTGCAGCACGTGCCACAGCGAGCAAACGCCCGGCCGCTTCGGTCCCGGCCATTATACCCTCCCCCCGGCCACCGTTGTGCCGAACCCACCGAGCGAGCCGCATCGACCTGATGCAGAGCGCACCTGGGGAACGTGCGCCCTGTGTCACAACAAGGTTGCACAACAAATGCACGCCTTGGGTGGGGCGGCAGAGGGGCTCGCTTGCAGCACCTGCCACCGTGAGCAAATTCCCGGGCAGTTCGGTCCCGGACACTTCGATTTACCCCGACCGGATCTCGTGCCCGTGCCGGCCGCCGACCCCCACGCCCCGGGGCCCGAGCGGGTTTGGGGCGCTTGCGCCTTGTGCCACAACGAACAGACGCGCGCGCTGGAAAGTGTGCTTGGGCCGCCGTCGGACGTTCGTTGCGACACGTGCCATGCCGATGCCCTCCCGGGCATGTTCGCGCCGGGACATCGCCGCCGGCCGTCGTCGGCGCTGGTGCCCAATCCACCTGCGGATCCCCATCGGCCGAGCGCTGCGGTGGCGCGCTCGGGAAGTTGTGCCTATTGCCACGCCCAACTGGCGACGAATCTCGCGCCGGTGACGGCGGAATTGTCTTGCACCGTGTGCCATCGAGAAGTGACGGCGGGTGTCTACGGGCCGGGGCATCGACGGATGCCTGACGCCACCCTGGTGCCGGCGTTCGTCGGTGCGGACCACGCGCTTGGGATTTGGCAGCCCTTCGGGACGTGTGCGTACTGCCATCGCGACTTGTCTGAGCGCGTGGCTGCCAGCAATGCGGCCGAGCTGGGCTGTGTCGTTTGCCATGATCAGCGGCTCGGCGATTTCGGTCCGGCACATCGGTCGTTGCCAACAGCGGAGTTGGTGCCGAGCTTTGTCGGTGTAGCGCACGACAGCGGTGCGCGGCGCGTGTTCGGGACTTGTACGTTTTGTCATAGCAGCACGGCCGACCGCGCCTGGCAGTTCACTCATGGCACGCTGGTAATTGAGTGCGAGAAGTGTCACATGGCGAACACGGGCGCTCGCTATGGCGAGGGACATCAGTCCATCGTGGCGTGCGTCGAGTGTCATGGCAGCGAGCGCAAGACCCACCACGACCCCGCTTCTGGCACTGACTCCGAGTGTGCCAACTGCCACCAACCGCACGGGAGCCCGAACTTGTTCCTGATTCGTGATCGGATCGTGTCCCCCGCTGGCGGCGAGCGCCCGCTCCGCCTCGAAAACCTGCGCGGACAAGACGATGCGGGCTTCACCAGCGTGTCCGAGCCCGGATCCGGGCTTTGCGAAGTGTGCCACACAGCCACGCGTTTCTTCCGCAGCGACGGCGGCGGAGAGCCGCACTTCACGTTCCCTTGTTTCACTTGCCACCCGCATGCTTTGGGGTTTTCGGTGCGACCATGAGCGAGCGTCCGTCCTTGTGGCGAAATCCCCTGTCGACGGCCGGCTGGGCCATTGCTGCTCTCGCCCTGGTCGCCTTCGTGTTCCTGTGGCTGTACGACACTCTAGCCCCCGGTCCTTCAGCGCCGTATGCGGGCATTGTCATCTTCATCGTAACCCCGGCTTTTTTGCTCTTCGGTTTGGCGCTGGTGCCGGTAGGCTGGTGGTGGAGCTGGCGGCGCTGGAAGCGCACCGGGGCGCCTTGGGTGTTAGAGTGGCCGGTGATCGACTTGAATCGCGCCGCGACCCGTCGGGCGGTGGCTGGCGCAGCCGCTGCGGGCACCGGATTTTTGTTCTTGTCGGCGTTCGGTGCCTTCCAAGCGTACGAGGCCACTGAGTCGGTGACGTTTTGCGGGGCGTTGTGCCACCATGTAATGGGGCCGGAGTACGCTGCCTATCAGATTTCGCCGCACGCGCGGGTCGCGTGCGTGGAGTGCCATGTCGGCTCGGGGGCCGACTGGTACATTCGGTCGAAAGTCTCCGGGGTGCGGCAACTGTATGCCTACCTCACCCATCGCTACGCGCGCCCCATTCCCGTGCCGATTCACAACTTGCGCCCCGCTACGGAGACATGCCAAACCTGCCACTGGCCGGAAAAATCGTACGGCGTCGTCGGGCGCCGTTACGTGTACTTCTTAGCCGACGAGCAAAACAGCCGCTGGGAAACTGACCTGGAATTGCTGGTCGGCGGCGGACGGCCGGGTACACCGGCCGCTAGTGGTATTCACTGGCACATGCAGGTTGAGAACGTGGTGGAATACGTCGCCGGGGATGAAAGCCGTTCGACGATCTTGTGGGTGCGGGCGACGAACCGCTCGACCGGTGAGCGCGTACTCTACCGTTCCGCCGAGGCTGAGGGGGATCCGCCGCCGGATGCGAAGTGGCGTACGATGGACTGCATCGACTGTCACAACCGTCCCGCCCACGTATTCCGTTCGCCTCGCGATACTGTAAACGAGGCCTTGGCCGCGGGTGTGCTCGATCCGCGGCTGCCCTCGCTGAAACAAGAAGCGATCGAGCTGCTAACCGAGGATTACCCTGATCGAGCGACGGCGCTGGCCGCAATCGCGGATGGTTTGCCAGCGTACTACCGTGCGAACTTTCCCGAGGTCGCCGAGCGAGAGACCGATGCTATCGGTCGGGCAGTCCGCGAGCTGCAGCGGATTTATGCAGAAAATTTCTTCCCGGAGATGAAGGTGCGGTGGGATGCCTACCCCTCTCACGCCAGCCATTTATTTTCGCCAGGCTGCTTTCGCTGCCATGCCGGAAAGCACGCGGCCGACGATGGCCGAATCATCCGCAGTGAGTGCAACTTGTGCCACATCGTTCGGGCACAAGGGCCTCCCGAGAAAAAGCAGTACGCCACCACAGCCGCGGGCCTCGAGTTCGAGCACCCGGCCGATGTCGGCTCGGATTGGAAAGAATCGCCCTGCCACGAGTGCCATTCCGGCGCTGCCCCGTGAGGGGTGTACCGGTGCGGGGGCGAATACGGAATGGCGAATAGCGGACGCAGTTTCGGTGCCGGTTGGGCTCCCATCGATCGGGTCAGCCTTTCACTGCCATACGAATGGTCCCAAGACATCCCAGCGTTACGTCGCCAGCGACGCCCCCGTCGGGTTGTAGGGGCAACCCTTGATCCCCGGTTTTCGCCGGACACAGTATCGCGACTTCTCATGTGGCCGTGAGCCCGCGCTACCCCACGCGGAGCTGGTGCAAGGCCTGCCTTTACCCGTCGGGTGAATGTTGGGGAACCCATGGGGGTGCGGAAATTCCCGCTCCCGGCGGGCAAATGCAGAACGCCTTTGGGTGTTGATGCTTACGCGGTTCCCGTGGCGCGCGGGGCAACTTCCGCGTGGGCGTAAATGCGCAGCCGTTCGAGGTAGGTTTTGCGCACCAGTTCGACGTCGCGCAAAAACGGCTCAAGTTCCGAGAGCAAGAGCGCTTGCGGCCCGTCGCACAGTGCCTCCTCGGGCCGTGGGTGGAAATCCACCAAGACCATATTCGCGCCAGCGATGATCCCCTGCGCGGTCACGTGCGCGATGTCCAAAATTCCGTCCGGCGCCATGGCCTTCTTGCCTACGGAGTGCGAGGGGTCGATGCACACGGGGAGCCGCGTCAGGCGTTTGACCACCGGCACGTGCGCGAAGTCGACAAAGTTCCGGTGCGGGTCGCCAAGATGCGTTTTCATCCCACGCAGGCAAAACACGATCCGGTGGTTGCCGCCAGTGGCCAGATATTCGCACGCATTGAGCGATTCATCGAGTGTAATTCCCATGCCGCGCTTAAACAGGATGGGGAAATCCTGTTGCTGGCCCACCGCTTTGAGTAGCTCGAAGTTTTGCGCATTCCGGGTACCGATTTGCAACATCACTCCGGTGGGGTTGCCAGCCGCAGCGAGGGCGTTGCGGATTTCGTCGACGTGCGACTCGTGCGTAACCTCCATCGCGATAATCTTGATGCCGTATTTGCCCGCCAATTCGAATACGTAGGGTAGGCAGTTCTTGCCGTGGCCTTGGAAGTCATAAGGACTCGTCCGCGGTTTGTATGCGCCCGCCCGCGTGGTCGTGAGTCCGACATCGCGCAGCGCCCGAAACATGAGCTCCACATTTTCCCGCGTGTCCACCGCACATAGGCCGGCGAACACATGGAATGTGTCCTGGGTAAACTGCAACCCGTTGTATTCGAAACCCACCACCTCGGCTTGGCCCTCGTGCCGCCCGATGGCGCGGTATTTTTCGTGAATGCGGATCACCTTTTCCACGGCTTCCATTTCCTCGAAGGGTTCGACCGGAATCGAGGTTGTGGGGCCAAGCAAGTAGACTTCGGTGAGCACGCGCGTTGCACCCTGGATCTTGCGCACCACCGCACGCACTTCGGGGTAACGCTCGGCCACTTTGACGACTTCCCGCACCGCGGCCGAGTCCGGGTCGACGTCGGCTTTCATCACGATGATCATACTTCTGCCCGTTCCTCCAGAACGAATCCTCACTACGGTTAGCGAGGGGCACCTAGCGGGCGCAAGCGCAGTTACCAGGCGTACTCTAACTGGACGGAGTAAATCACATCGGCGCGTAGGCCATCGCGATTGAGGGGAAGCTGCACGTTGCCCCCGACGACCCACTGGCCGAACGGATTGGCTTTGAAACCGAGCGCGCTCTGGAACACGTTGTCATTGACGCCATCGCGCCAGTCGTCGTGGAAGCCGAGGAAGTCCACAGCCAAGGTGAGCCAGGGGGCGGCACGCCAGTCGGCCCCGGCAATCCATTGTGCCTGACTTACATCCTTCCGGCTGCGCAATGCGTAGCCCAAGTTCAGGTGGGGCTCCCAATCGCCGACTTGCTTGGAGAGAATCAACCAGGGCGTAAAAGTGGGGTCGCGAAAGCCGAGCAGGTCGGACGCGCGGCCGGTGGGCAAGGTCGTCACTTGCGCCAGCGCCACGTCGGCCCAACGAAATTCCCCGACATGCCATTTGCTGCGCAAGTAAATGTCGCCGGTACCGAAGGCGTTGGCATCGAAGTGGTCGACAGCGCACAAAAATTCCCCCGGACAAGTGCCGAGGTTGTCCACCACCACGCCACGCTGATCGACGGTGAAAAACACTCCGCCGTCGCCGTTGGGGTCGCGGATCACGGCGCGCGCATCCGCTTTCATCCGCGCGCGCGCCAGCGAGAGGCTGATGCTGACGTCGATCGAATCCGTCAGTCCGTAGGCAGCGGTGAGAAACCACAAGTCGAACCCGAGCCGGAAGTCGAGATTGGTCTCCAACAAGTTGTCCGCGGCCCGGAGGCGATCCTCTTCCGGCAATTGTTCGAGAAAGCCGGCGGACAGCGCCGGTTGCACGCTGCGCAGGTGGCGGAGCGAGGATCCCTCGAGGGTGTCGAAGTCGATGCGGGTGTAGGAAAAGCCCAGCGAGATGGTGCGCGCACCGAGCGTGGTGGCGCGCTCCGCCAAGCTCGGCCCTAAGCTTTGCGCTCGCCGCACATAGCTTTCGGAAGCGTCGTCGAACTCGAAGCGGAAGGCGCCGGTGGCTGACGGCGGGGGCACTTGGGCACGGGCTGTGGCGAGTGCAGCCGAGAGGGCGCGAAATTGATCGGCCACGCGCGGCTGTTGCACGTCGTTAAAGGCGAGGGGAGTAATCGAGGTGCGAAACGCGCCGCCGAAGAGCGAGGGGATGCGCTCGTTGAGCGGCTGAGCCCACGCACTCAAGGACAAGCCCGCGCACAGCGCCAGGACCACCACGCTCGTAAGCCGAGCGCTCGCTGCGATTGCTCGCCGCGCTCGCGGGCGGGGCTGGCTGCCACAACGCTGCCGCATCGGCTGCTCCTACGGCTTGCCGGCAATGAGCCAGCCGCGCGGTGTGCGCACGAGCCGGCGGGTGAGCCGCACCTCCAGGGTAATCGGTTTGCCGCTCTCGCGGTCCACAAAACGATCGCGCCGGAGGAAGGAAACCACCACGTCCTCGCCCTGCTTGTCCACACGCACGTCGTCAATCTCCACCCGCAAGTCCACGGCGTTCTCGAAGTAGCGCGCCAACGTGGCGCGACGCTGCGTCGGGAAGTCGACGTACAAGCGGGCAAAGGCTTCGACATCCTTGCTCACGAGCGCCTGCCGGTAGCGCTCGATGAGGGCCACCGCTTCCTGCTCGGCCGACCCTGGCTCCTCGGCCCATGCCAAAGAGACCAGCGACACCGGTGGCCAGAGGTCGAACCAACTCGTTTTGCGCGCGGGGCGCGGGCGCGTCGGCGATGGCCGAGGGACCCGTTCCGGAGGAACTTCGATTTCTCCTTCGCTTTCCAGCAGCAGTCGCAAGGCATCGAGGCTGGTTTTCTCGCCGCCACTCGTATCGCTCGGTGCCGCCACGTGCATGCGGCGAAGCAAGCTGTAAACGAGGTGCTTTTGCAACGTGAAAAAGTCGTCGAGCGAACCCTGCACGCTGTCGGAGCCCTCTTGCAACCCGGTGCGGCTGTAAACGATGTGAGCGTCGATGCGGATTTCACCGCCGACGATGCTGAACGAGCCGGTGATCAAGCGCTCAATGCCGAGCTGACGCGCCACCGCCAGCAAATCCCCCCCGCGCTGAGCGAGCGCCCGATCGACTAACTCCGGAGCATAGACTTGCAACGCTTTGACCTTGCTGAGCTCGGTGTTGAACGCCGTGCGCAGCGCAATTCCCACCCAGTCGTGCTCCGGGTCTGACCGTAAATTTTGGAACGTCATCACTGCCACTGAGTTGGCCTCGGCTTGCCCGGTAGAGGCCGGGCGATCCGCATGACCCACCGATGCGGGTGTGGGCAGCGACGCCATGCCCGGGCGCACGGCAACAAAGCTGAAGTCAGTGCCCTCGACTTTGTAGTACGGGTGTTGCCGTTCCGCAGTGATCGCTGCCACCGTGCGGGTGACGTAGCCGAACAGCTCCGTTACCGTGATTTCGCCGTTGTGGTCAGCGTCGGCGGCGCCCGCGAGTCCCCGCAAAATCCCGTAAGTGAACGCGCCGTGGCCGAGGTCGGACCGCTCCTCGGATTCTTCGCCTGGTTTGCTGGCCGCGAGCAGGAAAAAGCCCTCGCCCGCGTTCAAGCGAGCGGCCGGATCGTCGAGCGCTTGGAGTTGCGGGGCGGCTACGCGCAGTGCGCCCGCATGGCAGGTGTCGAGCATAACCACGACGCCACGCGCACTGCGCCGCACCAGGCGGAGCATTTCGTCGAGGTCGGTCATGCGCAAACCCGTGCTCACATAGTTCGCGGGTGTGGCAGGCGCGGGCAGGAAGTAGTAGCTGCCAGTGGAGCGATCCTGGACGCCGTGGCCAGCGAGGAACAGCACTGCCACATCGTTCGGGCGTGCTTGCCCAAGAAAGCGCACCATGCCTTCGAGGATCGACTCGCGCGTAACCTGCTCATCCACGAGCACCCGCGTATGGACCGCCTCGTACAACGGGCCCCCGGCTTGTTTTTCCAACGCCGACGCCACCGCACGCGCGTCGCCCGCCGCAAATCGCAGGCGCAACTCGGGCTGTGCATATTGCCCGACTCCAACGGCAAGCACCCAGAGCTGCGCCCCTCTGCCCCCGGTCGGAGTTTGCGCCCCAGCCAGCAGGAGCCAACCGATGCCAGGCAATGCGTGACAAACGAACCAAACCAGCAACGTGCTCAATGGCAAGCGACCACGCCGCCACCCGCGGCCCCTGGCGGAGCAGCCCGCCGAGCACCGCGATCGGTACGAGGAAAGGAAGGAAGAGAACCACGCTCCAAGGCGAGAAAAGTCGAGAGAAAATTGCACCGGCGGTGAGGGTCGGGGCAATAAAAGAAGATTTTCCCGCATCCTACTGTCTTGCCAATACTCGAGAGGCCAGCGAGGGAGTGGGAGTGCTAAGCACGCAGGCAGTACGGATGCAACGCGAAGAGGGCCGGGCAGGCCAAGGTGCGCGGCGGCGCGGCCTCTCTTTGCCACTAAGTTGTCGGTGGCTACACGGTGGGGAGAACATGCCGCGGCAAACAACCTGGGAGGAGGACCGAGCGCTTGTACAACGCTGCATCGCCGGGGACGGCGCCGCTGTGCGGCAATTCCAAGAGCTGTTCGGCGAACTCATTTATGCGTTTCCCATACGCGCCTATCGCGTGCCGGCGGAAGAAGCGGGCGATTTTTACCTCTTCGCATTTGAAGACGGGCGTTTGTTCCGGCGCCTGCGCACGTATGCTGGCAAGGTGCCCTTGCGCAGTTACCTGGCTGGCTTCGTGCTCGACCACTTGGTACTGGAATGGAAGCGGCGAGAGCGCACGCTGGAAACGGTTTCGCTGGATTCGCTGGCAGAGCAAGATCGCGGTTTCGCTGCCGAACTCGCTGCCGATGCACCGGCTGAGGACGGTGCACGGCCATCGTGGGAAGAGGCGCTCGCCAAACTACCGCTGCAAAGAGCCATTGTGCTGAAGCTGTTGCACGTGGAGGACGCAGAATTCGTACCGGAGGAGCTGCGTTACTTGGCGAAGGCGAGCGGCCAGACGCTGCGCGGGGTGATCGACGAGATCGAACGGCTGCGGGCGATCGTGCGCGAACGTGAAACCATGCTCCGCCGGTTGGACGATCAGTTGGAATCGATCCAAGGCTGGATGCGTTTGTATCGGCGTCGCTTGGCCCGTCTCGAGGCCGATGCCGCAGGCGCGGCCCCGGGCTCACCAGCCGCGCAAAAAATTGCCGCCGAGCGTTGCGAGCTCGAACGCAAACTCAAATGGCGCGAACAACAAAGGCAACGTCTCGTGCAACAACTCCAGCGCCGCAAAGTGACCACACCGTACAAGGAAATCGCCCGGTTGCTCGGCACGACGATTGGCAACGTAGCCTCGCAAATTTTGCGCGTGCGCAAAGAACTGGCCCGCCACCTCGGCGCACTCGAACCCCTGCCGAAAGATCGCGAGCGAGGAGTGTGAACGATGGAGCTTGAACGAGAGCAAAGCTGCCCTGAGGAAGAAAGCTTGCTGGCTTACGGCTTGGGCTTGGCCGATGAGGAAACCGCGGGCTCGGTCGAACATCACCTCGAGCACTGCGATGCCTGTTTGAGTGCCTTGGCCCTCGCACGCCAGCGGTTGCGGCAACTCGAGAGTGCCGGCGGCATCGCGGTGCCGCCGCACATCGTGGAGCAGGTGGCAGCCACCCCCCACCGTGCGGCTGCCACAGCGGTGGCGGACGCGCCTGCAGCAACCCTTGCTCGGCGTGTCCGCCTACCGCTCCCCCCGCGACCAGTGTTGTCTTGGGCGCTGGCCGCGGGCGTTCTGCTGGTGGTGGGCGTGCAAATCGGGAGCTGGCAGGTGACGCGCGCACCCGAGCGGAGGACCCGCGCGGTGGTCGTCGAGCAACCAATCAGAGTATCCGCGGCCACCGCGCTGGTACGCCGCGAGCCGCATCCACAGGCCGAAGTGGTGGCCACGTTGCGACGCGGTGATGCCGTTACGGTTGGAAGCGAGGAGCGAGAATGGTATCGGGTGTCGCTGCCTGATGGCACCGAAGGATGGGTGGAACAGGACGCCTTTCGTTAAACCGACCTTTACTTCCGAAGGGGAGGATTGCGCGCCTCGGCCAACGCGTCGCTCTATGCTTCGTGGCTGCCGGGACGGCCGCGTTTGCCTTGGCCTCGGCAGCGGTTGCTGACGATGCCATTCCCCTCGCCTGCGGGCAGCCCGTGGTCGGCACGTTGGACCGGGACAGCGGCAAGGAACGCTCTTACGTTCTCTTGCCCCAAGCTGCCGACAGCGTGGTGGTGGTCGATGCGGTCGATGTTTCCGGAACCTTGGACCTGCTCAAGCTGCAAGTGGGCCGCGGAACAACTTGCACTGGGTCCGCCATCGTTCAGGCGCGACGCAACGAGGATGTCGAGATCGAGGTCTCCGATTGCTTTGGCCGCGATCGTGGTTCGTTCGTGATCACCGCCTCGGTGGTCTCCGCGGGCGCGGGTAACTGCAGCGAGCCGCTCCCCTGTGGCACCGTACCCTTCGTGCGCCGGTTTGCGACCGTGGGCGAAACCCACGCGTACAGCTTTTTTGCGCGCGCGGGCGACGAGATCGACGTGTGGGCGGGGCAAGGGCTCCCGCGCGCCGGCGAGCAACGTATGCGCTTGCGGTTGTTTCAACCGGATGGCACGCCACTGACGCGCGGTGATTCCTGTGGTGGTCGCCTCAGCGGGCGGGCGCCTGTGACTGGCCAGTATACCTTGCTCGTGAGTAGCTGCGGCAAGCCGGAGAACCAGCCATACTGGATTGCCTTCGATGCCCCGACGTGCCCGGCAGGACCAGAGCTGACTTACTTGGGCTTGGCCCGCGCCGATGGGCGGCCGTTCGCGCCCGACGAATACGACAGCGAAGGCCGCCCGATTTACCGAGTTTCCCAAGGCAGCGGCTTTTTCTTTGTTGTCGAGGGCCGGCCCGGTCGCAGCGGCGCACCTGTAGGCCTGCGCGCATTTGTGGACGATGGCTGGCCGGACCTGCAAGTTCTCTTGTCGCGTCCTCTAGGTGACGGAAGCCCTGTGTTGTGCGACACGCGGCGCCCGACGGTTGGCGGCGTTCCCGCCACTCCGTCGCTGGAATTTCTCGATTTGGAAGGTGTCATCCGCGTGGTCAATGACTTCGGCTGCCGGGTAGACGACGGGACCGGAGCTCCGCTTGGCCGCGACGAAGCGGATTTTGCCTGCACGTCGTTCCCCGATGGTTCCGACCACTTCGTCTCTCCCCGTAGCACGGTGCAGTTCTGCGCAGTCATGTCCTCGGCATGGGCGTTTCGGCCGGGGCGAACCATCGTCAAGGTCCGGCTGCGCGATGAAGCCGGGAACCTAGGCTGGCCACGGGAAATGATCGTGGAGGTGCCTGGTGCGCCGCCAGCGGCCTGCGGCGGCGACTGCAATGGCGACGGCACCGTAACTGTGGACGAAATCGTCGCCGGCGTGCGAGCCGCGCTCGGTGAGGCGCCGGTCACGCAATGCCCCACAATGGATCAGGATGGCGACGGCAGCGTGACGATCGACGAGATCTTGCTCGCCGTAAGCCACGCACTGTCCGGCTGCCCGCCAATGTAATGGCGAACGGCGGTGGGGCCTTGCGGCGTTTCCTCGGAGCAACGCAGGCGTCGCCCGAGGTGCCGGTGCGCTACCGCGCCTTGATCCCTCACCTATGCAGGATTGCCGCTTGCAAGGCTTGCCGCATCACTGCCAAAGGCGGACGGCGCCCGGTCCACAGTCGGAACGCCGCGGCCCCTTGATGCAGCAGCATCTCCACGCCATCGAGCGTCGGGCGTCGGAAGCGGGCCGCCTGCTGCAAAAAGGCAGTTTCCCGCCCGTAAATCAAATCGAAGAACAGGCAATTCGGCGGGGTGGCTTCGATAGCCATTGGCGGGAACGGCTCGCCGTGCAAGCCCACCGATGTCGTGTTGATCACCAGCCGCGCGTGCTGCAACGAAGCTGGGTTGCGCAGCGCTGCAAGCGGATGCGCTTCGACGATAAACTCCCCCGTCGAAAAGCGGCGGCGCAATGCCTGGGCGCGGGCCAGGGTGCGATTGGCAAGCACCACCCGTTGCACACCGGCTTGCTCGAGTGCCGCGAGAACAGCGCGCGCCGCGCCGCCTGCGCCGATGACTACCGCCGTGCTACCGCGCAACCGCAGCCGCCGCAACGATTGGCGGACGCCGAAGACGTCGGTGTTCTCTCCCCACAAACGGCTGCCGCGCACCACGATGGTGTTCACAGCGCCCACTCGCTGTGCAAGAGGCGAAGCTTCGTCAACGATCGACAACGCGGCCTCCTTGTGCGGCACGGTGACATTCACCCCAGCAATGCCGAGAGCAGGCAGGGCACGCAGCGCGGCGCGGAGCCCAACGGCCTTTACTGGAAAAGCCACGTATACCCAGTCGAGCCCGAGTGCGGCAAAAGCGGCATTGTGCATCACCGGCGATAGCGAGTGCGCGACAGGATCTCCGACAATGCCCACGACGCGCGTCGAGCCCCGCACGGTGACGCCTTCGATCCCCGTGCGTTTAACCGTTCGCGCCCGGGGTTGCCGTCTGACCATCAGTCGCAGCGGGATTCCAGAGCGTGCCCAGGTTCAGTCGCCAGCGCGCGCTTGTGCGCCGGTCAGCGCCGCGTGAGCAGCGGCTAGCCGAGCGATGGCCACGCGGAACGGTGAGCACGACACGTAATCCAACCCGAGAGCGTGGCAAAACTTGATGCTCGCCGGATCGCCCCCATGCTCGCCGCAGATCCCGATCTTTAGCTTGGGTTTCACCCGCCGGCCCTTTTCCACAGCGATCCGCATCAGTGCGCCGACGCCAGCGACGTCAAGCGACTCGAACGGATCCCGCGGGTAGATTTCGAAATCGGCCACGTAGCGGACCAAAAAACGCCCGGCATCGTCGCGCGACACCCCCAGAGTCATTTGCGTGAGGTCATTGGTCCCGAAGGAGAAAAATTCGGCTTCCTGAGCAATTTCGTCGGCCGTCACCGCACCGCGCGGGACTTCAATCATGGTGCCGACGTGGTACCGCAGTTTGACGCCCCGTTCGCGGCACACCTCTTCCGCCACCCGCCGCACCACTTGGGCTTGCAGCTCGAGTTCCTTTCGGTGTCCGACCAACGGAATCATCACCTCGGGCATCACGGGGATGCCTTCCTGTGCCACATTCGCTGCAGCTTCGAAAATTGCTCGTGCCTGCATTTCGGTGATTTCGGGATACACAATGCCAAGCCGGCAACCGCGGAAGCCCAACATTGGGTTGAACTCGTGCAGCGCTTCCACACGCGCGCGCACGCGCTCGAACGGGATACCCATTTCCGCCGCGAGCTCACGCTGACCTTGTTCGTCATGCGGTAGGAATTCGTGCAGCGGCGGATCGAGGGTGCGGATGGTCACGGGTTTGCCGCGCATCACGCGAAAGATCCCTTCGAAGTCGCTGCGCTGAAGCGGCAAGAGCTTGGCGAGCGCCGCGCGCCGCTCCTCGGCGGTTTCCGCCAAAATCATTTGGCGCATCGGGCCGATCTTGCCTTCGCCGAAAAACATGTGCTCGGTGCGACAGAGCCCAATCCCTTCCGCCCCGAACGCCACTGCTTGCGCGCATTGTTCGGCAAGGTCGGCATTGGCCCACACGCCGAGTTTGCGCTCGCGGTCGGCCCACTGCATGAGCTGCGCAAAACGCTCGTACAGCGGCGAGTCGCTCGGTGCCAGGGTCTTATCCACCAGCACGCGCACGATGTCGCTCGGCTGTGTGGCAATTTCCCCGAGGAACACCTCACCGGTTGTGCCGTCGATGGCGATGGCATCGCCCGTGCGCAGAACGTGCGGCGTGCCGGCGACGCGCATTTCTCCGGCGGCGTAGTCGATTTGCAAAGCTTCGCAGCCCACCACGCACACCTTGCCCATTTGCCGGCCGACCAGCGCGGCGTGCGAGGTCATGCCGCCGCGCGCCGTGAGAATCCCTTCGGCCGCTGCCATCCCCCGGATGTCTTCCGGTGAGGTTTCGATGCGCACGAGAATCACTTTTTCTCCCCGCGCCTTGGCGGCTTCAGCATCTTCTGCGTGGAAGTAGATGCGTCCGGTTGCCGCCCCAGGGCCAGCGTTCAGCCCCTTGGCGAGGAGGCGATGTTCGGCAATGGCTTGCTGTTTGGCTGCGGGGACAAAGGTCGGACGCAAGAGCTGCTCGAGTTGTTCGGGTTCTACTCGAAGCAACGCTTCGCGGGCGGAAATCAAGCGCTCCCGCACCATGTCGACGGCAATGCGCAGCGCCGCCACGCCGGTGCGTTTTCCGACACGACACTGCAACATGTACAGCTTGCCGCGCTCGATGGTGAACTCGATGTCCATCATGTCGCGATAATGGCGCTCGAGAATGCGGCGAATTTGCAGGAGTTGCTCATACGCGCGCGGGTTTTCCCGTTCGAGCGCGGCGATCGGAATGGGCGTGCGGATACCGGCGACGACGTCTTCCCCTTGCGCGTTCATCAGGAACTCGCCGTAAAGTACGTTTTCCCCCGTGGCCGGGTCGCGCGTGAAGGCCACGCCGGTGCCGGAATCTTCCCCCAAGTTGCCGAACACCATCGACTGCACATTGACCGCCGTGCCCCAATCTTCCGGAATGTTGTTGAGCTTGCGGTAGACGATGGCGCGCTCGTTCATCCAAGAACGAAACACAGCGCCGATCGCGCCCCACAATTGTTCCTGCGGGTCCTCGGGAAAGTTCACGCCCAGGCGGTCGCGAATCGCCTGTTTGAACTCCATCACGAGCTCGCGCAAATCCGCAGCGGTGAGCTCGGTATCGAGGCGCACACCGCGCTGCTCCTTTTTGCGCTGCAGGATGGCTTCGAAGGGGTCGATCTCGGTTTTCGACTGCGGCTTGAGCCCCAACACCACATCGCCATACATCGCCACGAAACGGCGGTAGGCGTCGTAAGCAAAGCGCTCGTTGCCGCTCATTTTGATGAGGCCTTGCACGGTGCTGTCATTGAGGCCGAGGTTGAGCACTGTATCCATCATGCCCGGCATAGAGGCGCGGGCGCCCGAGCGCACCGAAACGAGCAACGGATTGTCCAGATCTCCGAAGCGGCGACCGACAAGCTGCTCTACATGAGCGAGCGCCCGTTCCACTTCCTCGCGCAAGCCAGGCGGGTAGGTTTGGTTGTGTGCATAGTAGTAAGTGCAGACCTCGGTTGTGATCGTGAACCCTGGCGGCACCGGCAAACCGAGCCCAGCCATTTCCGCCAAATTGGCCCCCTTGCCGCCGAGCAAATCCTTCATTTGCGCATTGCCGTCAGCGCGCCCGCCGCCAAAGAAGTACACGTAGCGCGGCTTTTTGCTCGGTTGCGGTCGGGTTTTCGCTAACGGAGGCGAGGGCTGGGCGCGGTCGAGCGCCGCCACAGCCCGTGGGTGCGCGCGCGCCCGGCGCTGGCGCGCCGCGGCTACCTTCTTCCCGGCCACGGTTCTTGCACTGGTTTTTTTCCGCCCGGCTGTTTTCAGGCTGCGAGTTGTTTTCTTGCCTTGCTTGCTCCCCTTTTTCTTCATACCTCGATCCGCCTCTTGAGTTCTTCCACCAAACGCTCCACCGGAATGCGCTCCTGCTGCATGGTGTCACGGTCGCGCAAGGTAACCGTACCATCCTGCATCGTTTGATGATCCACGGTAACACCGAAGGGAGTGCCGATTTCATCCTGCCGCCGGTAGCGGCGACCGATGGAACCCGACTGGTCGTACTGCACCGTGAAGTGCTGTCGCAAGAGATCCGCAATCTCCATGGCCTTCTCCGGCTGGCCTTCTTTACGGAGTAAGGGGAACACGGCAACTTTTACCGGCGCGATACGTGGATGAAACCGCAGCACCACGCGTGGCTCGCCGTCGGCAACATCCTCGTCGTATGCGTCAACCAAGAACGCCAGCGTTGCCCGGTCGGCTCCGGCTGCCGGCTCGATCACGTAGGGGTAAAAGCGCTCCTTGGTTTCCTCGTCGTAGTAGCTCAAATCCTTGCCGCTGTACTCAGCGTGGCGACGCAAATCGAAATCCGTGCGGTTGGCAATGCCTTCGAGCTCCGACCAGCCGAAGGGGAAGTGGTATTCCACGTCCACACACGCTTTGGCGTAATGCGCCAGTTCGTCGGGAGCGTGCTCGCGCAGGCGCAAATTTTCGCGGCGAATGCCGTATTTCGTGTACCAGCGCAAGCGCTCCTCCCGCCAGTACTCGTACCATTTCTCGTCCTCGCCCGGACGCACGAAAAATTCCATCTCCATTTGCTCGAATTCGCGGGTGCGGAAGAGAAAATTGCCGGGCGTAATTTCGTTGCGAAACGACTTGCCGATTTGCGCAATGCCGAAGGGAACCTTTTGCCGCGAAGTGTGGAGGACGTTGAGGAAGTTGACGAAAATGCCTTGCGCTGTTTCCGGGCGCATGAAGACGACGCTGGCGGTGTCTTCCACCGGACCCATGAAGGTTTTGAACATCAGATTGAACTGACGTGCTTCCGTCAGTTCCCCCTCGCATTCGCCGGGGTGTTTCGATGGTTTGCGCGGGCATTGCGCATCCATGAGTTTGTCCGCCCGAAACCGTTCCTTGCAAAGCTTGCAGTCCACCAGCGGATCGGTGAAGCCCGCCACGTGTCCGGAGGCTTCCCACACCCGCGGGTGCATAAGGATGGAGCAATCGATGCCGACGATGTCGGCGCGGCGCATAACCATGTCACGCCACCAAGCATCTTTAACGTTACGCTTTAACTCGACGCCTATGGGGCCATAGTCCCAACAGCTCGCTAAACCGCCGTAAATTTCGCTCGATTGGAAGGCGAAGCCTCGCCGTTTGGCGAGATTCACGATTTTCTCCATGGTGACCGGCCGATTCATTTCCGCACCGCATACAGTTGCCACCCAGGAGATTCAACGCTGCAGCGCTTGCGCGTGTTTGCTTGCGAGCGCGAGTTGGCGCAAAGTGAGAATCATGTGCCAAAGGAGAATGAGTTCGCAACACGCTCCGTTTGTCTTGTTCCTCGTTTTCTGGGGAGCCACAGGCAGCGAAGCGAGCGTTGCGTACACAGCGAGCCAAATCTTTCGCCCCGTGGTTGGCGACGCGGCTGGAGATACGAATGCCGACGGGCGCGCGACGGCCGCAGACCTTGTGGGCAAAGTGTTGGGGCACAAGAATCCCACCGAGGACGGTCCGTATGGCACGGGCTTCCGCCGGATCGATGTCATTAAGCCGTCGGAAACCCGAGCCGGCGAATCTCGGCGCTTGCTGACCAGCGTGTGGTATCCGGCTGCTCCAGGAACTTTTCCGTCGGACAGCATGCCCGGCGGACAAGCCCTCGCCCCGTTTGCCCCCGACCTGAATGCCCCATTACCCTTGTTGCTGTTTTCGCATGGATCCTGCGGCTTCGATCGGCAGTCGATCTTTCTCGTGCGCCGCTTGGCCACTTGGGGCTTTATCGTCGCCGCCCCCCCGCACCCGGGGAACACGACATCGGAATTTCAAACGTGCATGACCCCGGCAGCGCTGGCCGAATCGTTCGTCAACCGGCCGGCTGACATCATTGCCGTGCTCGACCGTATGCTACAAGAAAACGCCGACCCAGATTCGTTTTGGTTCCGACGCATCAATCCAGAGCGGATCGGCGTGCTTGGCCATTCGTTTGGAGGATTAACGACATTACGGGTGCTCGCTCGCGACGCACGATTCATCGCTGGTTTAGCGTTGGCCCCTGTGGTGCGGACGATCCAGGACGAGGTCCGCTCCGTTCACCAACCGACGATGATTCAAGTGGGAACGTTAGATTCATTGCTTGCCGATGCGCGGCTTGGCTACGACTTGCTTGCCGGCACCCGCATGCTGGTGGAAATCGAGCGCATGACCCATTCTCCCTTTTCCGACTTTTGTCTCGAGTGCACACCGGAGAGCCTGAGCGCGGCAGAGGCCCACCTTTACGCTCTTCGCTTTGCTGTGCCTTTTCTCCTCTCGTTCGTCGGCGGTGACCACCGGTTCGCCCTCTTTCTTGGTCCGGACTCCGTTCCCCCCGGAGTCCGCTACCTGGTCGACAACAACCAACGGTGAACGCCAGGGACTGGTGCTTCGGCAACGCCACCGGCGGTGGCGCAAGGGCGGGAGCCGAGGCGGAGGGTGTACCTTTGCGGGCGGTGTGGCACCGCGCGTTGCGTTGGTCTTGCAAGCAGCGGAAGTGGGCGGTCGTTCTTTGCTCGGCGTCGTTTTTGCCGTCGAGCTAAGGATGCTCGCTTGTCGGGTGCGGAGTGGAGCCGGGCAGTACAGGGACTCCGGTGGGTTTTGCCGGCCTCGAATCCGCTCGAACAGAAAGATGACGATCGCCTGAGGGGCGCCGTTGCGACAAAGCTGCAGGTGTTGCCGCAGGTTTTATTGGAGCGGGAGCGCTTCCTATCGCTGCTCGGGAAAGCCGCTCCTCTTGTGCACGGGCGCGAGTCGGGGTACACGAAGCGTATGCACTTTCCGTACTTCATGCGGCGAGTGAATCGGGTGTTCACGAATCCGCTCATGCGCTCGATTGCGTGGGTCGTGCCGCCGCTGGCAATCGTGCACCACGTGGGGCGAAAAAGCGGGCGGCCTTACCGCACGCCGGTGGTGGCTTTTCGCACGGAAAAGGGGTTCGTCATCCCGCTCACCTACGGGCGGGATGTGGATTGGGCGCAAAATCTCATAAAGGCGCGTCGCGGATTGGTAGAGCAACTCGGGCGGAAACACGAACTCGTCAACCCGCGCATCGTGGGGCGAGACGAGGCATATCGCTTGCTCCCGCCGGTGGTACGTTCGGTGTTGTACGCTGCTGATTTGCCCGGGTTCGTCGTACTGGAGTTTCCTCGGCACAGGTGAACGGGCGTCGTCGGGGGCTGGCGGAGAGGAAGCTGCGATGGTGGAAGAATTCCCGCTCGAGTGCCATCACGGGCATTGGTTTGTGCGTTTGCCGGGTGGGCTGTGGCTGTTGGATACAGGCTCACCGATCACGTTTGGCGAAGACCCGCAACTCCGTATTGCCGGCGAGGAGTTTCCGGTCAGCACTCGCGGCCTTGGTGTTTCGGCAAGTGACATCGGGCGCTTCGTGGGTGTTGTTTGTCGCGGACTCATCGGCGTCGATGTCCTCGATCGGTTCGATTTGATCCTCGACACGGTGGGTGGCAAGCTGGTCGTGTCGAGCGATGTGCTCGACTGCGCCGGCGCGGCAATTCCTTTGGAGCGTGTGGGTGGCCTGCCCGTGATCGAGGTGTCCATTTCTGGCGCACGGCATCGAATGTTTTTCGATACCGGTGCGTTCGTTTCCTATTTCGAGGACGATGCGTTGTTCCAGTTCCCCTTCCTCGGCCGCGTGGAGGATTTCTATCCGACAATTGGCGCGTTCGAGACCGACACGTACGCCGTGCCTATGATGGTGGGGCCAATTGCTGTGACTCTTCGTTGCGGCAAGCTCCCGGGCGTTTTGGCAGCGGCTTTTTCATTGCTCTTGAGCCAGGCGCGCGGAGTGATCGGGAACGAGCTGATCGCCGGCCGCACCTGCGGGTACTTCCCGCGCCGCAACCAGTTGGTGCTCTGACTCCCTGGGCGGCGACGATCGACCGTTCGCACAGGGCTGCGCAGGCCAGCGGAAGGTTGACGGCGATGCACAACGTGCAAAACCAGGCTAGGCTGCGGGTGTCTTCAAGCCAGGGTGGGGCACAGTTGCGGTGGTGCCTCGTTGTGGTGTAAGCGTGCCCCCAAAGCGGGGTTTTTTGCATGGCGGGGCGCGAGACAGCAGTCCTGGAGGTCGGTCCGCCTGGATCCCAGAAACAAGCTTCCCCTGCCTCTTCGCAATCGCAGCGGGTGCCTGAGATTGATTTCGTCAGAGCTATTTCCATCGTGGCGGTAGTTGCGATCCACTCATTTCTCTTTTTTGGGGAGAAAGCACGGCCCGCCTCGCTGGATGTCTTGGCCGTCGGAACCCGTTTTGCTGTTCCCGCATTTTTCTTTGTGGCTGGCTTTCTTGCCGCGCGGGGTCCAGTGGCTTCGCCTGCGTTGTACATTCGCAGCAGACTCCAACGGTTGCTGGTCCCTTACGTGATTGCGAGCGCGATTACCTTGTTGAGCGGATTCAGCGATGGTGGCGCGCGTAGCATTGGAGATGTGGTGTTTGCCCTGTTATTCGCCTCCGCCTGGGGGCCGTATTACTTTGTGTTTGTGCTTGTGGCTTTGGTTTTGGTTACACCCTTCATGTTGCGACTGCCCTTCCGGCTGCTTGTTGTTTTTTGCATCCTCTTGCTGGTCTGCACCTATTGGTTCGAACATTACCCGTTATTTGGCGTTCGTTCGCTTTTCTGGGCATTTAGAAATCCGCTACGCTGGGGCAGTTTTTACGTTGCCGGTATTGTCGCACGACCATGGTTAGAGAGGACGCAGATCTGGGCAGTTCCCCGCGTGCTGATGTGCGCCTTGTTGTTGTCGATGTCGGCGATTGCGCTACTCGGCCTTACTGTTCAGCTACCGACACTTTCCGCTTCCCGCGCCGTCGCCCAGCTCTCGCTCATTTGGGCAACGATTGTCGCACTGTTGGCTTGGGGCAGGTTGCTGCCACCAGTCGTGCCTATTTCCTGGCTGAGCGAAGCCTCCTACTCGATCTACCTCTATCATCTGTTTTTCGTTCGCGGCCTGTTGCCGCCAACCCCTCCGTGGCCCAGCGTCACTGTCAGAACTTTCGCATTCGGTGGCGCGCTGATGCTGTCGGTTGCCTTTGTTTGGTTGATTCGCCGCGCACTCGGCCCCAAGGCGCGCCTGTTATTCGGTTAAGCCCGGGTCAAGGCGGCGGCAACCCTTCGGCGCCTTCCTTGCGGCGGTATCCGCATTCGTCCTTTTGGTACATTTCCAAGAACTCCGGTTGTCCCCACATGTCCCGCTGCGCGGGGAGACTGAGCCCGTGCGGCTCTAGTGGGGGCAGCAAAATGTACTTGGGTTTCAGCGACAACACGTACCGGGAGTCGTACTTCTCGTGCCCAGCCAAGCCCCCGCCCATGGGAACCTTGCTGTATCGTGCGATGTGCAGGTCGGTAAGCCCCAGCATGTCGACGATGTGCCGGTTCGAGCACCACTTGAGCACACCGATGCCGAGCGCGGCGATGCGATCGTCGGCTGTGGTTTTTCGCAGCAAACAACGGCACACGTTGGTGCTCGCTCCAACGAGGAAATTCTCCGCTTTCCGATGCTGTAAATGCGCCGAGACCGCTTTTGCCGTACTTGTGGCTAACCAGCAGGCGGCCATCACCGTGACGGCCGCAGGCAGCGGGCGATCTTGCCAGATCGGGCTGCGCTGCAGCATTGTCAGTACTCCGGCATAGGTGAGCGCGCAGAGTGTGGGCACGATTGGGGTCCAGAAGCGGAAGAAATGGAACACGTCTCCACCTACGGAGACCACGTACGCCGCATAAAGAGCCAAGAAGGTGTAAATGCCTATGAGGGGGCGCCAGCCCGTGGTCAGCAATGGAATCCACGACGCCAGTAACAGTACCAACCCCCAGTCCCACAGAAACAACTTTAAGTACACCCAACCGCGAGCAACTTGCTCAGCGGTGCTGCCCACCTTGGCGTAGAACGTGTTGGGCAACAGGTAGCCGTAGTACCAAACCCGCCAGGCAAAGTACGGCGCAAAGATGGCAGCAAAGGCGAGCCCTACGCCGACACCCTTCCGGCCTTGATGACGGAGAGCGTCGGCGGAAAGGAGCACGCCGAGGAGCCACCCCTCGGGGCGCGTCAGTGCAGCCAGTGCTGCCAGCACCCCCACCCAAGGGGAGCGGCCGCTGGTGCGCACGTGCATCCAAAAGGAACTGGTTACCAGAAAGGCAAATAGCGTGGTTTCCATCCCAGAGGCAGCCCGCCACGATAACGGCGGCCCGAGAGGCACCAGCAGTGCTGCCCCGACAGCAGCGCGGCGCCAGTTGGCGGGCAGTAACTCTGCGGCAAGGCCAGCAGCAGCGAGCGCACTACCCACAGCGAACGTAACGCCTAGCCAAGTGCTCCACGGTTCGATCGAAAAACCCACCCAGAGGCCGAGCGCACTCAGCACCACCCAGAGAACGCAAGTGTAGCCCTCCACGCGCTCGCCGACGTTGAAGTCGATGCCGTGGCCTTCCACCCAATTGCGTGCGTAGGCAAACGTGATGTACGCATCGTCGAGTTTCCAGTCGTACACTCGCGCTTGAACCACGATTGCCGTTGCCGCCAGAGCTAAGACCAAGGGCGACAGGATGCGACGACGCGAAATGAGCATAGTTCGGTCTACCGAGTAACTACCCATAGGTCTGTGCGCCTTTCAATCTGATGATGCGAGAGATAGCTGCCGAATTCACGGGTGTTCGCGAGCGAGTGTAGGAAGCCTCGCAGGGTTCCTCTCGAACTTCTTCATGACTCTCCAAAGTCCTCCCGGCCTTCTCTTTGCGTGACCCAGCAGGCTTGTGGGACAAGTGGCACCCATGAGGCCCCCATGAACTGTTGTGAACGGCAATTGACCCCTTGGCCGAAGCAGTTTCTTAAGGTAACCAACGTACGGTTCATTGGCGTTCCGCAATCGTTACCCGCACCGGCATCTTCAAGATGGGAAAGTTATCAATTGTCACCGTCGCATTGGTCGCTCTGCTTTTAGGTGCAACGCTGGTCTGGAAGAAACTTTCGAACCCACCAGCACCAAAGCTGATCGTTCTTGGTGTTGATGGGTTGGACCATCGAGTGGCGGAGGGCATGATCGCCAGGGGTGAGTTGCCGGCGCTGGCGCAGCTTTACCGGAGGGGCGCGGTGGGCACTGTGCGGAATTCCGATCTCGGTTTGCCGGCGATCTCGCCAGCGATTTGGACAACCTATGTTACGGGCGTCACGCACGAGCAACACGGAGTGCACGGTTTCGTGTTTGAGACGCCAGAAGGAGCTTGGGAGTTGTTTCGTTCGTTGGACCGGAAAGTTCCGGCAATATGGGAGATGCTATCCGAGGCCGAAAAGACCATTGGAGTGGTAAATTGGTGGTTTTCGTTCCCCCCGGAGGCGGTGCGTGGGTTTGTGGTGTCGGATCGTTATTTCGAATCGGAAGTCGAGGGCCTTTCGGCCATTACGCACGGACGAACGACGCATAAGGAGGCCCCCGCCGTATACCCAGTGGAACTCGTTGGACGTTTAGGCGCTTCGCGCGCGGAAAAGCTCCCCAGAGTACTGTCTGCAAACGAGGCGGCTATGCTCGATGGGGCAATGTTGAACTTGGCTTACGCGGCTGTGCGGATCGTGCCGGTAGATGTTTTGTTGGTGTACCTCAACGGGCTCGACCGTGTTTCCCACATGACGTGGGACGCCGCCGATCCTGAGAGACTTGGTGGATCGGAGGTGCGTGAACACATGCACACTGTGGATGGCTACGTGGCTCGTTTGCTGTCCTGGGCCGGGGAACGCGCTCACCTCGTGGTGCTGTCGGACCATGGTTTTGAAGCGAACCCCAACGGGGAGCCTCGTGGCGTTCACGAAAGCAAAGAAGCCGCGGATGCCGGCGTTTTGTTGCTAATCGGACCCGCAATCCAACCGGGAACAAAATTGGGCGAGGTAAGCCCACTCGACGTGCTGCCGACCTTGCTTGCTCTGGTGGACTCGCCACTGCCCGAGGGCGCCCAAGGAACCATTTTGCGTCAAGCATTTCGCCCTGGCAGTCGCGATTTCGCTGCTCTGGAAAACCGCCGGCGTTATAGCCGGCTTCCCGCGGTCGAGGGACGCGCGCGTGTGGCTGGAGATGTTGTGGATCAAGTAGACCAAGCCACGAAGGAGCGCTTGCGGGCCTTGGGCTACATCGAGTGAGCCGGCCCCCTACGCAGTGCACGGCTGCGGCCTGCAGGGTGCGAGAGGACACACAATCGGGCAAACTTCGGGCGAGGGAGTGCAAGCTGCGCTGCCGGACCGCTCGCAAGCCGATCCGACCGCTGGCTCCCAGTTGAAATTTCGTGGCTTAACGGATCCGGATCGCGGGCCAACAATGCCGCATGGTTTCTCGTCGCAAGGTTGCCGCCGCACGCCGTCATCGCGGACGGCTACGTGGCCGCATCGGACCAACGCTAGCTGCCTGCACCGTTCTTGTGTTCGCCCGTGCTACGTGCGCAAGCCCAGCCGTGGGTACGCTGGCGAATTTCGACGTTGTGAACGACACTGGCGAGCCCACGCACGGGTTCGAAATCGAGATCGAAGGCCTTCATCCCGAGGATGTCACCTACACCTTCGGTGGCACGTACAGCCGCTATGGCGACCCTGAAATCGCCAGTGTGCCTGCAGGAACGTCCACGGTCGTAGTGCGTTACCGCCGCTGGAGCGGCTCTGCATGGGCATCGACGCCGGTGGCCCAAGCGATCCAACCGCACGGGCACGACTGTTTTGCCGGTGGCCCCGTAGGCAACTACGAACAGAGCGACTGCGAGCGTTTCGGAGTAAGCTTGCGTGCCAATCCCAGTCGGGTCACCTACCGCTGGCTCGTCGCAGCCGAGCCCGTCAATCAAAACACTTCGTTTGCTCCCTCGCCGGTGACGGTCGCGCTGCCGGTGCCGGTGTGGGATGTGCAACCGCCGGCAGTCGGACCAGCACCCGGCAATGTGGCGGCCGCCGCGGTACGGGCAGAGCTCGAGCCGCTCGAAGAGGAACACGAAGGGCAATATGGCGAGCCGCAGTGGCTCAGGGTCTTCAAGGTGGAATCCGAGGAGAAACTAGAACCGGCGGATCTCGTGCGCCTACTGCTCGGCGCGCGGGACAGTATCGTCCCGGGCGAAACCGAAGTAGAAACCGAGTGGAAACTCAATCAATCCAAGCCGGGCAACGCGGAGGGGGATCAGGAAGACGCTGACATTCGCGAAGGAGCCTCGCCACGAGGGCGGCGAGCGGTGGTGCGCCGCTATGAGTTCTACCGCTACACAGGCCCACGCGATCCGGAGAATAACGAGGCGATGCCCTGCGTGGCTGACGACACTCCCACGGCGGCCGAAGCACCGGTGAACGGCTGTTCGGACTTGGGCGAGTTCGTCGGTGCACAAAATGTCGCGGTGGATGTTGGGCTGTCCGCTGCCGACTAAAACTTGCCCGCAGGCGCCCGTGGACAAGCGTACGGACCCGCCGTGCTTGTTTACGGTGGCTCTCCACCCTATCGACTCGCGCTCGCCGACGGTGTGCTTCCGCCCGGGCTTCACCTCAACCAAGACAGCGGAACGCTCTCGGGAACACCGACTGCGGGCGGCGAATTCCACTTCGCGCTCGCGGCTTCTGACGCTGTCGGCGAGCAAATTCAAGCGAGCTTCGCGCTTGAGATCAGCGGTGCGCCGGAGCGACGCCGACGCCAACGATCCCCAACGAACCAACGGCCACTCCGAGTCCGACCGTCGCCGTCGCTCCGTGCATCGGCGACTGTAGCGGCGATCGCTCCGTGACCGTGGAGGAGATCGTCACTCTGATCAACATGATTCTCGGTTTCCTCCCTGCGGGAAGCTGCGCTGAGGGACATGCCCGGGGCGCGGAGGTCGACATTACGACGGTGATTCGGGCGGTCGGTTTCGCGTTGCAGGGCTGCCCGGAGTGAAGGCCTCGCGGCAAAGGACCGCGCATCTCGACAGCGCACGTGGTGCCCGATGGATAGGGGACGTAGGGGCGACCGTCGGTCGCCCCCGTTACCGTTAGGGCGGAATGCCTCCACGCACGAACAGTCGGCGAGCAGCGAGCGGCGAGTGGTGCGCATGAAAACCACACCATAGGGGGACCGGCGGGTCGGCCCCTACGTTGAGTGGTAGTTCGGGGTGGGGAGAGTCACCAATGCGTTGGCACTGGCGGACGGGGACCGGGCGCAGAGGCAGCGAGCTCTGTGTGCAGAAAGCTGACGCGCTCCCTGTGTTTTGGTAGAGCCGCGACGCCATGGCGCCAAACTGCGAGCATCTAAGGCTGAACGGAGACGGCGGGACGTTATGGGTGACGATCGACCGGCCCGATTGCCGCAACGCGTTGAGCTTGCAGACGTGGAATGAACTTTACGCAGTCGTGAGCTGGGTGCGCACGCAACCATTTCGGGTCGTGGTGCTCACCGGCGGTGGCGAAGAGGCGTTCGTGTCCGGGGCCGACATCCGCGAGTTTCCGGCGGCCCGCGCCAACCCGGAGCAAGCACTGGAATACGATCGCACCAGCCACCGCGCACTCGCTGCGATCGCCGAGCTCGACCAACCCGTGATTGCCATGATCAATGGCCTCTGTTTCGGTGGCGGCGTAGCGCTGGCCCTGGCGTGCGACGTGCGCCTGGGGGCGTCGGAAGCACGCTTTTGTGTGCCAGCGGTGCGCTTAGGGTTGTCGTATCCGCTGCACATGGGGATTGCCCCTTTGGTGCGCACGGTCGGTCCCACCGCTGCAGCCGATTTGCTGCTGTCTGGGCGGGTCCTCAGCGCAGACGAAGCCCTGCGCGTCGGCTTGCTCACCCGCGTCGTGCCTCGGCCCGACCTGCGAGCCGAAACCCACGCGTATGCGCAGCGGTTGGTCGAGAACGCTCCCCTCACCATGGCCGCACATAAAGCAGCGATTCGAGCTCTCATGCGGGAGTTGCCGCCCGCGGCACAGGGGGTGGAGGAAAAAATTCGGCGCTGCTTTGCCAGCGAGGATTACCGCGAGGGCGTCGAGGCGTTTCTCCAAAAGCGCAAGCCCAATTTTCGCGGCCGCTGAAGAATCGCGTTCTTCACATGTACACGCCCCCATTGGGCGACAGCACTTGCCCGACGGTGTAGCTCGATTCGTCACTTGCCAGATATAGCGCCAGCGCTGCAACTTCGTCGGCAGTTCCGAAGCGGCCAATCGGCGTTTGCAATGCAATGGCTCGCTTCAATTGCGGATCGAGGTCCTCGAGGAGGGGCGTGTCGATAAATCCAGGGGCAATCGCATTCACGTACACGCCGGCATAAATCGCCTCCCGCGCTACCGCTTTCGTAAGGCCGATGATTCCAGCCTTGGCGGCAGAGTAGGCTGCCGCTCCTGCCAGGCCACCGAGCCCGGCAACGGAAGCCATGTTGATGATCTTGCCGTAGCGCTGGGCCTCCATGATCTTCAGCGCCTCGCGGGTGCAGTAAAAGGTGCCGTCGAGGTGCACGGCGAGAGTGCGGCGCCAATCCATGTCGGACACGCTTTGCGTGATCGCGAGCGGCTGCGCTGGCGCCGCGCCAGCAAGCCGCTCCATTTGCGCGGCCACAAGCCGCTGTTGCGCTGCCGGGTCGAGCGTGACAATACCGGCGTTGTTGACCAGAATATCCAGCCTGGGCCAGTGGGTGCTGAGTTCTTCGAAAACGGCGCGGACCTCGACGGAATCGGAAACGTCGGCAACGAACACCAGGGTCTCTCTGCCCAAGGAACGGATTTCTTCCGCAACCCGTTCGGCGCGGTCGCGGTAAATGTCGTTGATCGCCACGTGTGCTCCTTCATTGGCAAAACGCAGGGCGATCGCACGGCCCAGGCCCGAGCCTGCGCCCGTCACCAGAGCCCGCCGGTCAGAAAGCTTCATCCGCTGATTCCTCCTTTTGCAGTTGCGCTGGTTGCGCCATAATCGTTGTTCGTGACTCAGGAAAATCGGCCCCGCTATCTTCACGTCGTCAGCCACGGCCCGCAATGCCTCGACGGTGTCACCGCCGCTGTCGTCCTGGCGAGCTTCCACCCGCAGTGCGAGGTCGAAGCGGTATTTTGCAGCAACACCGGTGTCAACCACACCCTGCGCGAATTCCGCTGCGAACCCAAGGAGGCGGAACACGAAATTTGGATCACGGACATCTCTTGGGTGGAACCTGAGGTCGATCAGCATTTGACCGAGCTGCAAAAACAAGGCGTGCGGCTGTACTGGATCGACCACCACCGCACGGCCCTGGAACGTTACCGCAGCGGCGGAGTCCACGTGCCCTTTACGGACTTGGTGTTGGACGAGTCCTTTGCGGCCTCGCGCTTGGTGTACGACTACCTGCGCCGAACACGCCCGCTGGCGGCAGAACCCTCTGCGTTGTCCAAGCTCGTTGCCATGGCTGACGACAACGACCGCTGGTTGCACCAAATCCCCGACTCGCACGCGCTGGCGTTGGCGGTCAATGCCATGAATAGCCCTTCAGCTTACGACGAACTGCTCGCCTTCGCGCGCACGGGGAAGTGGAGTGAGCGTTTACGGGCTGCCTACGCCACAGCACGGCAAGATGTAAGCCGCAGCATCGCGCTGGCCGAGCGGAGCCGAGTGGAACTGGCGGTCCCGGAAGTCGGCGTGGTGTTGGTGACCGCGGTGTGCGACGGCTACCCGAGCGAGGTTGCGGACCATTGGAATCGATCGGCCGAGCGCACGGTGTTTGCCTTGTTCGACTTGCGCGCACACAGCGTGAGTTTTCGCCGTTCGCCGGATTGCAGCGTAGATGTCTCGCAAATTGCCAAGCGCCTCGGTGGTGGCGGCCATCCAGCAGCCGCTGGATGTGAACTGCCCGCCTTGCTGCAAGACCTGGCGCAGGCACTGGCCCGCGAAGTCGTGCCTGTGCTGCGGCGCACATCGTAGCAACACGCGCGAACGCCGGTCCCCCCAGCGGGCCCATTCCCCACTCGCCATTCGCTATTCGCAATTCGCCACTCGCGAATCTATTCGCTGCAAATGCTCCACTCAGCCCCACGGGCGACGCATGAGTCGCCCCTACGGGTTGCGTCTCGTTGCAAAGATGCCGTCGCGGCGTGGTGGCCGGCAACGAGGGCAGCCACAAGGGCTGCCCCTACGCTGGTGTTGGTGCCGGGCGCCAAGATGGCAACGCGCGCGGCGCCGGTGACAACACCATCGCCAATCGACGTGTTCCCCATTTCGCCACTCGCCATTCGCTAGTCGCTAATCTGCGATCCACCACTCGCCACTCGCTACTGGCCACTCGCCGCCCCGTGGCGGATTCCCCGCGCCCGCATTCATCGCGCCGTACCCGCGCGAGTCTCCTAATAGCTTGCATGAAAAGAATCGAAGTCCGTTTCGGTTGAACGACTGTTCAGCTTTGGTAGGAACCTGAAACCAGGCAAGCACAAGATGAGCAAACTGGGCAGCCTGTTCCAGTCGACCGTGGGATTGAAATGGCTCATGGGCCTGACCGGGCTCATCCTGTCCGGCTTCGTGGTCGTGCACATGCTCGGCAACTTGCAAATCTACCTCGGTCCCGACGCAATCAATGCGTATGCGGAGTCGCTGCGCAAAATGCCAGCACTGTTGTGGACGGCTCGCATCGTTCTCCTCGTTGCCTTCGTGCTGCATGTGTTTTCCGCGTTTCGCATCACGCAGTGGAATCGGGCCGCACGCCCGCAGCCGTACGAGGTGTGGTCGCCGCAGGTCACCACCTATGCCGCGCGCACCATGTTCATGGGTGGGCTCATTTTGGCTGGCTTTGTCCTCTACCACCTCGCGCACTTCACTTTCGGGCTAACGCACCCGGAGCATTTCAAGCTTCACGATGCCAAGGGGCGGCACGACGTGTATGCCATGGTCGTGTTAGGTTTTCGGCAGCCGCTCGTGTCCCTCACATACCTCTTCGCCATGCTGCCGTTAATGCTGCACCTCCAGCATGGTGTCTCGAGCTTCTTGCAAACCTTCGGGATCAACCACCCGCGCTACAATGCCGTGATCCGTGCCTTGGGGCCGATCGTTGGGCTCATCGTGTTCTTCGGCAACTGTTCCATTCCGCTTGCCGTGCTGGCTGGCTGGATTCCTTATCCCGTGGTGGGAAGGTGATGATTTTGGACGGACGCGTACCGCCGGGTCCCCTGGAGCAAAAGTGGGATCGCCATCGCAACGAGCTGGCGTTGGTCAACCCCGCCAACAAGCGCAAGTTTCACATCATCGTTGTCGGCACTGGGCTTGCGGGTGCATCGGCTGCGGCGAGCTTGGCGGAGCTGGGCTACCAGGTGTCGGCTTTTTGTTTTCACGATAGCCCGCGGCGGGCGCACAGCATTGCTGCCCAAGGGGGGATCAACGCGGCAAAGAACTACCAAAACGACGGCGACAGCGTGTGGCGGCTGTTTTACGACACGATCAAAGGCGGCGACTTCCGCTCGCGCGAAGCCAACGTGTATCGGCTCGCACAGGTCTCAGTGAACATTATCGACCAGTGCGTTGCGCAGGGGGTTCCGTTTGCCCGCGAGTACGGTGGGCTCTTGGCGAACCGCTCTTTCGGTGGCGCGCAAGTATCGCGCACGTTTTATGCGCGCGGCCAGACCGGACAACAACTCTTGCTCGGCGCGTATTCGGCTCTCTGCCGCCAAATCGGTCTCGGCCAGGTGAAAATGTATCCGCGCACAGAAATGCTGGACCTAGTGGTGGTCAACGGTCACGCCAAGGGCATCATCACGCGCAACCTCCTCACCGGTGAGATCCAACGGCACGCGGCCGATGCCGTGGTGCTCGCCACCGGCGGGTACGGCAACGTGTTTTACTTGTCGACCAATGCGGTGAACTCCAACGTCACTGCCACCTATCGGGCGTATAAACGCGGCGCGTTTTTCGCGAACCCGTGCTTTACGCAAATTCACCCCACCTGCATTCCCGTGAGCGGCGACCACCAGAGCAAACTCACCCTCATGTCGGAATCCTTGCGCAACGATGGTCGCGTGTGGGTGCCGAAAAAGAAGGGGGATACGAGGCCGCCCGATCAAATTCCCGAGGACGAGCGCGATTACTTCCTCGAGCGCATGTATCCAAGCTACGGTAACTTGGCGCCGCGCGACATCGCGTCGCGAGCAGCCAAGCGCGTGTGCGACGAGGGGCGCGGCGTCGGCCCGGGAGGGCTCGGGGTCTACCTTGACTTCAGCGATGCCATTCGCCGCCTGGGGATCGACGTCGTGCGCGAGCGTTATGGCAACTTGTTCGACATGTACCGGGAGATCACCAACGAGGACCCGTACAAGGTACCGATGCGGATTTATCCGGCGGTGCACTACACGATGGGCGGTCTCTGGGTGGACTACAACCTCATGAGCAATTTGCCCGGGCTGTTCGTAATCGGAGAAGCGAACTTTTCCGACCACGGGGCCAACCGGCTGGGAGCGAGCGCGCTGATGCAAGGGCTGGCCGACGGCTACTTTATTCTCCCGTACACAATCGGCGACTACTTGGCCCGCAGCAAGCAGCCGCGTCCGAGTGTGGATGCGCCGGAGTTCCGCGAGGCCGAAGCACAGACCCGCAAGGGAATCGAGCGTTTGCTCAGCATCAATGGCAAGCATCCGGTGGACGTCTTTCACCGCCAACTCGGCAAACTCTTGTGGGACAACTGCGGCATGTCGCGCAGCGAGGCGAGCTTGCGCCACGCACTCGAAGAAATTCCGAAAATTCGCGAGCGCTTTTGGAGCGAGGCCCGGGTGACCGGCGGTCCGGAGGAACTCAACCAAGCTCTGGAGCGTGCTGGGCGCGTGGCCGATTTTCTGGAGTTTGCGGAGCTCATGTGTCTCGATGCCTTGGAGCGCCGGGAATCCTGCGGCGGGCACTTTCGCGAGGAGTTCCAAACCGAAGACGGCGAGGCCAAGCGGGACGACGAGAACTTCTGCCACGTGGCGGCTTGGGAATACCAAGGGCCGAACGAGCGGCCGGTTCGCCACATCGAACCGTTGCGCTTCGAGTTCGTGCAGCTCACCACGAGGAGTTACAAGTAATGCGGCTCACGTTGCGGATCTGGCGGCAAAAGAACGCCTCTTCGCCGGGCAACTTCGTGATGTACGTGAAGGACAACGTCGTGCCCGACATGTCCTTTCTTGAAATGCTCGATGCCCTCAACCGCGAGCTCGTCGAGCGCGGGGAAGAACCGGTTGCCTTCGAAAGCGACTGCCGCGAGGGCATTTGCGGATCCTGCTCGCTGGTGATCAACGGCATTCCTCATGGCCCTGGGCGGGGAAAGGCCAGTTGCCAACTGTACATGCGCCACTTCCGCGACGGCGACACGATCACCGTGGAGCCGTTTCGCGCGAAGCCTTTCCCGGTGCTGCGCGACCTAGTCGTCGACCGCAGTGCGTTCGACCGCATCATGCAGGCCGGCGGGTTCATTTCGGTGAACACCGGTGGTGCCCCCGACGCCAACACCATCCTGGTGCCCAAACAAGCACAGGAGCTCGCTATGGATGCAGCCGCATGCATCGGCTGTGGGGCCTGTGTGGCGGCGTGCAAAAATGCCTCCGCGATGTTGTTCGTGGCCGCAAAGGTGTCGCACCTGGGCCTGCTGCCGCAAGGACAACCGGAGCGTTATCGCCGCGTGCGCAACATGGTGGCGCAGATGGATAAGGAGGGATTCGGCGGCTGCACGAACACCTTCGAGTGCGAAGCCGTGTGCCCCAAGCAAATTAGCGTGCGCTTCATCGCCCGCCTGAACCGCGACTACCTGCGCGCCACTCTGCTGGAGCCGTAGCGCCCCCTCTGGCCGGCCCTTCCGAGCCGATCCCGGACACCAGTGCCTTGACGTGTTGTGTGTCTCTTAAGGGTCAGTCTGCCCGCAGTCCCTTAGAAGAGATCATTTGCCCAGCTCGCTGAGGATTTCGATTAGGCGGCGGGTGCCGTCGCGCAGGTTTTTCTTGCTGATGCGTTCGTCGATGCCATGCATCCCTTGCAGCTCGGTTTCGGTCATGACGAAGGGGGCAAAGCCGTAGCTCACGATTCCCCGCTCGCGGAAGTAGTGGCTGTCGGTAAAGCCAGTAAGCACGCTGGGCACCACGCGCCCGTTTTCCCGTTCGGCAACCCGCTCGATGGCGGCGTACAGGGCCGTATCGACGGACGATGAAGAGGGTGGGAATTGCAGCAAGGTTTCGACCTGAATCGTCGGATCAGCAATCGCTTGCATCAGCCGTTCGAGGAAAGCCTGCGGCTCCGTTCCCGGCAGGAGCCGGCAGTCGAGCTCAGCCACCGCAGTGGCGGGGATCACGTTGGTTTTCGGGCTGCCTTGGAGCACGGTGATGGCAATAGTGTCCTGTACCAATGCAGCCTGCCGGGGCTCGAGCAAAAACTGCTGGCGAAAGCGTTCCTCCACAAGCGAGGCGCGCAAGTCGGCGAAGGCCGCCGCTTGGCCACCCACCTGAAGTGGCGCAAGGGCGGCAAAGTAGCGCTGCACCTCGTCGGTCACACGCAGCGCGCGCGGCGTGGCATGCACCCGAGCGAGCGCTTGGATGAGTTTGGTCACAGCGGTCTCTGCCGGGGGGACCGAACCGTGGCCGGCTCTACCCCGCGCGGTCAAACGCAACCACAGCGGGGTTTTCTCCGCAACCGCCACCTCGAAGGCAAGTTTGCCGGAAGGCATCGGACGAATATGGCCACCCTCGTTCAACACGAATTCCACCCTTCCCAAGCGGGGCAGCAAGTGCTCCACGAACCAGCCTGCTCCGAGGCGACCGCCAGCTTCTTCGTCGGGTGTGGCCACGAATAGGACGTCGCGTGCGGGCACGATCCCCTGGCGGTGCAGCAGCAACACCGCCAGGGCTTGTACGACGCCGAGGCCCTTAGCGTCCACGGCTCCACGCCCATACACGTATCCGCCCTCTTCCTTCGCGGCAAACGGCGGGTGTTTCCATTGCGAGGGCTCTGCCGGCACAACGTCGAGGTGATGCAACAGCACCACAGCCCCACCCATTCCGCGCCCGGAAAGCCGCGCCCACACGCCACCACGGCCCGGCGAGGTTTCGAACACTTGGGGGGAGAGTCCGGCGGCGCGAAATTTCTCCTCCCAAAAGCGCGCTGCGGCGAGCTCGTTGCCCGGCGGATTGGTGGTGTCGATGCGCAAGTACTCGCGCAAGAGCTGTGTGCCCTCCGCCTCGACCGCAGCCCAGTCGATCTCTGCAGCCCGGCTGTGAGCGCCGAGGAGCAGCGCCGCCGCCACCAACATCCAAGGCCACTGTCGTGCATTCGACCTCGACATCACGCTTCACACTCCTTCAACTCCACGACATATCCGTCGGGATCGCGGACGTAGACCGACCAACCCCAACCGCGCGCGCCCAAGCGCCATGCGGGCTCCTCGTCCACGATCTCCACACCCTGGTTGCGCAGCAACGGCACGTATTGCTTCACGCTGCCTGCTACCTGCACGCAGAAGTGCAAAAAACCGTCATGAGGTCCGCCGCCGGGCCCGGCAAAACTCGGGTCAGGAACGAGGTCGAGCAACTGTTCCCCGATCCGCACGGAGACAAATGGCCGCGTGCCAGCGCGAAATTCGTCGAGGCAGAGAACGTCGAGTCCGAGCACGTCGCGGTAAAAAGCCAACGCACGATCGAGGTCGCGCACCCGCAAGACGAAATGATCCAAGCCTCGTACGGCAATCATCGCTCCCATCCTCCAGTGGATTTCGGATCGTTCGGGGAACCACTAAACCCCTCAGCGCGCGATGTTGCAAATGGTCGGCTCGCTCCCTAGCAGCGGGGCATGACCACAGGGGCGCTTGCAGCCGTGCTCTTCTCCTCGTTTCTCCACGCCCTGTGGAACCTCTTCAACAAAGGGAGTGCCGACCGTTGGGCTTTCTTCCTCGGCCAAGGAACCGTGGCGGCCGTGTGTTATGCGCCCCTTGCGCTATGGCTGATGGTCTCGCAGCCGTTCGCCGCAACCAGTTGGTTATGGATGGCCCTGTCGGTCGCAACCCATGCGGGCTACGCGGTCTATCTATTGCGGGCATACGACGCTGGGGATCTTTCCGTCGCCTACCCGTTGAGTCGCACGGCCCCGGTGCTCCTCGCGGCGTGGGACGCGCTCGTTGTCGGGGAACCTGTGACCGCCGCGGGTGTGGCGGGCGCGCTGCTCGCCGGCGGCGGCGCGGTGGTGCTGCAGTGGCCGAGCATTCGCGCGCAGGGCTTGCGGGCAGTGCTGCGGGCGCCCGTCACCCGCTACGCACTACTCACCGCGCTCTTCGTTGCGCTGTTCACTGTGGTGGATAAACAAGGCGTGAGCCTGCTTCACCCGCTGGTGTTCTTGTACTTCGTGAGCCTCGGCGAAACTTGCGTGATCGCGTTTCTCCTTCGGCGCGAAGCGCCCACCCGGCTTCGCAACGAATGGCAGCGCAACGCCTGGCGCATGGCGGCCACTGGGATGCTCGGTGGATTTTCTTACCTCCTCATCCTGTGGGCGCTCGCCAGTGCTCCGGCAAGTTACGTCCTGGGATTGCGGCAGTGCAGCATCGTTTTCGGCGTGGTGCTCGCGCACTTCGTGCTGCGCGAATTGGAAACGCGCTACCGTCTCGCGGGCGCCAGCGTGATCGCTTTCGGCAGCGCCCTCATCGCTCTGTACGGCTGACCACAGAGCACGCCCTGGGGCGGGAGCGTCGCTTGCTGCTGCAGTGGCGCCGAACGAATCTCCACCGCGAAAGCCAGCTCACCTTTGCCGCAACGTTGCGATCAGCCACAAAACCAACAACCCAGAAATCCAGAGCGGGTCGCCTCCCGAGGCCACCGCGCATCCCTGCGACGGAGTCGGTTGCACGGCGGGAGGAGCAGGGTAAATGGCACGAAGGCCGGCAACGTCGTCGGGCTGCAGCCGGTCGATGTTACTTACCCGTGAGTTCATGATGGCGACCACAGTTTGCGGCGGGTTTGCTTCATCGGGATGCGCCAGCCCGAGCACATGCCCGAGCTCGTGCAAGAGCACGCGGCGGATGTCGTAAACCGGATCGGGCGTGCCCGTAGACACATCGAAACGGAGCGGCCCGTCGTACGCATTCCAGCGCACGCGAGCATTGATGAATACCGGCGCGTTCACCATGGTGCCCGTGTCCGGGCGGTAACAGTTGTTGGTGAGCTGGATAATGTCGCCAAAGTCCCGTCCGCAAAAGTCGTTGGCAAACATTACTGGGTTGTCCCCTGCCGGTCCGGTGTTATCGCACGCATGGTTGGGCCCTTGGCGCCCGCACGGATCGAAGAACGACCCGCCGACCTGCACCGTCATCGAGACATTCGCGCCTTGCGCATTCCACTCGTTTGCCGCCAAGGTGGTGTTTTCGTCCCAAGTGCGGGTGCCGTTGAGGAGCGGGCCACGGCTAGGCGCGCCTAAGAACGACTTCACGGTGACGCGCCCGCCCGGCCAGAATATGCAGGAGGCCGACGGACTCGGCCGGATGCAATCCCACGCGAGCACGCGAGCGCAACACCAAGCGAGTGCCGCGGTGCCGACGAGGCAGGCCAGAAGCCGGTTCATTCGTCACCTCGCGGCAATCGGTCGAGCTCCTCGTGGATCCACGAACGAAACTCGCGAAGCGAAATGCCCGTGCTTTCACCGCGCGGGGCTCGCGGAGCGAACCGCAACGCACGTTGCGTGCGCCCCACCACCGGCAGGCCGTCACAGCGCACTACCCTCTCCTCCCCATCGAGAGCCTTCACCACCCGAAAGTAACCTTGATGCACCCCAACTACAGGAAACACCTCTCGGCCGTTGCCGCGAACGAACAAGATCACTTGCTCGCCGACTCGAAACGAAGGCAATTCCAACACCTGCGCACGGAGCCCGTTCTTGCTCCCGCCCGCGACATCGAGAACGAATTCCGACTCGGACCACTCGCCCTTGTGAACGGTGAGCTCTGCGAGGGCGACGAGCGTACGCTGAATGCCCGCAGCGTCCGGAGCCTCATCGATGCGGGCAACCGTACCCTCGACAATCAGCTCCGCGCGTTGGACGAGCTCCCGGAAGTCACGATCGATGACCACCAAGGCGGACGCAGCCGCCGGCCACGCCAACACCACCAGGAGCAGCCCCGGAATCTTGTGCCACAACACCGCGCTCACGTTAGCAAGGTGGCTGAGCGGTCACCAGAACAAATCCGCGCCTTCGCTCTTGGAAAACGCTTCTGGGGAGCTGTCTCCGGGCTCTGAGCTGGCAGTCCGAACGAGGCTTACCAGTGGAGCCAGCCGCGTAGCACGGTTTTCCGCTCGTTCTCCGCAACGCAAAATTCGGGGGGAGAAGCCACTTGGATGACCAAGCCCCGGCCCCGGCCCGCCCGTGCCACTCCCCCCAAAACGGGCCGGTCACGGCCGCGCGGGAGCCGAGCTCAAGCGAGCCGAATATTGCGCACCGTCGGCCACGCCTCGCGATGCAGTCCCCATTCTAACTTTTGCTGCAACGATGCTTACGGCGCTGGCGGGCAAGCGCGGATGCACGCGCGGAAGGAATCGCGACAAAGCTTAATACCCGGTCGGGCCCGCTCGCGGCACCCGTCGCGACAGTGGAAGGCAACCACCTGAGCCGCATCGATGCAGGCATCGAGGCAAGTTTCGCGATCTGGACTTCCCTCCGGGCACTGCTCAGTCCGACAGCGGTTTTTCTCCGCGTCGAGTGCAGCGTTACAGGTGTCGATGCAGCTCCGCAGCGTGGCCAGCGGTCCGGGATTGTCCGGGCTACCCTCTAAGCAAGTTTGGCGCATGGCCCGGCAGGCGTCGGCGCAGCCATGATTAATGTTGCGACACAGGTCTTTGGCCGCCTGGAAGTTCTCCCGGCAAAGGTCGCGGCAGAGGTTCCGCTCATGAGCGGCATCCGCCACGCAACCTGGGTTCGGACCGCCTGCAAACAGCGGCCCCGCAGAGACCAGGGCCAACAACCCGCAAAGGCTCGCCAACCATATGCGTTGCACGTTGCGCATCGTCGCCTCCTTTTTTTCCCCTCTGACGAGGGGCCTGCTCCCTCACGCGACCCAAAGTAAGAGAGAATTCCAAGCAGAGGAATCCCTCCAGACGCCCCTCAAGACCGAGCTCCGCCCTGCTAGTAGCCGAGTTGCCGGAGCGCCTCGGCTTCGTGAGGAGCCAACGTGACGGGTGCCTTCGGCCGCGTCCCAGCCAGCGGGCAGCGCTCCTCCTGGTCGCGCGCGTGCGTGCGCAACCCCGCGAGCACCTCACCGGCATCGCTGATGCTGTTGCGCTGCTCTAGCGGGTCGCTGGCAAGATGGAACAGTTCTTCGCGCACTTCCGCGCCAGCCGGCGGCAGGGGTGGCGTGTTCCCTGTCGACCTGAGTTGCTCTTCGATTTTGCTCGAGTGCGAGCGTTGATCCGGATCCAGCCAGCGCCGTGCGACCACGTACTTCCAGCCTTGCCACCAAAGCGCGCGCACGACATTGCGCTCCGTAATGCCCAACTCGGCCCAGCGCTGGCGGTTCGCCATCTCCGCCACCCGTAACCTGCCGCGGTCCAGCGCAAACAGCACCGCACCTTGAACTTGCCCGCGCGCCGGGGTGGGCGCGATGCCCACCAGCGCTCGGATGGTGGGGAATATATCCACCAGCGACGCCGGGGCAGAGGAGCGCTGCGGCGGGAGCCTTCCAGGAGACCACCACAGGAGGGGGACGCGCACACTTTCCTCGTAGAGTGTCCACGCGTGCTCCACGAAACCATGTTCGAGGAATTCTTCGCCGTGATCCGCCGTGACCACGACCAGTAGCGGACGCCGCTGGCTTGCGCGAAGACCAGCGAAGAGTTGCTCCAACGCTTGGTCCGTGTGGGCGATTTCCGCGTCGTAACGGCGCACCATTTCTTGCAACCGAGGATCGCTGCGGTCGAACCCCGCGGCGCGTAGCTGCGGAAGCTTTGGGCGCACGTCGCGATAAAGATCCAAGACAACCTCGGATCTCTCCGGAAAACGGGCCAGCATTTCCGGCGGCGGGTCGTAGGGGCCGTGGGGATCGAGGTAGTGCAAGTACAAGAACAACGGGCGGTTCCGTGGTTCGCGCCAAATTTCCAAGGCCCGCTCGGTGAGTTGCCAACCCGCACGGCTAACGCCCCACTGCTTAGCCAAGTGTTCCACGCGCGCGAAGCCGCGGGCAAAGGGTGGAGCTTGCAGCATCGTCGTGAGGGTAAGCATGACTGTTTCGTAACCAGCCTGCGCAAGTTCCTCGGCCAATGTGGTGGCAACCTGCTCGGGCGCAGCATTCCAGCCAATCGCACCGCTGCATGCCGGCCACATGCCCGTGAAGAGCCCGGCCACTGACTCCCGCGTGTACGACGAGGGCGCTAACGCATCCGTGAAAACCGTGGATTCCGCGGCCAATCGATCCAAGAACGGCGATGTGGGTAGGGCGTAGCCCGCGAATCCCAGATGGTCGGCCCGCAGGGTGTCGACGACGATCAAAACGACGTCGGCCCCGCGAAGCGGCGCAGCGGAATCCGCTTGCCGGCATCCGCAGAACACGAACGACAACGCCGAAGCGACCGCCAAGCAGCCCCTAGACGCAGTGCGAATGGCCGACCACGCCTTAAAGCGGGAGTCCGCCGGTTGCCGCTTTGGTGGTGCCATCGCGCTTGTAGGCTTCGATCGTTCGTTGAGCGATGCGCCACTGATGCACTTCGTCCGCGCCATCCGCAAACCGCGCCCACCGCGCGTGCTGCGCCATGCGGGCAAGCGGTGTGTCGAGCGAGTAACCGAGCGCGCCGTGGACTTGGATGGCGCGATCGATGATGCGGTTCAACGCGTTCGCCACGAAGTGCTTTGCCATCGAAACCTCGCTGCGAAAATCTTCGCCCCGATCGATCTTGTAGGCGGCGTGCAACACCATGAGCTTACACTGGTAGAGCTCCATGGCGGAGTCTGCGATCATCCACTGAATCCCCTGCTTTTCCGCCAAGTAGGAGCCATGGGCGTAGCGCTTCAGGGCGCGGTCGACCATCATGTCCAAAGCCATTTCCGCTTGCCCGATCCACCGCATGCAGTGGGCGAGGCGTGCCGGACCCAATCGGCTTTGCCCGAGCAAATGCCCTTGGCCGCGCTGCCCCAGGAGATTCTCCCGCGGCACCCGCAAGTTTTCGATGCGGATCTCGCAGTGATTGTGGCTTCCGGCCATGGTTTCGATGTCGCGCACAATCGTCCAGCCCTCAGCAGGAAGGTCGACGATAAACGCAGAGTTTGCCGCTTGGGGAATCGGCGGATTGTCCTCGGTGCGCGCAATCAAAATCGCAAAGCTCGCCCCGCGTGCACCGGAAATGAACCACTTGTGGCCGTTGATCACCCACTCATCGCCGTCGAGCACGGCACGGGTTTGGATCAAGGTCGGATCCGAACCGGCAACTTCCGGCTCGGTCATGGCGAAGCACGAGCGGATGATGCCTTCGCACAGCGGCCGGAGGTATTTCTCCTTTTGCTGTTCCGTGCCCCAATGGAGCAGGGTGTGCATGTTGCCCTCGTCGGGTGCTTGCGCGTTGAGGGCAAACGGTCCAAATGCCGACTTCGCTGCCTCGGCTTGCACCGCTGCCATCGCCACATGGCCGAGCCCCATACCGCCGTATTCTTTCGGCATGTGGGGCAGCCACAAGCCCCACTCCCGAGCAGCTTGGCGCATTTCGATAATCTTGCGGATCAAGAAGGAGCGGTCGTTTGGGTGCTGCTCGATTTCTTGTTCCCGTGGGCGCACGACCTCGCGGATGAACTCCCGGACCTTCAAACGAACCTCTTCGATTTCCGACGGGAAGGAGAAGTCGATAGCCATTGGCAAGCTCCTTTCGTCTACTCTGGGTGCACGCGCGTGCTTATCGCGAGTGAGCGTATCAACCAAGCGGGTGGGCGCGGGTTTCAGGGGGCTTGCTATCTTACGCGCGCGCCTGGGCGTACCGGACGGTCGGGTGTGAGGATAGCAAGGTTCCCGTCTTCGTCGCTGGCCGCGAGCAGCATTCCCTGGCTTTCGACTCCGCGCAAGGTTGCGGGTTGCAAGTTCGCAACCACGACGATTTGCCGGCCAACCAGCTCCTCCGGCCGGTAGTGCGCGCGAATGCCAGCCACAATTTGCCGCACCTCGCTCCCAAGGTCCACGCGCAAGACCAAAAGCCGATCGGCATTGGGGTGGTTTTCGGCGGCAAGCACCGTGCCCACGCGCAGCTCAACTTTGCTGAACTCCTCGATCGTCAACATGAGTGGCCCTCTAGCCGTAGGCAGGGGTCAAGGAAACGGCTCGAGTACTGGATGCATCCTTGCGTTGCTCTGCCAAAGACAGCAAGCTCGCGGGGCAAATTTGCGGAGGAGGAACGGTATGAAGCAGCGTTGGTTCACGACTCGCGGCTGGTTAGTGGCGTGTGCTCTCCTGGCCACGATCGGCGGGCGGCCACAGTCCGTACTCGCGCAAGTAACCGAGACGCCGCTTGGCATGGCTCCTCCGCCGACGCCGACGAGTGCCGGGCCCGTCGACGACTACGGGCGGGGCACGCCGCGTTCTACGGTGCGCGGGTTCCTCGAGGCGTGCGGCGCGCGCGACTACGCGCGGGCAGCGCAGTTCCTCGATTTGCGCCGAATCCGCACGGCCGAGCGGGAAGAGGTGGGGCCCCAACTTGCCCGGCAGTTATGCGTCGTCATCGACCGCACGGTATGGCTCGACCCTGAGCAAGTGAGCGATTCTCCCGAGGGCGACCGGGACGACGGCTTGCCTGCGCGGCGCGAGAGCATTGCCGTCATCCCCTCCGCCGAAAAGCCAACCCGTGTTTACCTCGAGCGGGGGCCACGCGAGGACGGAGCTCTCATTTGGCGGGTGGCGCCCGACACGGTTGCTCGCATTCCGGCCTTGTACCAGGAATTCGGTTACGGCCCGCTGGAAACCTACCTGCCCAAGCCATTTTTCGAGTTGCAATTCCTCGGCGTACGCCTCTGGCAGTGGATCGGTTTTGCCATACTCGCCGTCGTCGCCTGGCTCCTCGCTTGGGTGCTCACCCGCATCAGTGTGCGGGTCGGACGAGCAATTGTGTCGCAGTCTTGGGTGCCGTTGAGCGAAGACGCAGTCATCGTCATGCGCGCACCGTTACACGGGCTGTTCACTTTCGCCATCTTCCGCAGCGAGCTTCCGTTGCTAGCGTTGTCGGTGCGTGCTGCGCATGCGGTGCAGTCGCTCACCAGCGCCGGCATGATCCTGCTGACGGCCTGGCTGCTCATGCGCTCGGTCGACGTTGCGGCGCGCGCCATCGAGGAGCGCGCTGCGAATCGGCAAGCAGTGGTTTCGCTTCTCCCGCTTGGCCGGCGTGCCACCAAGGTATTCTTGGCCATCCTCACCTTGCTCGTGGCGTTACAGAACCTCGGCTTCAACGTCACGAGCGTGCTCGCCGGTCTCGGGATCGGCGGCTTGGCGGTGGCACTCGCCGGGCAGAAAACGCTGGAACACTTCTTCGGCGGCATCACCTTGGTTGCCGATCAACCCGTGCGCGTGGGCGAGTTTTGCCGCTTTGGCGACAAGCTTGGAGTCGTAGAAGACATCGGCCTGCGCTCCACCCGCATCCGCACCTTGGATCGAACGGTGCTCTCGGTCCCCAACGGCGAGTTCGCCTCGATGCAAATTGAAAACTTCAGCCGGCGCGACCGCATTCGGCTCACGGCGAATCTGGGTTTGCGTTATGAAACCACCCCCGACCAACTCCGTTACGTGCTCGTGGAAATCAAGAAGCTTTTGATTGCCCACCCCAAAGTGTCTCCCGATCCCGCACGCGTGCGCTTTGTTGGCTTTGGCCCGTATTCGCTCGATCTGGAGATCCTCGCCTATATCGAAACGACCGAACACGACGAGTTCCTCGCGGTGCGCGAGGACTTATTCTTGCGCATCATGGACATCGTTGCCGAAAGCGGCACGAGCTTCGCCTTCCCCTCGCAAACCGTTTACTGCGGGCAAGACTCGGGCTTGGACGCTGCCCGCCGGGCACAAGCCGAAGCGCAAGTGCGTGCGTGGCGAGAAGAACATCGACTCTGGCTGCCCTACCCTCCCGAGGAGGAGGTTGCTGCCTTACGAGGAACGCTCGCGTATCCGCCACCGGGTTCCGCACTGTCTTGAAACGATCTGACCGCGGCGACAATTCCACGTGCGCACCTTGGCTCGCAAGTGGGAACTGCCGTAAGGTCGCAAGTACGGTGCTCGTCGCACAACAACGCGGAGAGGAGGGCGAGTGGTGGCCATGCGGTACGAGGTTCGAAACGGGCGATGGTTCTTCTACAGCGCGGAAGGTGCAGTGCGCCTCGAGGGCTTGCGGCCAAGTGTGCGCTACGAAATCAGGGGCCAGCCGTTTTCCTATCGTCCCTTGCTCCACCAGGGCGGCAACGGTGTGGTTCGCGCGGCCAGCGAGCAGCACGGTCTTTCCCTCGAGTTCACCGTGCGCACGGAGGAACTTTTCTTGGTGCTCTACCCGCGAATTTCGAACCGGGGCAACGAGACGGTCCACCTGCAGTCAGTCGCGCCCTTGTGGCTGCCAGACTTTGGCGAGGTTTGCATCGGGGAATCGGCCCGAAGCTGGAGTGTGTTTCGCAATGGCTATCAGTCCTGGACGGGCACAAGGAGTTTTCGTGCCCACGAAGCCGATCCGGATCCGTTTTCCGGATTGTTGAAGATCGGGCTCATCGACATCGCCCGTCCCTCCACGGGTACCCCGGGCCACTTCCGGTCCGACGTATTCACCGCCATTGCGAACCTGCACAGCGGCGAGGTTTTGGTTGTTGGCTTTCTCGATGCCCGTTTTACCTTTGCCGATATCGAGCTTGCCATCGTTGGAGAGCGCTGTGGCCGTTGGGCCGCCACCGTGCACTATGAGAGTAAGCCGCTGCCGGCCGGCGCTACCGTTTCCGTGCCGCCGCTGGCGCTTGCCGTGGTGCCGGATGCGTACAGTGGGCTCGCTGCCTACGCCCAAAGAAGCGGGCAACATATGGGCGCGCGTGTAAGCGAGCGTAGCCCCGTGGGGTGGTGTTCTTGGTACGAATACTTCACTGAGATCGACGAAGGTGCGATTCGCGACAACATCGACGCGGCGCGCAACCTCCGGGGGGTTGTGACGTTCGACTACCTCCAGGTCGACGACGGGTACCAAGCCACCATTGGCGACTGGTTGCTGCCAAACGCAAAGTTCCCCCACGGCATGGCACGTTTGGCCAACGAAATCCGATCGGCCGGTTTTGCGGCTGGCATTTGGCTCGCGCCGTTCATTGCCAAACGCGAGTCTCGGTTGTTTGCCGAACATCCAGAGTGGTTTGTCCGCAACGACGACCAGAGACCCCGCTTTGCCCTCTGGAACCCCATGTGGGGCCGCACGCCTTGCTACGCGCTCGACACAACACATCCGGCTGCGCTCGAGTGGATCGCCTCCGTCATCGACACCCTGGTGCGCAAGTGGAACTTCACCGTCCTCAAGCTCGACTTCCTCTACGCAGCCGCACTGCCCGGGCAACGGTCCGATGCCGGTGCCACGCGCGCAGAAGCGCTTCGGCGAGGTTTGGAGACGATCCGCGCGGCTGCCGGCGACAATGCCTTCCTGATCGGATGCGGGTGCCCGTTGGGTCCGGCCGTGGGCATCGTGGATGCGATGCGGATTGGCCCCGACGTCGCCCCCTACTGGAGCAATTTCCTCAGTCGTGTTCCGCTCCGCGATCTTCACGGCGTCGCCACCAAGCACGCGGTACGGAACACCCTCACGCGTGCCTTCCTGCATCGCCGTTGGTGGCTGAACGATCCCGACTGTTTGATGGTGCGCGCGCAGCGGACCCGGCTGACCGAAGAAGAGTTTCGTACGCTTGCCACTGCCATCGTGTTAACCGACGGGATGCTCGTTCTGAGTGATCGCCTCTCGCACCTTACCCAGCGAGAGCTGGAGCGGTTGCGGCTAATCCTCGAGCTCCAGGGAGACGATCGCTACCAAGCGAGCCTGCCAAATCTCATGGCGGCCGATCCACCGAACATCTTGATTGCCCGAGCATCCGACCAATTTGCTCTCGCCCTGTTCAATTTCGACGACTTGCCTTCCACCCGACAGGCAACGCTTTCTCAGTGGTTCGCCCACGGGAGTAAACTCGCGCACGCCTTCGAGCACTGGACTGGGCAAGTAATCGAACTGCACAACGGGGGAGTCACACTCCCCTCCGTGCCGCCCCACGGGGTCCGGGTGCTCACCTTACCGGCCGGGTGAGAGCCAAAAACGTTCTTGCAATTTGCGCTGGAACAGCGCATGGTCTTGCGCACCACAGCAATTGAGGACGGCGGCATTCGGGCGGATGGAGTCCGGGAGATTGGTGGATTTGTTGTGGGTCGAGGATGATGCGGCCGACCGGGAGTTGATCCTGGAACTGGCGCGGTCCCAATTGGGAGGCCTCGCTATTCTCGCTCTTACTGACGGCCATGAGGCACTCGCTTGGCTGCGCGGACGCCGCCGAGAGGAACTTCCCCGCGTCGTTGTGTTGGACCTTCATTTGCCTGGTCTCAACGGCCTCCGAGTGTTGGAGCACATCCGTGCCAACCCGCACACAGCGGCGCTGCCCGTGGTCATATTCACTTCGTCAGCGAATCCGGTTCAGGTCGGGGCGTGCTACCAGGCCGGGGCGAACAGCTACGTGGTGAAGCCGAGCAATTGGGAACAGTATCTGCGCTGCTTTGTCCAACTGGCCACTTACTGGACGAGGCAAAACGCGTGTTACCCTCCCTGCTTCTCCGAATGAGTCTTGCCCCTTGCGTCGCGTAGCGGACGCTGCGATCCAGCTAGACCGTTTCGCGACTCACCATGCCCGAGCGTTTGCGCAAGGCTCTGATCACCGAGCTAAAACCCACGCACCTGTGGATCGAGGATGAAAGTGCTCAGCACGCCGGCCACCCCGGGGATCGCGGGGGCAGCAGCCACTACTTCGTTCGCATCGTCTCGCCCGAATTCGAGGGAAAGTCCTTAGTCGAGCGTCATCGCATGGTTTACGGGGCGATCGGCGGTCGCATTGGTCGCGACTTGCATGCCTTGCGCTTGCAAGCTGCAACACCCGAGGAATGGCACTCCGCCGCCACGGTATCCGAGCCGTGCACGTGCTTGATCTGCAACAATGGCGGGGCACGGCCACCCTCCTCCGAGCCTTGAATTGCGTTCCCCTGGGGGCTCGTCTATCGTCGGTCCGCGAGGTCGCTAGCCTTATGTTGAAGTTTATCCGGCGCAATGCCTCCGCCACCTGGGTCAAGGTTTTGTTCGGCGTTTTGGCTGCGGTGTTCATCTACTGGGGCGTTGGTTTTGGGCTGCGCGGCACCAGCCGCTACACCGCAGTGGCCCGCGTGAACGGGAAGCCGATTACGGACAAAGACTTGCAGCGTGGCGAGGAAAACCTGCGGAATTTTTATCGCACCCTGTACGGCGACCAATTCCGTCCTGAGTTGTTGCAAGGGATCGACATCCGCTCCCAGGCGTTGGACCGCCTGATTCGCACAGAGCTCATGGTCCAAGAGGCGCAGCGCCTGGGACTTCAGGCGACCGACGCCGAGGTGCGCGAATTTATCGCCAAGATGGATTCCTTCCAGCGCGACGGCCGTTTTGACCGTGACTTTTACATCCGGGTTCTGCGGGCCAATCGCCTCACGCCAGCGGAATTCGAGGACAATGTCCGGCGCGACATCCTGGTAAACAAATTACAGGATATTGTGCTTGCCGGAGTGCAAGCGAGCGAGGACGATCTCAAGCGTCGTTTCCGGTACGAGCAAGAGAAAGTCCGCTTGGCTTTTGTCGAGTTCGACGCCGCCAAGCTATCGGATGAGATTACGGTATCGAAGGAGGAAGTCGCTCAATTCTACGAGCAGCATCGGGAATCATTCCGTGAGCCCGAGCGGGTGCGTGTGGAATTCATTGCCTACGAGGAGAACGCTTTCAAACCCCGCGCGGAAGTGAGCGACGAGCAAATTCGCGCCTACTACGAAAGTCATGAGAGCGAATTTCAGCGGCCGGAGCGTGTACACGCCCGGCACATTTTGTTCCGCGTCGAGCCCAATGCCACGGCGGAGCAAAAGGAAGCGATCCGCAAGCGGGCTGCGGAGGTATTGGAGAAGGCGCGCAAGGGAGAAGACTTTGCGGAGCTCGCGAGAACGTATTCGGAAGATCCTGGCAGTGGCCCGCAGGGCGGTGACCTTGGATTTTTCCCACGTGGTCAAATGGTGCCCGCCTTCGATGCCGTGGCATTTTCCCTGCCGCCCGGAACCATTAGCGACTTGGTGCAAACCAACTTCGGCTTCCACATCGTCAAGGTCGAGGAGAAGCAGGAAGCGAGCACGCAACCTCTCGATGAGGTGCGCGAGACCATCCGCACCAAGTTGCAAAACACCAAAGCGCGCGAGCTGGCACAGCAGCAAGCGAACAGCGATCGCACGCGTGCGGCTAATGGAGAGCCACTCGAAGCCATTGCCAAGGCCAGCGGCCTCACCCTTCGCACTCCCGCTCCGTTTGCCGAGCACGACACCATCGAGGGTCTCGGGAGCAATCACCCGTTGTCGCGCGCGGCCTTCCAAGTGAACGCAGGAGAAATTGGGCCCGTGGTCAACGCCCCCGGGGAGTTTGTGGTGTTCAAGGTTCTCGAGCGCATTCCGTCGAAGATTCCCGATCTTGCGGAGATCGAGGACAAGGTGGCCGAGAAATCCAAACTGGCGAAAGCACGTCAGCTCGCGCGACAAAAGGCAGAAAGCTTCTTGGAGGAAGCTAAGAAGTCGAACCTGCGGTCGGTTGCGGAGGCACAGCGCGTCGAAGTCGAAGAAACTCCCGCGTTTGGGCGGGACGGAGCCTTCATCCCGCGAATTGGGGACAGTCAGGAACTCAAGCAAGCGGCATTCGATCTCACTCCCGAGGCTCCGTTGGTTCCCCGTGCATTCCCCGTAGGAGACAGCTTTGTCGTTGCGGCTTTACTCGATCGGGTTGAACCGACCGACGAAGAGTTTGCCGCGCGTAAGGACCAGCTCGCCCAGCAAACCATGGCCCAGAGGCGCGCCTACGTGCTGGAAGAGTTCGTGAATTCCTTGCAAGCCAAGGCCAAGATCGAGCTCAGCCCAATTCAAGTTGCGGCGGCACCCGGAGCCACACGCCGCTAACTCCTGGAGCAAAAAGAGCCGTTGGCAGGTAGCCGAGCCGGTATGAACAACACGGTTCCTGCCAAGACAGCGGTTGCTTTAACCTATGCGGGCGGCGCGCCCGCGCACCTATTTCTGCATGGGTTTACCGCCACACCGGATGAAATGCGGTTTCTCGCCGAGTCCGCAGCGGGCGCTGGACACCAAGCTCTGGTTCCGCTGTTGCCGGGTCACGGCGCCTCTCCCGCAGCGCTTGCCGTGACCTCATGGCAGCAGTGGTACGCGGCTACCGAAGAGGCGGCCCGGCAAGCCGGGGCAGAAGGGTCGCCGGTGGTCGTGGTCGGGCAGTCGCTCGGGGGACTGCTCGCGTTGCATCTTGCGGCAACGCGCGCACGATGGGTGGCCGCGTTAATCCTGCTCGCACCCGCCCTATTTCTGCGCGCGTGGTGGATCGAAAAGGCCGCAGCCTTCTTGCCACTGCTGGCCCGCATCCGCCCATATTGGCCCAAAGGAGAAAGCGACATTGCCGATCCCGCAGCACGGAGTGCGCGGGTCGGTTATGACGTGATTCCACTGCGTGCCGTGGCCGAACTCGTCAAGCTTCAGAGGGTCGTGCGCGGCGAGGTGAAGGAAGTGGCGCAGCCCACGTTGGTTGTGCAATCCGAACTCGACCACACCTGCCTGTGGGAAGGGGTGGAATACCTGCGCGAGCACCTAGCCGGTCCGGTACAAATACTGCGGCTACAGAGAAGTTTTCACGTGGTCAGTCTCGACTACGAGCGAGCCGAAGTTGCCGCTGCGATGCGAGGTTTCGTGCTCGCCAAGTTCCCGCGGGCTGGCGGTGGAACGTGAGCGGCGCCGCTCGCAACCCAGGGCTGCAGCCACGGTTGCCCGCACCGCGCATTTTGCCCGGAGCCCAGGCTGACAAGCTGCGCTTCCAAACGCCGGTCGAACAGCCTCAAGAGAACAGTGCCGCTAGGACTGAATTTCCTGAATCCGTGCTGCCTTGCCCGTGCGCCCGCGCAAATAGTAGAGCTTGGCCCGCCGCACTTTACCGCGGCTGACCACCTCGATCTTTTCGATGCGCGGCGAGTGCAGGGGAAACGTTCGCTCCACGCCGACCCCGTAAGAGACCTTGCGCACCGTAAACGTAGCCCGGTTGGCACCGCGCGACCGCCTAAGAACCACGCCCTCGAACACCTGAATGCGCTCCTTATCCCCTTCCGCCACGATGCAGTGTACGCGCACCGTGTCACCCGGGCGAAAGTCTGGAATATCCGACCGTAGCTGCTTTTGCTCGATAGCGTCGATCACGTTCATGGTGGCTCTCCTTGCAAGCTCGTCGGCGAACCGAAGCCCAGCTTGCTAGCGCTGGCCGCGCAATCGGTCAAGCATGATCGCCGCTGCAGAGCGCACCGACAAATGATTGTAATCTCCAACTCCTTCGATCGGTTCGAGAAATAGGTCGCAGCGGGCAATCAATTCCGGGGCTAACCCCCATCCCGTACCGAGCACGAGCAGGTAGGGATCCGAATCGGTTTCTAAGCGCCTCCGCAGTTCCGCAAAGCTCACCCGCCCAAGTCCTCGTTTTGCCGACGTGGCCACGACCAGGGGTCGGCGCCCACCTTCTCGCTCGATTGCCAGCAAAACCCCGTCCAAATCGGTTTCTAGGCTTACAATTTCCAGGGCTTCTTTACGCGTTTCGTTGTAACTGGCACCGTAGCCGGTTTGCCAATGGTCGATGATCTTTTGTGCCAGCAGGCGTAGCGCGCGCACCGGGTGGGCCACATAAAAACGCCGCACCCCGTAGGTGAGCGCACTGCGGGCGATATCGTGGATGTCCATGTTGGTCAGCGCGGTGGCAACGATCTGACCATTTTTGTCCAGCATTGGGTGATGGAGTAAGGCTAGGTACAGGTCAGCCATCGATCACTGCCCCTAGGGATCGTAAGAATTCGCGATCTTCGGCGGTGAGTTGAGCACGGGCGAGCAAATCGGGGCGTCTTTCCCATGTGCGCCGTAGCGACTCTTGGCGGCGCCACCGTGCGATGGCCTCATGATCGCCGGAAAGCAGCACTTCGGGCACGCGCAAGCCGCGGAACTCTTGCGGGCGCGTGTATTGAGGGTATTCGAGCAGCCCGTTGGCAAACGACTCGCAGTGGATCGAGGCGGGGGAACCTAGAACGCCGGGCACCAGGCGAGCGACAGCATCCACCACAACCAAAGCAGCGATTTCGCCACCCGAAAGCACATAATCTCCGATGGAAAGTTCCTCATCGACGAAGTGGCTCACCCGTGCATCCACGCCCTCGTAGCGACCGCACACCAGCGCCAGTGCTGCCTTGCGCGCTAACTCCTCCACGTGGGCTTGATTCAACAAACGCCCCTGCGGAGACAGCAGGATCCGATAAGGGCGTTCGCACCCTTGGTCCAACGACTCGAGCGCGGCCACGATGGGCTCTGGCTTCATCACCATGCCCTCGCCGCCCCCGTACGGGGTGTCGTCCGTCACCCGGTGCTTGTCCGTAGCAAAGTCGCGAATGTTCACGAGTTCGAAGGACACTGCGCCACGCTCTTGACCCTTCTTGAGCATGGAGCTCGAAAGCGGGGAGTGAAAGAATTCCGGGAACAGCGTGAGAAGGAAAAAGTGCATCAGGGTTCCAGTAACCCAGGGATGGGATCAATGCACACACGGCGAGTCGTCCGGTCGATGGACTTCACGAACTGCCCCACCATCGGCACGAGGTACTCCTTTTCCTTGCCCTGAATCACCAGCACATCGGCGGCTGCAGTGGGCATCACCGAGGTCACGACTCCAAGCCATGCACCGGCCGTGGTGTATACCTCCATGCCTTCGAGTTCGAAGTAGTAGTACTCGTTGGCACCGGCCAGCGGCAGTTGCTCGGTACGGATCCAAACTTCGAAGTCGCGATACTGCTCGGCCGTCGAGCGATCCTCCACGCCAGCAAACTGCAGCAACAGCAGGCGCTGATGGCGTCGGGCGCCGCGCACCTCGGCCGAGCGCACCTCGCCAGGGCGCCGCAATTCGACGTTGGTTCCAGGTGGGAGTACCGCCGCGTCTGGATTATCCGGCAGCAGGCGCACTTCCCCTGCTAAAGCATGCAACCCGACAATTTTGCCGATGCGCACCCACCCGGCTCGTTCGCCTACGGGCGTGCGCCCACGTGCAATCGAAGTTTTCTTACTTTTCTTCGATGATTTCGAGAATGACTTTGCGATTGGCACGCGACGCCGCGGCGTTGAGGATGGTGCGAATCGACTTCGCCATCCGCCCCTGCTTGCCGATAATCCGCCCCAGGTCCTCCCGCGCCACCTTCAGCTCCACCACGGAAGCGGTCTCCCCCTGCGTTTCCCGCACCTCGACGGCGTCCGGCTTCGTGACCAAGTGCTTCGCCAAAACCTGAACCAGTTCCTTCATGCTTCTGCCTCCCCAGCTTGTGGTGCCGACCCGATCGCTTCGCTCGCCGCGCCTTGCGACCGGCGAACCCGATGAATCAACTGCGATACCGTCAAGCTCACCTGTGCTCCGCGCTGCAACCACGTGTTCAGCTTCGCCTCGTCAATGTGTACAACCGCCGGGTTGCGGGTCGGATCGTAGTACCCGATTTGGTCTAACCGGCGCCCGTCGCGCGGCGCGCGCGAATCCGCCACAACGATGCGGTAAAAAGGGCGTTTCTTCGATCCGTGCCGGGCTAAGCGGATTGTGGTTGCCATGTGCGATTTTCCTCCCCTACAGTCAAATCCACGACCAAGCTCAGAAGCCGAGGCGCGAAGGAAGCCCACCCCGGCCCATCGCCTTGGTCATTTGCTTCATCATTTTTCGTGTTTGCTCGAATTGCTTCAAAAACCTGTTCACTTCAGCCACGCTGGTGCCGCTTCCTTGAGCAATGCGCCGCCGCCGGCTGGCGTTCAGAATTAGATGGTTCTGGCGTTCGGCCTTGGTCATGGAATTGATGATTGCTTCGATGCGCTTGAGTTCCTCCTCGGCCGCGCCCAAGTCGACACCACGCACGAACTTTTTCATTCCGGGAATCATGCCGAGCAACTCACCCATGGCCCCCATTTTGCGCACAGCGCGAAGCTGCTCGCGAAAGTCCTCGATCGTGAACTCATTGCGCCGGAGCTTGCGTTGCAGCTCCTCAGCCTGTTTGGCATCGTACGCTCGCTCCGCTCGTTCCACGAGGCTCAGCACGTCCCCCATTCCCAGGATACGGCGAGCCATGCGGTCCGGATAAAAGGTTTCTAGCCGATCGACCTTCTCCCCCGTGCCCGCAAACAGAATGGGTGCACCGGTCACCGTCCGGATAGACAGCGCTGCCCCGCCCCGCGCATCTCCATCGAGCTTGGTCAAAATGACGCCGCTGACCTGCAATCGGTCATGAAACCCGCGGGCAATTTGCACTGCGTCTTGACCGGTCATCGCGTCGACAACCAGAAGCACATGCTGGGGGCGAACCGCTTTTTGAATGCGTTCGAGCTCCTCCATCAGTTCTGCGTCCACGTGCAAGCGGCCAGCCGTGTCGATGAGCACGGTGTCGCACCCGAGCTGCTTTGCGGCATCCACGGCCTCGCGAGCAATTTCGACCGGATCGCGTTCCGCCTGGCTGGGATACACCGGCACCCCAATTTGCCCCGCCAGGATGGAAAGCTGCTCCATCGCCGCAGGCCGGTACACGTCGACAGAAACCAAGTACGGCTTCCGGCCTCGTTCTTCGGCCAAATACCGAGCGAGCTTTGCTGCCGAGGTGGTTTTCCCCGAACCCTGCAAGCCCACCAATAACAGCACCACAGGCGGCGGGCCCTTAATTTCAAGTGGCACCGCCTCGCCGCCCATTACCCGAGTGAGCTCCGCGGCGACGATCTTCACGAAATGCTGGGCAGGCGTGAGGCTTTGGAGAACCTCTTGCCCGAGCGCTTTTTGGCGGACGCGTTCAGTAAACTCCTTGGCAACCTGAAAATGCACGTCCGCGTCGAGCAGGGCTAAACGCACCTCCCGCACAGCTTCTTCAATGTTACGGTCGGTGATTTTGCCGAGCCCCCGAAGCCGACGGATGGTCTGATCCAGCTTCTCGGAAAGCGAGTCGAACATGCGTGATGCCAGTGGTGTGAATTACTCCTGACTTTGGGAGCACTGCAAGCTACACGAGCCTCCCGCTCCTGTCAATCCGACCCGACCGCCCCTGCCCACCGTCACCGAGGCTGCACTTCTGCGCCACAGCGGGCCTGAAGGTCTTGGAAACGCTTTTCCAATTCCTTCTTGTCGCGATCGATAATCGCCATTTGGCTTTTTAGAGTATCCCGTTCCTTTTCCCGCATGAGCACGCGATCCTTGAGCTCTCGAACCTCTTGCCGCAGTTGCCCGGCCTCGCCCCACAATTGAAAGCCGATGAATACCCCCACTCCGACAGCAACGAGGAGCACGACGATACGCTGCGCATACGTCCACAACTTCTCCTGTAGCTGTTGGCGCTCGGACAATGACGAAGACGCTTGCATGCAACACCCCGATTTCGTGGAACGCCAGATACCGTAGAGAGGTAAACAACTGTTTAACACACCCTCTCCGACGTGAGAAGATGCTGCGACGGCGCCGACAAACTGTTCTGCAAGTTCGGCGGCGAAGATCAGCGTCGCCCGGCCTACCTGATTTCGCCTCGTCTGCACCGAGAACGGTTTACACTCCTTTGCCGGCTCGCCTTGCGACCACGCTCTGCCTGCTTGTTCACTTTGCTTGCCGCGCGTATGCCGCCCGGAACTTGCCCAACGCTGCCGACTTTTGAATCAGCGTCTGCCACGGCTGTTCTCTGAAGCGGGGGGGCCGCGAATTCAGAGGGTGTCAGAACCAGGCGCGGACACAGGAACGCGAAAGTGGCCAGCATCTGCAAGCGGCGCCAGTTCACCCCAGCCAAGCTTACCCGCCACCCAGGTTTGCACTACTCGTGGCGGAGCCATAGAGTCCAACTCACCGTGCAAGACAACAAGGTCGGCTCGCTTACCCGGGGCAAGCGAGCCACGCTCATGCTCCTGACCACCGGCGTAGGCCGCGCCGATCGTGTAAGCACGCAGCCACTCTTCATAGGGTACGGCTTCGCTGGGATCGAGAATGCGTGCGGACGCAGTTCGGCGACTGGCACCGTAGCTGGCTGTGAGTAACGGTGGTCGCAACGCGCACGGGTCGTCAGAGGAGGCTGCCAGGGGAAGTCCGATCTCCATCATCGTTCCAAAGGGGAGCCAGGTGGCATTATCGAAACGGACTTCGAGCACGGCCTCGCCCAAGTGGTGGAGAAATCCCGGTTGGACCACCGCGACACCTCCTAGCTCGCGTAAGCGGCGCAACTGCTCCTCAGACGCCAAACACGCATGCTCCACCCGAAAACGCAAATCTGCGCTCGGGTTCCGCCGGCGAATCTCAGCGAACGAAGAGAGCGCGCGTTCCAGCCCCGCGTTACCGATCGCGTGCACGGCGACCCGAAAGCCGTGAGCCACCGCTCGCTCGAGCTCTGCCTGCAAGTCAGTGAACTCCATGCCCATTTGCATGCGGATGCCAGCCGCGCACACGTCCAAGGCGGGAGCGATGCCGCCATCGGCAAAGAACTTCATTGGCCCTACGCGCAGCCATTCGTCTCCTTCTCCCGTGGGTGGACCATGCCATCGCTGGGGATCCTGGCCGCGCAAGATGGCCTCCGCGTGGGGCATGACGAGCACCGAAATCGGCAGTCGGTTCGAACGCGCCAACCGCCAATAGGCTTGCTCTGCTGCGGGCGGGCATGCAGCGTCGTGCACACACGTGATCCCCTCAGCAAGCAGCAACTGAGCCCGCTCCACAATCCAATCATCGTGGCGATCACGATCACGGTACGGCATCACCGACCGCGCATGGGCTTCGCTCCAGGCTCGCTCCACCAACAAGCCGCTGGGGTTGCCTTCCCAGTCGCGCGCAATCATGCCCCCGGGTGGATCGGGCGTGCTGCGACCAATGCCGAGCTCATCGAGCCCGCGGGAACACACCACTCCTTGGTGCAGGGTGTAATGCGCAATCAAGATTGGGCGATCGAGACCGATGCGGTCGAGCATGCGGCGGTCGGGAAGCAGCCCGGTTTCCACTTCGTTCCAATTCGCCCCCCGAACCCACGGCGCGTGAGGGTCGCGCGCCGCCTGCGCGCGCAGCACGTTTGCCAGCTCTTCTTCGTTGCGCACGGCAGACAAGTCGGCCCACAGCGGATGCAAGGCCGCAATCGACAGGTGGTTATGGGCATCGATGAAACCCGGGCACAACCAGCATCCTGCCAAATCCACATGGGATGCATGGGGGTAGCGCTGCAGCAGCTCGCGGCCACCTACGGCCTCGATGCGCCCGCCTCGTGTCACGAGCACCGTAGCATCCGGCGGAGCGCCGCGTTCCATCGTGAGCATTCTGCCATTGTGGAACACCACAACGGGATGGGGCTCATCCTCTGCGGGGAGAATGCAGCCACCGTCGCTGTGGTGGTCACCAGGCCTCGTCATGCCCGTCTCACCTCCACCACTGCATGCTTCTCCTGGGAAGAGAAAAGAATTCGGCTGATCGTCACTGCAAGAAACAACACGATCGCTGCCGCGTTGCCGAGCACTCCCCAGGTCCGAACGAACCAGTCCTGACCAACATCGCCCGCCACCCGCAGCGCCACGGAAACATGCAGCACGGCGAGGTGAATGTAAAACATCCAATGAAACGGCACGCGCAACCCCAAAATCGACGGGAAGATCATCGGAGCGTGCGCAAAAATCATCGAGAACACGAAGCCAAGAAACACGGCATGCAAAACGGCATCATAGGCCGTGCCTGCAAGAGCCGCAGGTTGCGTCGTCGCCAACGCTCCCGCCACCCCGAGCCAGGTAAAGCCGGAGAGCAGGGCGATGGCCACGAAGCGCGGCAAGCCCCGATGCCGCACTGTGCGCCAAGCGACATCGAAGCGAACGAGCCAGAGCGCGATGGCAACCAACGCAACTCCTATGCCGATTGCACTGAGGCGTGTGCCAAGCCCGCCGCTCACCAGACTCGCAACCAGAAGGAAAAATACCGCTACCAGTGCAGGCTGCGCCCATCGAGGCGGGACAATCACTCGGCTGAGCTCCATGCGCTCAGCAGCGATCGTGGCAATCAAGAACGCGAGCCACCAACCGGCCCCATGAGTGGGGGATCCCTCGGCCAGCCAGTAGAGATCTCCCATGACCAAACACGAGGCCCCCAGAACAAACAAGAACGTGTACCAAGCACGGTGCCCGCTCCAAAGGCTGATCATCGTGGCCAGCAAGCACACTGCCCCGACACTGTAAGTCACTGCAACCCAAGTGGCCGAGGCACCGAGCAACAGCAACGCGGTGCCCACAGCGCTCGCCAGCGGGGAGAGGTAAGCCCACCGGCGGCCCAGGCCGACAGCTCGCTCGAGGCCAATCAGCGTGCCGAGAAAGCCGGGAATCATCAGCGGGCCGTGCAGTCCGGCGAGTCCGACGCGCGGCAGCGGTAACCCCGCTCGCGCGAGACCTGCCCACAGCCCGGCAAGCAAACTCACGCCGCCGGCGAGCAACAGCGGAATTCGTGCGTAACGCAGCGACAAGCCGAAGTTACTGCCACCCACTCGCCACTCGAGCTTGCCCCGCTTGTTCACTGCGGATCTCGATCGGGCGATTCCGCTCGTCAACAAACACGCAGCGCGGCTGCCACGAGCGGGCCTCGTCTTCCCCGACTGTGGCGAACGCCGCGATGATCACGATGTCGCCCTTGCGCGCTTTATGGGCAGCGGCGCCGTTAATGCACACCACGCCAGAGCCGCGCTGACCGGCGATCGCATAAGTTGAAAACCGCTCGCCATTGGTCACGTTCCAAATGTCCACGCGTTCGTAAGGCAAAATATCAGCAAGCTCGAGCAGTTCTGCATCGATCGTCACGCTGCCCTCGTAATGAAGTTCCGCAGCGGTCACCGTGGCTCGATGAATCTTGCCTCGCAGCATGGTCCTCATACGTTGCCCTCCGTGAAACATTCTTGGGTGTTGTGCTCTAAAGCTCGGTCGGACGGAGCGAGAACGCAGTTGTCGATCAACCGGGTTCGGCCAAAAAAGGCAGCGATCGCCAACAGAGCCGCTCGCTCGATTGCCGTTACTGGCTGCAGAGTTTCGGCGTCGACCACCTCGACGTAGTCCACTCGCGCACGTGGTTCGGCGGAGAGGCGTCGAATCACGATTTCCCGCAACCGCTCGGCACTCGATTCCCCGGCAGCAAACGCCCGGCGTGCCTCAGCGAGGGACTCAGGAATGACCCGCGCGGCTTGCCGCTCCTCGGGAGTGAGGTAGGCGTTGCGCGAGCTCATGGCCAAGCCGTCCGCCTCTCGAACAATCGGCCCGGCAATGATCTCGACGTCAAAATTGAGATCCCGAACCATTTGCTTGACCGTAACCAACTGCTGAAAATCCTTGGCGCCAAAAACAGCAACGTGCGGCTTGACCGCAAGGAACAACTTCGCCACCACCGTAGTTACCCCCCGGAAGTGGGTTGGCCGCGAGATTCCGCACAAGCCGCGGGTGACCTCGGAAACCTCGACCGTCGTCTGGAACCCGGGCGGGTACAGCTCGCTGGCCTCCGGAAAGAAGAGCACATCCACACCGGCAGCCTCCAGCTTGCGGCGATCACCGACAGGGTCCCGCGGGTAGCGGTCAAAGTCTTCATTGGCGCCAAATTGCAAGGGGTTCACGAAGATCGACACGACCACGGAATCCGCGCGCTCGCGAGCCAACCGCACTAAGCTCAGATGCCCTTCGTGTAGGTAACCCATCGTCGGCACAAAACCGATCCGCCTGCCTTGGGCGCGTTCTCGATCCGCCCATTCCTGCATCGTGCGGACGCTCTCAACCAAGCGCATCATTGTTTCGGCTACGAAGCCGCCCCCGCGGCGCGGTCGCGCGGCACACCCACAAGGGTGTGAAATGAGTGAGCATCGGTTGGGAAAGCGCCGGTGCGCACCTCTTCCACGTACGCGCTCAACGCAGCGCCAACCACTTCTCGGAGATTCACATATCGCTTGGCGAATCTTGGGGCACGGCTCTCGGTCAGCCCCAGTACATCGTGCAAAACCAGGATCTGCCCATCGCAATCCGGCCCGGCGCCGATGCCGATTGTCGGGATCGAGAGCTTTGCTGTAATCTCCGCGGCCAGCTCGCGCGGCATCCCCTCGAGAACCACAGCAAATGCACCTGCCTCTTCCACCGCCAAGGCGTCTTCTACCAGCCGGTCTTGTTCCGCCGGGCGCCGTCCCTGCACCTTGTGTCCGCCCATTTGGTGCACCGACTGAGGGGTGAGGCCGATGTGGCCCATCACGGGAATGTCCATTTCCGCCAAGGCCCGGATGATGCGCGCTACCCGTACACCCCCTTCCAACTTCACCGCCTCGGCACCACCTTCCTTCAAAAGGCGTGCGGCGTTGGCAATGGCCGCGCGCGGCGACACTTGGTAGGAGCCAAATGGCAAGTCAGCCACCAACAGCGCCCGCTCGCGAGCGCGCGCCACCATGCGGCAGTGGTAGACAATTTCGTCCACCGTGACGGGGAGCGTGGTCTCCAACCCCTGGACCACCATGCCCACGGAGTCGCCGACCAGAATCAAGTCGACGCCGGCCTGATCCACCAAACGCGCAAAGGGGTAGTCGTACGCAGTGAGCGCAACGATCGGTACGCCCGATCCCTTACGCGCGCGAATGTCCGGTACGGTAACCTTGCCTTGCATCGAAAGCACCTCCTGGGACCGAACCCGGAGGGCTTTCGTGCACGAGGACAGGCGAAGGGAACTCAGCCGCCCAGCACCGGTCGGTGCCGATTGCGGTCACCGCGCGGACGTACTCAGAACCACTCTTCACCATTCCTTGCTGCGAGGCGCTCCGTCTCGGTCCGCACCCCGGGCGCATTGCGCTGGGGTCACCTGGATCCAAGCGGAATGTAATGTTGCACTCCTTTTCCCATCGAACGAATCTCGCGGACGAGATCGACAAAGTCGTCCCGGCTATTAACGAAATCCACGGCCGACACATCCGCAACGAGCAGCGCGGTTTCGTTGTAATCGAAGAAGAAGTTCCGATACGCTGCTGCCAAGGCTTCGATGTACTCACGCGGTATGCGCCGCTCGTAGTCACGATCCCGTTTCCGTAGCCGTTCGATTAAAATTTCTGGACGGGCATGAAGGTATACTACAAGATCCGGTTTCGGCAAGCGGGAATCGAGCAGGTGGTAAATTTGGCGGTACAAGCTCAGCTCCTCGCCTTTTAGGTTTACGTGAGCGAAGATTTGGTCTTTGGCGAACAGGTAGTCGCTGACCACCCCAGCATCGAAGAGCTCCTGCTGCCGCAGCAAGCTTTGCTGGCGGTAGCGAGACAGCAGGAAGAACAACTGGGTCTGAAATGCCCAGGCACGAGGATCCTCATAAAAGCGGCGGAGAAAGGGATTCTCCTCCACCTGCTCGAGCACAGCGCGCGCTCCGAACTCCGCCGCCAACAAATTCGCTAGCGTGGTTTTTCCTGCGCCAATCGGCCCCTCGACAGCAATGTACCGCAAGTTCCCCATCTCGCTCGGGCCTTTCAACCTGGCTCGTACCACAGATTTTACTCCCCGCAAACTCCGCCGCTTTCTGCTTGGCGGCTGCTCTGAGTTGTGCCACAAGCATTTCATGTTGCGTGTATGTCGTCAGTGCGGGCGGAACAACCGAGTGCCTGCGAAACACCTGGCGGACACCGGCCGCTGTGGGGCGTGCAAAGCACCACTACCTCCGGTTGCTGAGCCGATCAACGTCGACCCGCAAACGTTCGAAGAGATCGTTCGCGATGCGCAGGTTCCTGTGCTGGTGGATTTCTGGGCCGCGTGGTGCGGCCCATGTCGCCGGGCCGCACCAGAAGTGGAGGAAGTGGCCCGCGCTTTGGCGGGACAAGCGATCGTGCTCAAAGTCGACACGGATCGCTACCCCGAGCTAGCAGCACGCTACGGCGTGATGGGAATCCCGCACTTCATCGTGTTTGACCGTGGCTCGGTCGCCTTCGAGCACTCCGGTTTTGTGCCGGCAACGGAGATGCAGCGCTGGCTCACGACAATCCGCCCGTCGTGACGCAACAAGATCCGGTCACGGCGAGCGTACGGCCGCGCAGGCACCCTCGTGTGCGGGCATAACGCACGCCGCCATCGACTCACAGCGATTTCCGTAGGTTCGCCCGTCGCAGCCGCAAACCGGCATCCACACAGCCGGACAAGCCGCACCAGGATTAGGCACACAGCCAGAGATCTTGCCGCCGTCGGCGCACGACACGCACGAGGGCAGCGTGGTCGGGTCACAAACGGCCCCCGGCGGGCAGCACTTGCTTTCGCACAGTGGCACTTCGGGGAGGCAACGGGCGTTCGGCGGGCAACACGTCGGCTCACTCTCGCAAGGATGGCGGCAGGCGCCCGGCGCGCACTTGCCATTCGTGATTTGCTCACACCAGGACATTTGCAGCACGCTGGTTCGCGCATAAGCACAGCACCCGGCACGATCGAGGTTGCCAAACATGAAGGGCGCGCCACAGTCGCCCAAGAAGCAGCCCGCGCCCGACAACACAGGGGTTGGCGATGGCTCCGGGCCTGGCTGCCCCACGGTAACATCAATGTAAACGACGGGGTCATAGTACAGGAAGAACCTTCCGTAGATCCGGTAGACCCCGGGAGGAACCAGTTCCCCACGTTGGTCCCGCAAGTCCCAAAAAGCCCGGGTTTGGTAACGCAGCACCTCATCCTCACTCGCGGGAACGGCGGGCGACAAAAATGGCTGCCCACAACCCTCTTCCCGCAACACGCGAATCAGTTCGACGCCACGGTACACGTACAAATCCAAGCAGGGGTCGAAAATGCCACCGTGGGGTTGCATCTCGGTGACCGTGTAGCGGAGGTTGACGATGGCTGGAATCTCGTACCGGTTGCAATCGGACTCCAGGACGACACGGTTGAACGCGTCCGACCAAACCGCGCGGTTCACGTTTGCGGCATCGCAATACTCGAGCTCGCTGGTCTCAAAGACTTCCAACGGGATGCGATTGCTGGCAATGCCACCGAATTCTGCCCAGACTTCCGTGCGCCCGGCGGCCCGGCCAGCAAATTCCCCCGCGCGAAAAAATGTGCCGACGGTCTCGTCCGCGCTCCGCCACGTCGCCTCGTCGGTCACATCGCGCACGAAGCCCAAGTCATAGGTAGCGTTCACCCGGAGGAAGAGGCTGCCTCCTTTGGCTACCACGCGGTCGTTGCTCTCCACGTACGCGTAAAGCCCGGTAACCGATGCCTCAGCCACTGCGCGCACTCCAACGGTGTTGCTCGTAAGTTCACCCAACGTTGCATCCACCCGAATTTGACCAACCGCCAGCGCGAGCAGACTGCCAGGTTCCGCGAACGCAGCAACCGCTTCGTTACTGCTGCGCCACGTGACCCGCTGCGTCACCTCTTCCCACTCGCCTGTGTCGTACTCGACCGAAGCGCTGAACGCCAAGCGGTCACCCACCAACATGGTCATCACGTAATCGCAACCGAGGCACGGGTTCTCTCCCGGGGGGACCGTTGGGTCCGAGCCACCCTGTTGAACACCGGGAACAGGGCCTTGCGCGAAAATTCGTAGGGTCACTGGCGTTGGCCGCTCGACGACTCGGAGCTGCAGCGGATCGCTCACGACACCGCCGTACCGTGCGCGCACCGACACAGGCCCGGCGGACAACGCTGTCAGCGTTCCCCGCTCGATGCGCGCTGCACTCGCTGGTTCCACGATCCATTCGACAAGGTCGGTGAGGTCTTCCACCGACCCGTCGACAAACTCGCCGAGCGCGGCCAACTGGAGCGTGCGGCCTACCAAGATCACGTCGCGACACGGAGGCACAGGCAAGAGGTCCACAGCGGGCCGCTCGAGCAGGATACACGGAGGGAGAGACGGATCGGGCGGCGCGACCACGGGCTCTCGCAGGAACACCGGGCAGGTGCAGGAAAGATTCCGCACGACAATCCGTTGCAGAGAACTTCGCTCGACCACGCGCACGGTGAACCGAGAGCTTGCGACTTCGCCGAGACTCGCGCTCACCACCACCTCGCCCACCGCTTTGGCACTGAGCTGGCCCCACGAATCGATGCTGGCAACGTTCTCGTCGGAAACCTGCCAGGACACCAAGCGAGTCACGTCGAGCTTCGTGCCGTTGGAAAAATACGCTGTTGCTTGCAATTGAGCCCACCGCCCAACAACGGCCTCCGCGGGGCCCGCAATGTCAATGCCTTTGATCTCCAGTGGGCTGCACTCCGGCACGCAAACGCGGCGGCTGCAGTCGGTGCAGGTGGGGCAGCTCGCCACGCACACGCAGGCGTCGCCCGGTTGAGCACACTGGCCATCGTCTGTGCAGCGGTAAGCAACGCTGCCATCCACGAGGCCACACACTCCCGGCCCGCAGTCGTCGCATGCCGGGCAACTTGCCGTGCACGAGCAACGGCTACCATCCGCGCAGGTAAAGTCGCTGGCGCACTCCCACAATGTGCGCGGGCACTCGACCGGTTCGAGCACCCCGTCGCTGTCCTCGTCACGCCAGATGTACGACCCTTGCACAAGCTCGACGATGAGCCCGTTCTGCAAGCGGATGGAGACTTGTTCGGGTCCTAACACCTGCGCGACGCTCGTCTGACCATCACTTCCGCGCACCCAAACGCGAATCTCACCCCAGCCAACCTGCACAACCACTTGGAGAGGGCCCACGAGCATAGCGGGCAGTGGCACCGCAGCCTGAATCAAATTGCCGTTGAGAACCTTCTCCACCTCGAGCCTGCGCACGTCGCGGGGGGCACGGGGAATCGTAAAGGTGCCGTCCGGGTTGCTCTCCACCGTAACGACTTCCTCTCCCACCAAGCGCAGCGTGGCGTAGCCGAGTCCGCGGTCGAACGATTCTGCATCTCCACCCTCGGCCCAACCTGGCGGTGCCGGGGCAACGCCGTCTTGCGGTCCAGTCGGTACTTCCCGCCGAAGCACCACCACGCCCTCCACCGCACTCCCTGGCGCCGTTGGTGTGGCCGTAGGACTGGGTGTGGCGATCTGGGTTTGCGTGCGCGTCTTCGTCGATGTTGGTGCCGAAGTCGCTGTGGCCCGGGAAGCCGGCCCGTTGTCACCATTACCGCCGCAAGCTGCCAATCCCACAGCGCCAATCCAACCGAGCAACAGGTTTCGCTGCCATCGTCGCACGCGCATGGTCACTGCCTCCTGTGGCAACCTTTGCTCCTGGCTGCCTTCGTTTTTGATTTAAACAGAAGTTGTTTTGCCACGGTCGGTTCGGTCTGTCAACACAACAACGCAGCGAACCGCGTTCTTACCTTTTGCGCCTCTCGACACCGATCCGTTTCAGGGCACGAACGGCGACTTCGGGCGCCGAAGCAGCATTCGGGCGAGGGCAACCAATCCGCGATACCGCAGCGTGGCGTTCAAAGCCGGGGCATAGCTTCGAGCATTCTCCATCCGCGCGGACAGGTGACACGCAAGGGGGCGCCCTCGCACCACCTAGCACGCTGCGGCCGGTGGCAACATAGGGGCGACGCATGCGTCGCCCCTACGAATAGCGTCGGCGCAGGGCCGCAAGCTGCATGAAGCGTGTCCCGCATTCACAATTCCCCATTTCACACCACTCGCCACTCACCGCTCGCTGCTCGCTGCCGCGCCTGTCGCTTATTTCACCGTTCCGCTACGACCGCGAGCGGCGCTTTCAGCTCGACTACGAGCTCGATGCGCTATTTTTTCTTCCCTACCCCGGCACGCCAGAAGTGCCAAACAAGCGTAGGGGCACGGCATGCCGTGCCCCTACAAAATCTCGCTTGCCCGTTCACCCGCAGCGAACAAGTGGTGAAGGGCGAATAGGTCGGCGAGGGCCGAGCGGCGAATAACGAGCGGTTGTGGCTCTACGGTGGGCTCATCACGTGTGCCGGGCCACGCACAGGGGCGCCGCGACCGCGGCGCCAGAAAGCGTGTAAAAATAGAAATTGTACGGCCAGGCCTTGTGCCTGCCCGTCGGGGTTGGGGTTGTCGGCCGTGGAGCAGGCAGCGGCGGCGTGGTGGCCGGCAACGAGGGCAGCCACAAGGGCCGCCCCTACGAACGGGTTGGCGCAGGCTGGCAAGATGGCAGCGCACGTGGCACCGCTCGCCACACACTCCCCACAGCACTTGTTCCGGCATTCGTCGATTCCCTCCGGTCGCCGCTGGCGCCCCACCCAGCCTTACGGGCGACGCATGCGTCGCCTCTACGATCGTGTTGTTGCCGCACGCCAAGAGCGCCCGCGCGGGGCACCGGTGGTAACAGCATCCGCCAATCGGGGTGTTCCCCATTCGCTATTCGCCAATCGCCGGGCCACACCACTCGCTACTGGTAACTCGCCACTTGTGCCCCCTCACCCGCGGCTAACGCCGCAGTCTCTCCCCCAGCAGGAGGCGAGGGTGTCTGGATGGCGCCACCACATGTGCGGCAAGCGTGCAACCGCAGCTGAAACATCCTCGCTCTCGCGCGCAGGGGCGACGGTGTGGGCCTCTTGCGGCGCGACCGGTGTTTGGCGACGATGTCCGCCGCGGACAAACATCCTCTCTCGCCGCTGGAGGCGACACGGGTGTGGATGGCACGGCGTGGGCGATTGCTCGGCAAGGATATCCGCCCCTCACAAAAACCCTCACTCTCCACCGCAAGGGGGAGAGGGAAACAGGGTGAGCACTGGTCCCGTGAGAGCGCGGCAACTCTACGCTTGCGCGTTCTCCGCATCAGTGGGGTGCAACGAGAAAGAAGAGCACGGAGATACCGGCCAAGAACCAAAGCCCAAGAGGGACCTCCGCCGCCCTCCCTGCGGCTAATTTCATCGCCACGTAAGTGGCAAATCCGGCAGTCATTCCCATGCCGATGTGGAGAGTGAAGACCATGAGCGCGATGGTCACGAAAGACGGTACGAGCTCAGTCCAGTCGTCGAAGGCCACGCCGCGGATCGTCTCCAACATCAACAAGCCGACGAGAACGAGCGCGGGGCCGTAAGCATGGCTCGGCACGGCCGTCACCAGCGGCCAAAAAAACAAGCTCGCCAAAAACAGTAAACCCACCACACATGCCACCACTCCCGTGCGACCTCCAGCCACGATTCCAGTTGCCGACTCGACATACGCACCCGCGGTAGTTGTACCCAACAGTGCTGCCAGTGCCGTGGCGAGCGCGTCCACCAGCAAGGGACGCTCGATTTGCGGTAGCTGGCCGCGACCATCCAGCAGGCCAGCACGAATGGACAGACCGTAAAGCGTGGCCAGCGTATCTACAAACACCATAATGAAGATGGTGAGCACGATGGGCCACAGCCGTGGGTAAAGGATGGCTGCGAACTCCAACTTTCCTGCGATCGGTTGCAAACTCGCCGGCCAGGCGACGATCGCCGCGGGCCGCTCCGCCAGCCCAAGCGGAATGGAAGCGAACGTGACAAACAGGATGCCCAAGAGAACGCCTCCCGGCACGCGGTACAAGAGCAAGATGCAGGTGCCGAGAAAGCCGAGCGTGGCAAGCAACGCGCGCGTGTCGTGAAAATCGCCGAACCGGACAGGCGGGCCGCTGGCACTGGGCACGACGAGCCCGGCACTGTGCAAACCGATGAACGTCAAAAACAGGCCCAGACCGGCAGCAATGGCGTGGCGCAGCGAAGGGGGAATCGCCTCTGCCAAAGTTTGTCGCAAACCGACAAGCGTCAGGAAGGCAAAGGTCACGCCACTCCAAAACACTGCACCCAGAGCTGCCGGCCACGGCTCGCCTAACACGCCCACCACTGTCATGGCGACGAACGCGTTCTCACCCATCAGCGGTGCAACGGCGAAGGGTCGCCGCGCGTAAACACCCATGGCCAACGACCCGACTGCAGCGACGACGACCGTGGCCGTGACCGACGCCTCGCGCGGCAAGCCGGCCGCGGCCAAGATTGCCGGATTGACCACGATAATGTAGGCCATGGTGAGAAACGTGGTCGCACCGGCCATGATCTCCCGAGCCCAAGTGGTGCCATGGATGGAGAATTCGAAGTACTCTTCCAGCGCCCGCAGCACGCACCCTCCGTACCGCAACCCCGCTCAATGCGCGAGAGTTCGAAGCTACGACCCGCGGGCTAGACCGCCGGACTCCTCCGCACTACAGCACCTCTGCCATGGGTGCGGCGCGATTGCCACCAGCGCGAGGTTGGGTGTGGATGTTGAGCACGGCAGCATTCGCGGTTCTCACCGGTTGCCAAGGCACGGCGGAAAGCGCACCGGCGCTCAAGGTTTGGGCAATGGGCAAGGAGGCCGAATACTTGTTCCAAACCGTCGATGGCCAACGCGTTGCGGGGCATCGTGTCGAAGTCCAACGGATTCCCTGGAGCGCGGCGCACGAGAAACTCTTGACCGCGTACGTAGCGGGCACGCTGCCCGACGTGATCCAGCTCGGTAGCACCTGGATTCCCGAATTCGTCGCGGTGGGCGCTCTGGCTTGCCAAAACGAGGCCAAGGCAGAGCTGGTCAGAGATTTCTTCCCGGGAGCCATAGAATCCAGCCGCAGCGGCGGTGCCTGGTGTGCAACGCCGTGGTATGTCGACACCCGAGTGCTGTTCTACCGCCGGGATCTGCTGACTCGGGCTGGTTTTGCCGATCCACCACGGACTTGGGAAGAGTGGCGCCAGGCGATGGCGCGCATCCGCGAGCTCGGCCCCGACCACTACGGCCTGCTCGCCCCGCTCGACGAGTGGCAGCTCCTGGTTGCCCTCGCATTCCAAGCCGGCGCCGACTTACTGCGCGAGCACGATACGCGGGGAAACTTCCGCAGCGCAGCATTTCGGCGAGCGCTCTCTTTTTACGTGTCGCTCTTCCACGATGGCTTTGCCCCGTTTCAGGGGCCCGCTCAGGTGGCAAACGTGTACCAGGATTTCGCTGCCGGCTTGTTCACGTTTTACGTAACCGGGCCGTGGAATCTCGGCGAGTTTCGCCGTCGCCTTCCCCCGGGGCTGCAAGAGCACTGGGCAACGGCTGTGCTGCCCACGCCCGAGCTCGGGAGGCCGTCGGTGTCGGTCATGGGCGGGGCGAGCCTGGCGATCACCAAGTCCTGCACCAAGCCGGAGGCTGCACAACAAGTCATCGACTTCTTGCTCAGCACCGACGAACAAGTGCGCCTGCATCGAGCTACTGGGGACCTACCGGCAAGACGGAGCGCCTGGAAGCTGCTCGGAGGCAACGACGCCGAGCGTTTGCTGGCCTTTCGACTCCAGCTCGAGCACGCGCGAAGCACACCGCCCATTCCTGAATGGGAGCGGATCGCAGGCTTACTCGTTCGCTACACCGAGCTCGTCGTTCGGGGCCATTTGACTATCGATACCGCGCTGACCCAGCTCGACGAAGAGACCGATCGCGTGCTGGCAAAACGCCGCTGGCTGTTGCAACGCTCGGCAACGGCGCCTTAAGAACTCGGTTGCGACATGCGACGCGCGCTCGACCTCACCGCCTGGCTCTTTCTTGCTCCAGCACTGACCGCCATTGTTGCCTTCTTTGTCGTTCCCGTGCTCGCTGGCTTGTTCCTCAGCTTTACCGACTTCGACATCTACACACTCGCGCATTGGCGGAACTTGCGGTGGATTGGCCTGGAACAGTACCGCACCCTGCTCGCTGACCCGTTGTTCTGGCAAGCACTCAAGAACACGCTCGTGTTCGTCGTTGCCGGGGGCAGCCTCACGGTGCTCGTTGCCCTCGCTGCTGCACTCGCCGTTTCCGCAGCCGCTCGAGCGCTGCAAGCAGTATTTCGAACCGTGTTCTTTCTTCCGGTGGTCACCACGCTGGTTGCCGCAGCGGTGGTTTGGCGTGCCTGGTACCACCCGCGCGTGGGTTTGGTGAACTTCACCCTCAATTCGCTGGGCTTGCCAGCGGTGGACTGGCTTGGCGATCCGCGCTGGGCGATGCCGGCCATCATTTTCTTCTCTGTGTGGAAGAACTTCGGGTTCCACATGGTCATCTTCGTTGCGGCACTGCAAAGCATTCCGCAGCGGCTGTACGAGGCTGCAGCCGTCGATGGTGCCAACCGCCGGCAGCAGTTTGTGCACGTAACGCTTCCGCTTTTGCGGCCGGCCCTGTCGTTCGTGGCACTGATCACCATGATAGGATCCTTCCAATTGTTCGCGGAACCTTATGTGATGACCCAAGGAGGCCCGGCGAACGCCACACTGAGCTTGGTGTTGCTGATGTATCGCAACGGATTCCAGTGGTGGAATGTCGGCTACGGCGCGGCAGTTGCGTGGGTGTTGTTCGCCCTGCTCGTGACCGTCACCGCGCTGCTGACACGACTACGAGCCCAAAGGGGGTGGGGTTTGTCGTGATGCGCCTGCAATGGAAAGCAGCTCTCGTACTTCTTGCACAGAAAGGGCACCGCTTGCTCCTCCATGCGCTTCTCCTTGTTGCCGCCGCGCTCACACTCGCGCCGCTTGTGTGGATGTGCGTGGCGTCGCTCATGCCAGCCGGCGAGGCCAGCCAGCTTCCGCCACGGTGGTGGCCCAGCCGGGTCACTGCGGAACATTACCGGACCCTGTTCGCTTCGCTCCACCTGGGCCGCAACTTTTTCAACAGTTTCTTCCTCGCCACGGCCGCAACCGGACTTTCCTTGTTTTGCAATTCGCTCGCTGGTTACGCACTCGCAAAGCTCCGCTTCGTCGGCCGCGATCGGGTCTTCCTGTTCCTGCTCGCACTGCTCGTGGTGCCTGCGCAAGTTGGCATGCTGCCCCTGTTCCTCATCCTGCGTTCCTTTGGCTGGATCGACACGTACTGGGGCGTACTCGTGCCGAGTCTAGCGAGCGTTTTCGGCATTTTCCTTGTGCGCCAATACGCTCAGTCGATCCCGGATGGCTTGCTCGACGCCGCGAGGGTCGACGGGGCCAGCGAACTGCGGGTGTTTTGGTCGGTGGGGCTACCGCTCTGCCGCCCCATTCTCGTGACCCTCGGTGTGTTCACGTTCCTAGGGACTTGGAACGACTTTTTGTGGCCACTGATCGTGCTCAGTGACGCCAAGAAGCAAACACTGCCGGTCGCGCTGGCAAGTTTAGCCGCGGAGCACATTCAAGAGACGGAGTTGATGATGGCCAGCGCTGTGCTCACAATGCTTCCGGCTGTGGCGCTGTTTCTTGCCGTGCAACGTGCCTATGTCGCAGGCATCGTCAGCGGCGCACTCAAGTTCTGAGGATGCAGGTGCCATGGAACCCGCGCCTTGGCACGGCCAGCAGGAGACAACTCGAAACCGATGACAGAGGCAGCATGAGCGAGAAAAAGGATAAGGGGCAAGTGCGGGATGCGGTGGTGAACCGTCGTGCCCGCCACGATTACCACATTGAGGAAACCATCGAAGCCGGCTTGGTGCTCACGGGCAGCGAAGTGAAATCGCTGCGTGCGGGCAAAGGGCAACTCAAAGACAGTTATGCCCGAGTGAAGAACGGCGAGGTGTGGCTGCTGCAGTCGCACATCAGTGAATATGCGCCGGCAGCTCGCTTCGGGCACGACCCCACAAGACCGCGCAAGCTCCTGCTGCACAAACGGGAAATCGCGCGTCTAGCGGGCAAAGTTCGTGAAAAGGGACTCACGTTAATTCCGCTGCGCATTTACTTCAAAAACGGCCGCGCCAAGGTGGAGCTGGGTCTTGCACGGGGGAAGAAGCTTTACGACAAGCGCGCAGCGCTGCGGGAGCGCGACGCGCAGCGAGAAATCGAGCGGGCCATGCGGGGAGGGAAATCGTGAGACCGGGCCACCGTTTCGAAACGCCGGCTCTGGTAAGCCCAAACCAAGAGAGCGGGTTTGTGCTTTGTTCGGTGCCGACGAATCTCGGTAGGTTCGTTCTCATCGTCGACGAAACGGAGCACGTCCACCTTGCCTTTTGGGACGAGCAGAGGACAATTGCAGAACGGCACTGGCAGCGTTGGTATCAAGGCGTTCCGTGGCCAAAGCGGGGGCGGTGCGCACCCGTCGAGCGAGCCATCTGCGCTTACTTCCGCGGCACCATCGACAGCCTTCACGCCTTGCAGGCAAGCCCTCGAGGAACGGAGTTCCAGCGCCGGGTTTGGGCGCTTCTCCAAAAAATCCCAACGGGAAGGCCGGTCAGTTACGGAACGCTAGCTCGGTGGGTGAAACGACCCACAGCACAGCGCGCTGTCGGTAGGGCCGTCGGCAGCAACCCGGTGGCGCTCGTTCTCCCCTGCCATCGAGTAATTGCCGCTGATGGAAACCTCGGCGGCTATGCCGGCGGCGTGCAAAGGAAACAGTGGCTTTTAATGCACGAGAGCCGCCACGCCGTTCAACCCCGCGGGTGATACTTGCGGTGCACGGAGCGCAGGTGTTCCAACGCGACATGGGTGTAAATTTGCGTCGTGCTGATGTCGGCGTGGCCGAGCATGCCTTGCACGGCGCGCAAATCCGCCCCGCGCTCCACCAAATGCGTGGCAAATGAATGCCGCAACATGTGGGGACTGAGTTTGCCCGTGAGGCCAGCACGGCGCGCAAGCCGTTCCAGCCGCCGAGCCACATGGCGGCGGCGTAGTGGCCGTCCCCGCCGACTGACGAACAGGAACGCACTGGGCCTACTTCCCACGAGGTGGGGGCGCACTTCGCGCAAGTAGGTTTGCAGCCGTTCGCGGGCGTACTGGCCGATGGGCACGACGCGCTGCTTGCCCCCCTTCCCGCTGACCACCACGAAACCAGCTTCCAGGTTGACCTGCGGCAAGCGCAAGTTCACCGCTTCGGACACGCGCAAACCCGCCGCATACACGAGTTCCACCAGAGTCTTGTCCCGCCGGGTCAACAAATCGTCGCCAGGATCGTCGCGTAATAAATCGAGGATTTCTTCCGGCGACCGGCTGCGCGGTAGGGTTCGCGGCAGTCGGGGTGGGTGAACGTCCTCCGCTGGGTTTTGTGCAAGCAGGCCCTCCAAAACCAAAAAGCGGCAAAAGCTCCGAACAGCCGACAGACGCCGCGCCCGCGTCCGCGCGCTCAGCTGCCGTTGGTGCAACGATTGGAGGAAGCTCGAGATGTCCGCCGCCACTAGTTGCCCGGGCTCCGCAGTTTGGCGGAGCATCATGTGGGCAACGAAGTCTCGCAAATCGCGCGAATATGCGTCAAGCGTGTGCTGTGAAGCGCCGCGCTCGAGAGCCAAGTGCGCCAAGAAGCGATCGATAGCCAAATGCCAATCGGAACTCTTCGCCTCTTCTTTTGTACTCACCGTCCTAAGCCCGTTACGCGCCACCCGCAGCAGCAACCGCCGCTCCGTTCGCCTCGCCGCCATTCTCCGCCAGCCGCTCGTAAAGCACGGTGCGGACATGTTCGATTCGCTCCGGATCCAGAATCTTCTGGCCGGTGCTGTCGGTGACGTAAAACACATCCAGCACCTGGTCCACGTTCGTCGTGATCTTCGCCAGGTGGATCGAGAGGCCGAGGTGGTACAGCGTGTTCGTGATCGTGAACAGCAAGCCCACGCGGTCATGCGTGTACACATCGAGCACCGTGTAGTGCTCGGACACTTGGTTATCGACCTCGATTTGCGTCGGGACCTTCGGCGTATACCGGCGCGCCAAACGCAACTGCGGGCGTGCTCGTGCCACCAGCTCCTCCACGTCGAGCGTGCCCTGCAACACCCGGCGCAGGTTCGCCTCGACCCGCTCCCACCGTTCGGGCGCCAATACAGTGTCCGGATTCTCGCCGTGGGAGATTCGGAATACATCGACGGCCACGCCACCTGCACTCGTGTGAATGTTGGCGGTGAGGATGTTCATCCCTTCGGCCAGCAACACGCCGGTGATCATCGAAAAGAGGCCGGGGCGATCAGCGGTCACCACCGTCCACTCGCTAAAAGCGCGCTCGCGGAAGTGTCGCACCGAGCACACCACCTCGCCATCGTGGTAGTCACGGTACAGTTCCAAATGGTGCAAAATGGTCTCTTCAGCCGTCGACAGGAAGTACCGATCCGGCATGCCTCTCAAGAATCGCTCGCGGATCACCTCGGGAACGGTGCTGGCAGCCGCTACCCGCTCGCGCACGCGAGCCGCTCGCTCGCGGTAATCTTCCTCGATGAAAGCCTCGCGCTCGAACACCTCTGCTGTTCGGAGATACAGCTCGGCAAGCAGCATGTCGTGCCAACTGTTCCAGATTTTCGGGCCGACTGCGCGCATGTCTGCAAAGGTGAGAAGGTAGAGACGCTTGAGGTTATCCAGCGTTTCCACCCGGCGTGCGAAATCAATAATGAGCCGCGGGTCGTGAATATCCCGCCGTTGGGCCAGGTGCGCCATGTTCAAGTGTTGGGCCACCAGGAACTTCACTTGGGCAGCCTCGTCGGGGTTCAAGCGCAAGCGAGCGGCGATGCCGTCGCACATCGCAGCTCCTCGTTCCGAATGGCCCCCACCCCGGCCCTTACCGATGTCATGCAGCAGCATGCCGAGGAGGAGCAAGTCCACGCGATCGATGTCCCGCATCACGTGGGTGAGCAAGGGCACCGAGTCGCGATACTTGCCTGCCCGTAGCCACTCGAGTTCTTGAACCGCGCGGAGCGAATGCTCGTCGACGGTGTAAATGTGATACACGTCGTGCAAGACCATACAGGTCAAGGCACCAAATTCGGGCAGGAACGCACCCAAAACACCTGCCTGATGCATTTCTCGCAAAGTTTCCGCCACGTTCTTTCCGCGCAGAATCTGGAAAAAGGCTTCCACGGTGCTCGGGTGGCTTCGCCACTGATCGTCGAGCAAGTGGAGGTGTTCGCGCAAAACCCGCTTGGTGGCCCTGGAGATCTTCACTTCATGTCTTTGCGCATCCAGAAAGACACGCACCAAATTACTCGGGTCCGCCTGCAGCATCTCCGGGCCGGTGATGCTCAACAAACCTTGCGCAATCGTCACGCCAGGGCGGATCCGCCGAATCCGCGGCCGGAAAAACGACAGGTACGACCGCGGCTGCCGCACGCAGCGTTCAATCATGTCGGCCGCAAAGCGGTCCAACGTCGTCGCCGCCATATAGTAGGCCCGCATGAAGTACTCGACCCCTTTCATCTGCGGGGTATCCTCGAAGCCCAACAAGGCCGCAATCCGTTCTTGGTATTCGAAGGTGAGTTGATCTTGGTGGCCCCGAGCGAGAAAGTGCAGCGAGTTGCGCACGCGGAAGAGGAAGTCGCGCGCGCTCTCGACCTCCGCTCGTTCGCGCTCGGTCAAAATCCCCTTTTGCACCAACTCACCGAGGCGGTTCGTCTTGTACTTCACTTTGGCCAGCCACAGCGCTGCATGTAACTCGCGGAGACCTCCCTGCCCCTCTTTGATTTGCGGCTCCAAGAGGTAGACGGAGTCGCCATAACGATGGTGGCGCACCGTAATTTCCGCGAGAACGTTTTCGAAAAAGCGTTCCACGTCGCGGTTCAACACCTCTTTCTCCATACGCGCGGCAAACTCCTCGTACAGGGGCCGATCTCCGCACACGAGTCGGGCATCGAGCAATGCGGTTTTGACCTTGAAATCGCTCGCCGCAAGCCGCAGGCATTCACGCACGTTGCGCAACGCATTTCCCACGGTCAGGCGGGCATCCCACAGCGTGTAGAGAATGCGCTCCGCCACGTACTCGATAAATGGCTCGCTCTTGTGCGGGTACAAAAACAGCAGGTCCAAGTCAGAGTAGGGGTTGAGTTCGCCGCGACCATACCCTCCTTGAGCGACCAGGCAAAACGACTGGTTCAACAAAGGAAACCGCTGCTGCGCCTCGTTGGCCGAGGCATCGAACAGGACTTGGATCAGCCCATCCACTGCTGCCGTGTACGCTTGCACAACGGCTGCGCCGCTCGCTCCTTCGCAGTGCCAGGTGAACAAGCGCTCCCTGGTTGTCTCGAGATATTCCCGAGCGGCGCGGCCCCAGTCGCCCTCCAACGAGAGCGTCACCATGGGCGAAGCCGCGGCGCCCGAACTCATCGTCTCGCTCCGATCCATCATGCTGCGCGTGGCCCTTTCTTCCCTCTATCGTTTTCGAGCCGGGTGTGCGCAAGAGTCGGGAGGGGCAAGCGTACACAGAACCACATCGAGCGCGATGTAACATCCGCACGCCGTTGAGATCTTACGCTCGCGGCGAGCAGCTACCGCGGTTTCGCTCGCTCAGGAGCGGGCAAACGCACGGCGCCCTTAATCGCGAAGCCTGCGAGCGACTCCCTGGGCTACAAGCATGGTCCCTCGGTTGCCTGGGGAAAAGTTTGCGGACGGGGTGTCGACAAGTTCAGTCGGAACGACGGGCTCGCTCCACCAGTGCGTGCAGCCGCAACATCGCCTCGATTGGCGTCAAGCGCTCCACGTCGATTTGCGCAAGCTCTTCGCGCCAACGGTCCGGTGGAGGCGCAAACAGCGTCATTTGCAACTCCCGGCCAGCACTCCCCTTGCCCCGAGCCAGGCGCGGCCTGCCGGCGGCATCGAGTTCTCCCTGTTCCAAGTTACTCAGTATCTCTTTGGCCCGCTCGACAACCGCGTCCGGCACCCCAGCCAAGCGCGCCACTTCGATGCCATAACTGCGCGAGGCTGCACCTGGCACCACACGGCGCAAGAAGATTACTTCGCCCTTCCACTCGCGTACGGCCACCGAAAAATTGCTGATCCGCGGGTGCAAACGGGCCAGATCCGTCAACTCGTGGTAGTGCGTAGCAAACAAGACCAAGGGCCGCTGGGAAGACTCGTGCAAGAACTCAGCGACCGCCCACGCAATGGAAATACCATCGAAGGTGCTGGTCCCGCGGCCGATCTCATCCAACACCACCAGGCTCCGTGGCGTTAGATGGCGGAGAATACCGGCCGTTTCCTTCATCTCGACCATGAAGGTCGACTCCCCTTCGGCGAGATTGTCGGAAGCACCGACGCGCGTGAAGAGACGATCGACAATGCCGATTTCCGCCTCCGACGCGGGAACAAAACTGCCCATCTGGGCCAGCAACACAATCAAGGCGACCTGGCGGAGGTACGTCGACTTGCCCGCCATGTTCGGTCCCGTGAGGGTCACGATTTGCGTCTCGTCTGGATCGAGCATGGTATCGTTCGGCACAAAGCCCGCGCGGCCGCTCATGGCTTCCACAACCGGATGGCGACCATCCCGGATTCGGATCGAGCGCCCTTGATGGAGCCGCGGCCGCACGTACCCATGCCGTTCGGCCACCGCAGCTAAGGCACACAGCACATCCAGTGTCGCCAAGGCCCCGGCCGAACGCGCCAATCGTTCCTGGGCTGCAGCCGCTTCGTCGACCAGTTGTGCAAAGATCTGCGCTTCGTGCGCACGCAAGCGTTCCTCCGCTCCGAGGATGCGGTGTTCGTAATCCTGCAGCTCCGGAGTGACGAATCGTTCCGCGTTGGCTGTGGTTTGCTTGCGCTGGTACTCGGAAGGAACCAAATGCAGGTTCGGCTTAGTGACTTCGATGTAATAGCCGAACACGTTGTTGTACCGGACTTTGAGCGAGGCGATCCCCGTGCGTGCGCGTTCGCGGCTTTCGAGTTCAGCCAAAATTTGCCGTCCGCTCTGCGCTAGGTTTCGAAGTTCATCGATCAGTTGGTCGAACCCGGGTCGAATCACCGGTCCCTGATGGAGTTGCTGCGGCGGTTCCTCCACGATCGCTTGTTCCAAACGCGCCCGTAACTCGGTCATCGGATCGATCTGTTCCCCGCACTGGCGCAGCAAAAGGCTCCGGCTCTGATGCAATTCCGACTTGAGTTGCTCGACGCGCTGCAAGGCGCGCCGCAGGTGAGCAAGGTCGCGCGGGCTGACCCGACGCACAGCCAGACGCGCGTTAAGCCGCTCCAGGTCTCCCAGGCTCGCCAGCTCTCGTTCGAGATCCCGACGCCACGTTCCCTTGTCGAGGAGCTCTTCCACTGCGTCGAGCCGTGCGCCGATTTGCCTGAGGTCCGTAAGCGGCGCTAGCAGCCAGCGGCGTAGAAGCCGGCTCCCCATGGCAGTATGGGTCTGGTCCAGCACCCACAAGAGCGAGCCGCGAGCCTCACCGCGCAAATTCGTGACGAGTTCCAAGTTCCGCTGGGTGGCCCGATCGAGGTACAGCACCGCAGGCAGCTCTCCCGACGCCGGCGGTCGTAAGTGCCCAAGTTCGGAACGATGAGTCTTTCGCAAGTAAGAAAGGAGCGCTCCCAGTGGTGCGAGAAATTCCCTGTGCCACGAAGAAAGGTCGGCGGCATGCTGCACCAACCAAGTTGCAGCTTGCTGCGGGTCGAAAGTGCTTTCGGCCTCGCGGCTTACTAGGGCTCTCGGCAGCCGGCCGCTGAGCTCTTGCGCGAACTCGGAGTGAGCTTCGGACAGCAGAACTTCCCGCGGATCCAAACGAAAGAGAACATCCCACAGCCCTGCCCGGTCCGCGGCGCGGAAGCATTGCATTTCGCCCGTCGAGACATCGGCGGCGATCACTGCCGCACCGCCTGCCGCGTCGAGGCTCAGGGCGACCAAGTAATTCGGTAGCCGCGGCTCGAGGCATTCCTCTTCCGTGACGGTGCCCGGAGTGACCACCCGCACCACGGCGCGCTCGACCAAGCCCTTCGCCGTGGCCGGGTCTTCCATTTGCTCGCAAATGGCCACCTTAAACCCAGCGGCGAGCAGCTTGGCGATGTAGCTTTGTGCAGCGAAGTGCGGAACGCCGCACATGGGAATCGGCACTTCATCCTTGCGGCTCCGGGTGGTCAGAGCCACGTCGAGGATCGGGGCAGCACGTTCCGCATCGTCGAAAAACAGCTCGTAAAAATCCCCTAAGCGAAAAAACAGCAAGGCATCCGGATACTCTGCCTTCAGCCGCAGATACTGCTCCATCATCGGCGTGAGCTTAGGCTGAGCACGCTCCATAAGTTCCCCGATAATGGCAGCAGTGGCGGAAAGCGGCAACGCAGTCGCGCAACTCGCTCGCGCGGCAACGGCGATGGCCTCGCCCCCGGAGGAGCCCTGCCCCTCTTGCCAGTCCACGTCACCGTGTGATTGATTCAGCCCCATGGTTAACGAGCGTTCGCCCCTCTCAGCATTCGACGACTATCCCGTGCACCAAATTCCCGAAGTCGTCCGGCATGTGGGCACGAGCGACCGCAACTTTTACGACCGGTATTATTTCAACCTACACGCCTGCGACGATTCGCTGTTTGTGATCTTCGGCATGGGGCAGTACCCGAACCTGGCGGTGCAGGATGCATTCGTCTGCGCCACCGTGGCGGGCAAGTACCACGTGGTTCGCGCCTCCCGGATCTTGGGCGACCGGATGGACACTACGGTGGGCCCGTTCCGAATCGAGGTACAGGAACCGTTAAAGCGGCTCCGCGTGGCCGTGGATCCGGGGGACTACACCATCGCTTGCGATCTGCAATGGATCGCCCACACACCAGCTTATCTGGAGCCGCGCCAATTCATTCGGAAGTACGGGCGCGTGCTGTTCGATACACAACGGTTTGCGCAAACTGGTTTCTGGACCGGTTGGCTTCGCGTCGGGGAGCGAGAGTTCCGGGTCACGGCCGATCGCTATTGGGGCACACGGGACCGCTCATGGGGCGTGCGACCAGTTGGCGAAGCAGAGCATCCCGGAATCCGCCAGAACGAAGGACAGCTCACGGGCCTGTGGAATTATGCGCCCATGCAGTTTGCCGATTTCGCCATTCTCTACATGGTCAATGAAAACGACGACGGGCAGCGGCCGCTGGAGGAAGCTGTGCGCATTTGGGCGGATCCACAACGCGCACCTGAGCCCTTAGGCAGGCCGGATCACCGCCACAGCCTCATTCCTGGCACCAGGCTGGTCCGCGCTTCGCGCCTTCTCTTTCCAGAAGCGCCCGAAGGTCCGCTGGAAATCGAAGTGACTCCTTTACTCAATGCCTTTGTGGCCATCGGAACAGGCTACGGGATGGAGCCAGATTGGCGGCACGGCATGTATCAGGGCCCTCTCGTCGTGCAGGGTTTCGAACGGGCGGTGGAAGAAATCGCCTCCTACGGGCAGTACGGGCTCGTGGATCAAGTTGCCCGCTTCACGACCAACCGCGGCGAAGTCGGATACGGTCTCCATGAATTTGGTTTTTGGGGGCCGTTCCGCCGTTATGGCTTGCAGGACGCTTTTTCCGGTGCCCCGCCAGAGGCGACAACTCACACCGAGTAGGCAGGGAATGTTGGAGGACTGGGATGCCCGCTCCAAGGCGAGATCTCTCGGTTGTGCAAGCTGCGTTAACGGACTGGCTCCGGCCTAAGTTTCCACAGTGGCCGTCGCTTTCGGTTGCCAACCTACGCGGCCCCACGGAAACTGGCTACTCGAGCGACACCTTACTCTTCGACGTCTTGGACTCGAGCAACCCGCCCGCAGCACGTACGCTCGTTGCTAAGCTGCATCCACAGGGCCTTACAGTTTTCCCGAAGTATGACTTGGAGCAACAATATCGATTGCTTGCTTTCCTCGGGCGCTTTCCTGATGTGCGTGTGCCAAAGGTGTTGTGGCTGGAGACGGACGAGCGCATCCTCGGTGGGCCGTTTTACGTGATGGAGTTCGTGGAAGGGCGGGTACCGAGCGACAATCCCCCATACCACACTACCGGTTGGCTGCTCGAGCTAACGGATCAAGAGAGGCGGCAGTTATGGGAATCGGGAATCGCCAGCATGGCTGCGGTTCATCGGATACCTTGGCAGGAGCTTGCTGGCACCGTGTTTAGAGAGACGCCGCCGGGGAAAACCTATCTCGAGCTACAACTGGAAGACTACAAGGAGTTCATTGACTGGGGCTTGGAGCGAGATCGCTACCCGTTGCTCGCTCGAGCCGAAGCATGGCTCAGGGAGCACCGCCCGAGCGAGGAACAAGTCGCTCTCTGCTGGGGCGATGCGCGCTTCGGCAATCAGTTGTTTCATAAAGGGCACTGTGTTGCGCTGCTCGACTGGGAAATGGCGCGCCTGGGCGACCCGGTGCAGGACGTCGCTTGGTGGTGGGCCATCGATCGCTGCTTTAGCGAAGGCCTGGGACTACCGAGACTGAGTGGCTTACCGGAGCGTGCGGAAACCATTTCCCTGTGGGAGGAACACTCGGGATTTTCTGCTCAGCACTTCGACTACTATGAGGTCCTTGCATTGTACAAGTTTACCGCAATCATGGCTCGGGTGATTCGCCAGCTTTGCCATTACGAAGTATTCCCCGCGGATACGACGATGGACCGCGAGAACCTCGCTTCCGTGGTGCTCGAGCGCGAACTCGCCTCACGCGGTGCGTAGGCGTGGACATCCCCTCGCGCCACACTACACTCACGATTTGGAGGACTTGGGAACATGCTGCAGAGTTTCGATCGATTGTTCATCGGCGGCCAGTGGGTAGAGCCAGCAGGCAGAGAGACGATTGCCGTCATCTCGCCCCACACCGAGGAAGTGATTGCGCGCGTCCCGGCAGCGGAGAAAGCAGATATCGACCGAGCCGTTGCGGCGGCCCGTGCAGCGTTCGACCGCGGCGAGTGGCCACGGATGAGCGCCCGTGAGCGGGCCAACTTCATGGAGCGGCTGTTACGCCTACTGCAAGAAAACCAGGAAGCCCTTGCCCAACTCATCACGCAAGAAATGGGTTCGCCCATTAGCTTCTCCCGCCTCGGTCAAACCTTGGCCAGTAACATGGTGTTGGAGTTTTACGTCGGCCTTGCCCGCAGTTTTGCGTTCGAGGAGCTGCGCGAGGGGATGATGGGTCCGGTGGTCGTGCGCCGCGAGCCTGTGGGCGTTGCTGCTTGTATCGTCCCTTGGAACGTTCCGTTGTTCACCACGATGCTGAAGCTTGCCCCTGCTCTCGCTGCCGGAGCCACGGTGGTGCTCAAGCCCGCGCCGGAAACTCCGGTGGACGGGCTGGTGTTGGCAGAATTGATCCAGCAGGCCGAATTCCCACCCGGGGTTGTGAACGTCGTTCCCGCAGGGCGCGAGGTTGGGGAATACCTGGTTTGCCATCCCGGGGTGGACAAGGTCGCGTTCACCGGGAGTACCGCGGCCGGTCGGCGCATTGCCTCACTTTGTGGAGAGCGGCTGAAACGTTGCACGCTCGAACTCGGCGGCAAATCGGCGGCAATTATTCTCGACGACGCAGATCTTTCGCAGACGGTTGCCGGACTCGTCCCCGCCATCTTGATGAACAATGGCCAAGCCTGTGTGGCCCAAACGCGCGTCCTTGCTTCTAAGCGGCGTTACGCGGAGGTGGTCGACGCACTGGCGCAAGCATTTCAGGCGGTGCCTGTGGGCGACCCGCTCGATCCGGCAACCGTGGTCGGGCCGCTTGTGTCTGCGTGCCAGCGCGACCGGGTGGAAGGATACATCCGCGTAGGGAAGGAAGAGGGCGCGCAAATTGTCTGCGGTGGAGGGCGGCCCAAAGGATTATCGCAGGGTTGGTACGTGGAGCCGACTGTGTTCGCTCAGGTCAACAACCGGATGCGCATTGCGCAGGAAGAAATTTTCGGTCCGGTGGTGGCGGTGATTCCCTACGAAACTGAGGAAGAGGCAATTCGCATTGCCAACGACTCCGACTACGGCCTCTCGGGTACGGTGTGGACCAGTGATGTTCAGCACGGTGTTGATATCGCTCGTCAGGTGCGCACCGGCACCTACACGGTGAACGGCTTTGCCCTCGAGTTTCGTGCGCCCTTCGGTGGTTTCAAAGCCAGCGGAATCGGCCGAGAGCTCGGCCCCGAAGGCCTCCTCGGGTACCTCGAAGCGAAGTCCATCAGCGTTCCTTACGGAACACAGGTGAATTTGCGCAACTAACCTCCTGTGCGTGCTGGCCGAGCGGTGCCAGCGGCAAGAAATTACGTTTGCCGAGCGCCCTGAATCAGAGTATGAAGCCGTTGCCGTACGGGGACAATGATTCAATTCGTTCCTGCGAAGCCCTGTGAGGGTGAGTGGTTGAGGGGTGGCAACGGTGATTCCGGCCCGAGCCGTGACCCCACGGTTATGGGGTTGAAAGCATGACGGGAAGCGCGTCCGGCACCTTGCGCATCGTTCCTCTGGGAGGCCTGGGGGAGATCGGGCTCAACTGTTTGGTGCTCGAATGGAACGGCTACGCCATTGCGATCGACTGCGGCGTGATGTTCCCCGAGCCCCACATGTTGGGCATCGATCTGGTCATTCCCGACCTTTCGTACCTGGAACAGTTTGGTGACCGCTTCCTCGGCTTTGTGTTGACCCACGGGCACGAAGACCACCAAGGAGCCCTGCCGTTTGCGTTGCGGACTTTCTCTGTGCCGGTTTACGCCACACCGATGGCTCACGGACTGGTGAGCGAGCGGCTCAAGGAGCACGGAATCGGGGCCGAGTTTCATGTCTTTCGGGCGGGTGATTCCTGGCAGCTCGGTCCGTTTGGCATCGAAGCAATTCACGTAACCCACTCGCTGGTCGACACCGTTGCGCTTGCCATTCGCACTCCGCTGGGCGTGGTCATGCACAGCGGGGATTTCAAGTTCGACCAAACCCCGATTGACGGAAAGCCCTCGGATCTCCACCGGTTGGGCCAGTACGGCCAGGAAGGCGTTCTTTTGCTCTTGTCCGACTCGACAAACGCCGAACGGCCTGGATACACGCCGTCGGAGCGTTCGCTCCGTGAGCCTTTGGCCGACATCTTTGCCCACACGTCCGGCAAGGTGTTTTTCTCCACGTTCGCCTCGCACATCCACCGGCTGAAACATGCAATCGAATTGTCGTTGGCGCACGACCGCCGAATTGCAGTGGTGGGCAGAAGCCTACTGAACTCGCTCAAAATTGCGACCCAACTCGGTTACCTCGAGTATCCCCCGTCCTTGTTTCTCGATCCCAGCGACCTGCCGAGGGACGCGATCAACCGCGTCACCGTCCTCACCACGGGCAGTCAGGGCGAACCGATGTCCGCGTTGATTCGTATCGCCGAGGGGGGCCACCCACAAATTGCCATCGATCCCGGCGACGCGGTGGTACTCTCCTCGCGCGTCATCCCGGGGAACGAAAAGCAAATCGGCAATCTCATTAACCACGCCTTACGTCGAGGCGCCGAGGTGTTTCACTCACAAAGCACCCCGGTGCACGTGTCGGGGCACGGCAGCCAGGAGGAGCTCAAACTTTTCCTTGCCCTGTGCAAACCGAAGTTTTTCGTGCCCATCCACGGCGAGTTTCGTCACCTCCTGGCTCATCGTCGCCTAGCGATCGAGGTTGGCGTCCCCGCCGACCATACGTTTCTCCTCGAGAACGGGAAGGTTCTCGAGATCGATGCTCAAGGTGCGCGCCAGGTACAGCCCGTAAAGGCTGGCCGAGTATTCGTGGACGGCAAGGGGGTCGGCGATGCGATGGATGTCGTCCTGCGGGACCGCCGGCACCTTTCGTCCGACGGAATCGTGCTTGCTGTGCTGGCGCTCGACCAGCAGACCGGAAACGTGATTGCTGGGCCGGACTTGCTGTCGCGCGGATTTCTTCCCGATACGGGTGCAGAGCCCGTGCTCGAGCAGGCACGCGGGCTTGTGCTCGAAAGTTTGGCCGAGTTGCCAACGGAGTCTCGTACCGACCCGCAAGAGGTGAAAGAGCAGGTGCGCCGCGTGTTGCGCCGGTATTTCGCGCGCATCCTCGACCGCCGGCCGGTGATCGTTCCCTTCGTTCTGGAGATGTAACATGGCGCTCGTTGGTACGAAGCCCTCCCAGCGCGCGAGCTCCGACCTGATCGATTCCCAGTACGTCAACGAGATCGCCGGCTTGATCACGATCGCTGCCGCACTGTTCACATTGGCGAGCTTTACTTCGTACCACTTGGGGCTCGAAGCCACGTGGGGTGGGGTTCTGGGCAACACGCTAGCGCGCGCGCTCGTGCGCCTATTCGGCTATGCGGTTTATGTAATTCCCCTCGGCCTCGCCGTCCTGGCCGTGCGCTTCTTTCGGGGCGGATTGCACGACTTCACGCTCCCGCGACTGGGCGCTTGGCTCCTCGTGCTGGTTTTGGTCTCGGGCATGCTCGGCCTGCTCGATCCCACTGGCACGAAAGGAGTTGCCGGCTGGTTTGGCGGGTTCCTCGGAACCTTGCTGTTGAACTGGTGCGGCCTCGTTGGCGCTTGGCTCGGGCTTACAATCACGGTGCTCACGGCCCTGAGTTACATCTCTGGAACAACCCCCTTGCGCTTACTCATCCGGCGCAACCCATCCCGCCCCCGGATCCGTGCAACAGCAGCTCCCGCTCCCTCCACCGAGCCGCACGCACGCCCCGGCTGGCTTTGGCGCAAGCCCGAGCCGGAGAACGAGGGTCCAATTATCACCTTACCCGAGCCGGAGGAGGAAGCACCGAAACGGAAGCGCCAAAACGCCCAACGCTCTCTCCCACTGGTTGCAAGCGATGAGTACCGACTGCCGCCAATCTCCTTACTCGAGAAGCCGGCAAGCTCGGACCGCCTCCAGTTGGACGAGGAGTTGCTTCGCCGCAGTGCCGAAATTCTCGAAACAAAACTCGCTCATTTCGGCATCGAGGCGCAGGTGGTGGCTGTGGTGCCTGGTCCGGTAATCACCACCTTCGAGATCCAGTTGGCGCCGGGCATCAAGGTCAACCGCATCCTGGCGTTGCAAGACGATTTATCCATGGCGCTGCGCTCTCCGGTACGCATTATCGCGCCGGTACCAGGCAAATCCGTGGTCGGGATCGAAGTCGCCAATCAGAAGCGCGAGCGCGTGTATTTGAGCGAGATCATCGGCAGCGACGCCTTCCAGGAGGCGCCGTCTGTGCTCACGCTAGCTTTGGGCAAAGATAGTTCAGGCACACCCCGTGTGGAAGACCTCGCTCGCATGCCTCATTTGCTCATCGCGGGAGCGACGGGCACAGGAAAATCGGTGTTCCTCAACGCGTTGATCATGAGCATCCTGAGCAAAGCGTCGCCGCGCGATGTCCGCTTCGTCATGATCGACCTCAAGATGCTCGAGCTCCCACTCTATGAAGGTTTGCCGCACCAGCTCGTTCCGGTGGTGACCGACACCAAGACCGCGCTCGTTGTGCTGAACAACCTCTGCCGCGAAATGGATCGCCGCTACTCGCTGCTGAAAGACAAGGGCGTTCGGAACATCGATGCGTACAACGCCTTGCTTGCACGCGAAGTGGACGACGGTGTCATCGACCTTGGAGACGAAGATATCGCAATTCTAGAAGAGGACGCAGAGGACGTCGTGCAGGGAAGCGGCGCTGACAGCGAGGAATGGGTGCGCTCCGACTTCCAGCACGAACACATGCCCAAAATCGTGGTCATTATCGATGAACTTGCTGATCTCATGATGACTTCCGGCCGCAACGTGGAAGCGCCCATCATCCGATTGGCGCAAAAGGCTCGGGCTTGCGGAATGCACCTGATTGTTGCCACACAGCGCCCATCGGTAGACGTGATCACCGGCCTCATCAAAGCGAACTTCCCCGCGAGAATTTCTTTCCAAGTCGCATCCCGGATCGACTCGCGTACGATTCTCGACTCCATGGGGGCCGAGCGACTGCTTGGGGAGGGAGACATGCTGTTCCTGCAACCCGGTCGCGCGATGGAGCGGCTGCACGGGGCCTTTGTTGCGGAGAAAGAAATCCACCGCGTGGTCGAATTTGCCAAACGGCAAGCCGAGCCAGAGTATGCGTTCAGCCTGTTGGAAAACACCGCGGCGGAGGAGGTCTCCGGAAATCTCACGGGTGAGGCGGACGGTGTCGACAACGACGAACTTTACGACCAAGCGGTGCGCATCGTCACAGAAACCCGGATCGCGTCGATCTCTTACTTGCAGCGCCGGCTGCGAATTGGTTACAACCGGGCCGCGCGCCTCATCGAGCGGATGGAGCACGAAGGCATTGTCAGCCGGAGTGAGAACGGGCGTCCGCGCGAGGTGCTTGCACCACCACCCCCGGAACCATGAAGTCACCCTTAAAGCCCTGGCTGCTCTTTGCTGCCGTAGCCTTGGGCGTTGCCCACTCGAGTCGGACGGTTGGCGAGTCTACGCCAGAACAGGCGGGCGTCGGAGCCATCGTGGCTCGAGTACAAGAGCGTTACGACGCGACGCGGGACCTCACTGCGGACGTCACGCAAGAAACGGTCTTGACCCGTCTGAACAAGCGGGTAACGGCCAGCGGCACGGTGGCGTTTCGTAAACCCGGCAAGATGCGCTGGGAGCTGACCAACGGCCAAAAGGAAGTCATCGTGAGCGATGGACAAACGTTGTGGATTTACCGCCCCGAAGACCAACAAGTGATTCGCATACGGTTTGCGCAAGCGTTTCGTTCGAACATGCCGGTGTCGTTCCTCACGGGTGTGGGGAGAATTGCGGAAGACTTCATCCCAAGCCTAGAACCTGCTGCGGGCACCCATCTTCGCTTACGCTTAGTGCCCAAACGGGGCGATGCGGATGTTGGCGTATTGTGGCTCGACGTGGACCCAACGACTTACGATATCGTTGGCGCGGAGGTGAAGGATCCGCTCGGCAACACGAGCAAGCTAACGTTGCAGAACATCAAGCGGAACACAGGCCTCAGTGATGGCGTGTTCCAATTCGAGGTGCCGCCGGGGGTTGATGTGTTGGATGCTCCTCAAGGCTAGCACGGGAGGTTTTCATGCCGTCGTTTGACGTTGTCTCCCAAGTCGATTTGCAAGAAGTCGACAATGCCGTGAATCAAGCCCGCAAGGAGGTCGGCCAGCGGTATGACTTCAAAGACACCCAGACCGACATCCTTTGGGACAAGAAGACGATTACCATCGTTTCGGCGAACGACTTCAAGGTGAAGGCGGTGGTCGACATTCTTCAATCCAAGCTCGCGCGCCGGGGTGTACCCCTAAAGGCCTTGAAGTATGGCCCCATTGAACCGGCCGCTGGAGGTCGGGCCCGACAAACGATCGAAATCCAACAAGGGATCGATGCCGAGCATGCGCGTCACATCGTCAAGACCATCAAGGACAGCAAGCTCAAGGTGCAGGCGCAAATTCAAGCGGATCAAGTGCGTGTGACCGGTAAAAAGAAGGACGACTTACAAGCGGTTATTCGCTTGTTGCGGGAACAGGATTTCAGCATTCCCCTGCAGTTCGTGAACTTCCGGGATTAGCGGCAGCCATAGGGTCTCCGAGGGCTCGTTGGCGCATGCCACGCTCCCAAATGAACCCCCGGGCCGCTACCACCACCCGCTTCGCCGTTCGGGCTACCGGCACCACCCTACCCAACCAGCTCGGCGAATTTTTGCAGAGCCGGAAACCAAGACCGTCTTACCAAACAACCCACCCTCGACCCGCGCCCGTCGCCGCACGATAATGCGGTCGCCACCAATCAAGGTGCCCGGCAAGTAGGCCGAGTCGCCGATTGTTGTCCTTCCGTTCACAACGAGCACCACCTGGTTGGGTTCAAGGCCGTCCAACACGAATTTCGCTCGGCGACCCATCCGCAACTGGTTCTGCACACGAATCACGACATCCTCGGTAGACGCGCTGCCAACCAGTTCCACCGCGCCAGTCGACCCGATTTTAAGGTCATCGAAATCCGCCACCACCGTTCCCCCACCCAGTTGCCCTGAGGCAGGGATCCGCAGCGTTTTTCGCGCCTTCACTTTCGTGGCGCCGAACATGGCCCCGCTGTTATTGGGCAACGTGACGAGCAGCTCCCGCGCCTCGAAGGTCTTCGTCCGCGCCTCTGCACACGCACGGACTTCCTCAGTAGAATCGGAACTGTCCGCCCCCAAGAACTCGCCGATCGCGGCATTTTGCGCGCCCACCACGGCTCCGCCTCGAGTGACAACGGCCCCCAGAACGTGCGTGCGCTTGCCGAAAGACAACGCATTGCCACTGGTGAGTAGGCCGACCAAATCTCCCAAAATGCGCGAACTCCCTGCCAAGTGAGCAGCACCCGTGCAAACATGCCCGCCCACCAGTGCCCGCCGGCTCAGCAGGGTCACAAAACTCCCTATTTCGTCGGAGGGAACCCATCGGAGGATGGCGTATTGCCCCGTCGAGGGCTCGCTGCGGCATACACCAACGCCATCACAGTAGTCTCCCTCGGTGCAGTCCAAGCCGTCTTCGCATAGCGTACCAGCGGGATCGAGCTGGCACGTGGCATTGCAGCAGTCTCCGTTATCGTTGTTTCCGTCATCGCATTCCTCTCCCGGATCGAGGTCTCCGTTACCACAGGGGTTCGGAGTCGACGTGGGCGTAAAAGTGAACGTGCGCGTGGGGGGGACGCTGGTCGCGGTTGGTGTCGCCGTGCCAGTGAATGACGGAGGCGGCGCTGTAAATGTGGGAGTTGCAGGTACCGAGGTTGCGGTGGCTGAGACGCTCGGAGTGGCCGTTAACGGAGTCACTTGCGAGGCGACCGGAATTGGTGTCAACGTCTCGGCGAAGGTCGGGGTAGGGCTTGCAGGGGTGGCTGTGGGGCTCGTCGGTGTGGGGCTCGGGAAATCGAAGCCACAACTCGCCGGTCTTCGCGCAGGGTGAAACACAGCGTTTAGGTACATCCGGCGCCCGTTGATGCTCTCGATGGACGAGCCCGAATAATCGTGTCCCGCTAAGTAGAAAACCAGCGAGCCAGCTTCGCTTCCGAGCTTGCTGACGCTCGCCTTAAATCGACCCGCCCCCGCACCTCTGTACTCTATGTGGGCGTGCCCACCGTTTTGAAAGCTCGATCCCTGGGCCAGCGCATAACGCGGTGTTGCCCCACCTTGATCGTGCAAGTCACCGACAAACTGACTGAAGGCTAAATCCGGGACGAGGTAATTGAACCCCGTTTTAGAATTTCCAGGCTTTACCACGCCGTTCGTGGTTTGAAACCTACCGTACGTGGGGTGGTTCTCGTAACTTTCAATGGCTTTGCACTGGGCAAGCACGTTTCCCCCGGACGCAAGGAAGTCGCGCACCGCAGCAACCACCGTGGCCCAGTTCGGATCGCCCGATCCGTCATAATGAGGCTCGGTCACAATTGTTGCGCACAAATTCGCATTGAGTTGCGCACTCGTCGTGGGCCGGGCCAGCACCGCATAATCCTCTCCGGCAACAAAGCCAGCAGCCAAGAGAATTGCGGTGTGCACCGAGGCGTTATTGTCGTCGTTGGCCACAAACACAAACGCGCGCTGGCGCAATGTGTATCTCACGTCCGCCTCGACCGCTTGAGTGAGCCGGTACACGGCAACGTTGTTTCCATAACCCATTGCGACATCGAGCGCCGCCGCGGCAAAGCCAGTCTCAACAACAAACGGGCCTCCACGGAATTCCGTGAGCCCTGCGGCCTGCGCACTGGGCAGCACCCGCTCCGCCTGCCCGGAAAAGTCGACCCCGTCCTTTGCCTTGCCGGTTCGGATCACCCATTTCACAGGGATCTGCGCCTTCAACAGCCGCTGCACCAACCCATATGCTTTCAAATTGAATGGTGCACCCATGTTCTGCTTGTCGTTATCCATGGGGATCACGAGCGATCCGGCCGGAATCGTTTCGATGTTCGGAGAGGCCGGCGGCAAGTCCCCGGCAAACGAACTCCTCCACGCCCCGCACAACATCACGGCTCCGGCGATCGAGCACAGCAGAGTGCGAGTTCTCCACTTCCCCCGATCGTGGCGCCAATGACTACCCGGGGCTACCAACTTCTGCGACCCTTCCCTCGCCGCGCTCGTAAGCGAAGCGCGCGACCGAAAACGTTTGCCACTGATCCAGCGACCTAGACGTCTCGGCGGTAGGAGAGGATCCTTCCTCACCCCTCCGCCCTCTTGGCTAAAGCGAGCCCCGGCGGGGACGCCACGTAAGAAATGCCACCCAAGCATTATCAATTTCGCCTCCTTAGCTAGCTCCGCCTACCACTACCCCACCACCCGGAAACCCCACTTACGCCACAGCGGATGCCGGTGTCAACAAAAAAAACGCGGCAAGCTACAAAGAGAATCACACGGGAAACCGCAGGGCGGCGAACACCGGAGCGGCCGAATCAGCCCAGGGAGCCACGCTGGGAGAAAATCGCTCGTAATAGAAGAGCGGATCGCTACCGATCGCTTCCGGAGGACGCCGCCCGACCGCAGGCGAAGCAACTTTCCGGCGTTCACCAGCGCTAGTGTCTGCCCGTCCACGACGGTGTCTTGCCCAACAGCACAACTCAGGGGTAAAGGCTTGCCGTTCCAAACCGCGAGAATTTTTGGGGAGAACGCAGCGAATGCACTGGGTAGGGGACGACGCCGGCGTTCTGAATACCGAAACACCCCCGACGCGTGGCCCCGATCGGTCAATGCGGCTTTGCGAGCTGCGCATGCGGAGGAAGTAAGATGCGGGTGACCTTAGTTCCGTGCGACCCGGCTGCCAACGCAAGCGAGAGCCGCGCCTTCGAATTCTTGAAGACTCGCCTGCAGTCGCAAGCCGGCAACGGTTGCTGGTTCCTACTGAGCAATCTCACGTTTTCCGTGAATCATCAGGCATTGGCTGAGGAGATCGACCTGGTCGCCATCGGTCCACCCGGCGTGCGCGTGGTGGAGATCAAGCACTGGTCAGTCGCGTGGATGGAAAACAACCCGCGCGACATCGAAACGGAAGCACAGGAGCTCAACGCCAAGGCACGCAAGCTGGCGACAACGCTCCGGCGCACCGTTCCTGAGCTACCACTTGTAGAGCCGGTATTTTTGCTGACTCGCGAGCAGCCGAAAGGACGCATCGACAAGATCCGGCCCGTTCTCGGCGTGCCGTTCTTTACTCTCCCGCAGTGGTCTGAACTGTACTGTTAGGCTGCGCTGCGCCAGCACGCTTGTCCGAGGCACAACTGACCCGCCTCGCTCGCCTGCTCGAGCCCCGCATGCGCACGGCCATCGACGACGTCCTCCCGCGCCTGGCAGGCTATGTCGACCTGCGCCTCATTAGTCCGCGTAACGACCGCTTCGTGCGCATTTATCGCGCCCGTCATCCTGCGCGGCGGGACCGCGTGATGTTGTACCTGTACGACCTCTCCGCACATGATGACGATCGTGCCGAGACCCTTGCCCGTCGGGAATTCGAGGCCCTCCACCGCTTGCAAACCTATCGCTGGGCACCCCGCATCCTCGACTCCTTCCAGCCTGTGCCGGGTTATCACGGAGAGATGTTCTTTTTCACGATTGTCGATCCAGACGCTCCGAGTCTGCGCGAGCGGTCCACCGATACCACTTGGGCAGTGCGAGAGCTCATCGCCTTTGCCGTGCGCGCTCTCGCCGCCTTGCGCGAGCTGCACGCGACAAAGGATGGCGGCGCCCCGACCCTGCATCGCAACCTGTCGCCGAACACCATTCTGGTGCGCCATGACAACACGCCGCTGCTGACCGGCATGCACCTTGCCCGCATTCCCGGAGACGAAACCATCGCAACCGCCGTCCAACCTGAACAACTCGACCCGACCACAACTGCCCCGAGGTGCTGGCGCGCGGGCTCACGGCGGCGACCACTTCTTCCGACTTGTACGCCCTTTGTGCCTCGCTGCAAATGCTGTTTGCTGGTCGGAGCGAAGCTGAAAGCGCGCAGGCGCACGCCATACTTGCCCTAGGCTTGGCCGAGGAGCCAGAGCAACGGGCCCCGATCGACGCTGTGGAGCGTGAGCTCGCGCTACTTGGAGGAGACCAAGTGTCCTCACCTCCGGCGCCGCCCGCGCGGTTTTGGGCCGAAGGGCAACTCGTACCGTTTGCGGGCCGCACGTACCGCATCATCAATCGCCTCGGCTCCGGCGGTGTCGGGGCTGCATTCAAAGTGGTGGAGGTAGGCGAGAGCCCCCACGAGGAGCGCGGCAACCTACGTTGCCAAGGTGGCGTACGACGGCGAAAGCGGCCGCCGGGCGTTGCGCGCATACGAGCTTGCCCGCTCTCACCTCCGGCACACTGGGCTCTCGACAATTTTCGAAGTGGCTCGAGAGTGGCGGGAAAACGAATTCCTCGCCGTCATGTCTTGGGTTCCAGGAAGCCCCCCTCAGCGATTTCATCGGTGTGTTCCCTTTGCTCGCCGAAAACGAGCAAGAGCCGAACCCCGAAGCGCTCGCCCTCCGCTGGCTGCGCGGTGTGTGCTCGGCCCTCGATGTCCTGCACCGTAACGGTTTGATCCACGGCGACATCACGCCGCGTAACCTGATCGTCTCTGGCAGCGATCTGGTGTTAATCGACTACGACTTCGTCACCCGTATAGGCGATCGGATCGAACATCCCGGCACACCCCTTTACTCCTCGCCCTCGTACGTCGAGGGCCACACGGCCTCGCCTTCCGATGATTTGTATGCCTTAGCGGCCACCCTGTACCACGTGGTCTTCGAGCGCGAACCGTTTCCTGCCGGGAGCCTGGAGTCAAAACGGGTCGGGCTCCATTGGGACGGCATCGATCGGGACGAGTATCCGGTGCTCGCTGAATTCTTGGCGCGGGCCACCGACCCGGATCCGACGCAGCGCTTCGCCTCTGTGGCCGAGGCCATGGCTTGGCTCGAAGCAAACGAGCGCGAGCGACGGCACGCGCAGGCCGAACCCGCGCCGGAGGACACAACCGCGCAACCGTGGCAAGCGGTGCCGCTTCGCCCCCAACGGGTCGAATGGCTCCACTGGCTCCTGCAATCATACCCCGGCTCGCTTTGGGGAAACCGTGAAACGCGTGGGCTGGACTCCGACTTTGCCGCCCGAACGTATGTGGAGACCGAGCTCGAAGAAGTGTTGCTTTGCGACATTCCCGAGCAACGGGTCCGACTTGTGGTGCTCTGCGGCAACGGAATCGCGGGCAAAGCACGACCCTTACCGAAACTTTGTACCGCTTCGTGCAAGGCGAAGGCGGCGAAGCCAACGGTTACATCCGCTTCGTCAACCTGAACGACCGGTCCTTAGTGGGCGAGCTTTACCCGGAAGCGAGTACGATCAGCACTCGCTTTGTCGAGCGACGCGTCCGAGCACTTTACGGAGGCGACCGTGCAGGTGAGATCTGGGCCCCCTGCGAAGGCTGTATCGCGCAACAGCGTTGCGAAGCGCGGCGGGCAAACCAAGTGTTCGGGCCGGACACCCTGCCAACCCTAGCACCGGAAGCGCTCCGCCAGCGTGCCCGCGACCGGCTGTTGGAGGCGTTACAAGCCGTCCACTTCCGCGGTGAAGTGCATGTGACCACCCGCGAGCTGCGCGCGGCGCTCGTTTACATCTTGTTTGGCATTCACTTTTGCGACGACTACCACCGCGGCACCGAAGCGTTGCCTTACTGGGACCGCCCCTTTGCCCCCGACGCACCAGCACGCCAAGGCGAAGTCCTCGCGGAGCTTGCCCGCTTCGACCCGGCATTGGAAGCCCACCCAAAACTCGACCGTTACCTGAGCAGCGTGACCGAGGATCCCGGTCCCGCCGGTCCGCCCCGGTACCCTGAGCTCCTTCTCGCGTCGGCACGGCGGCGGGCCTTTTTTGAATGGCTGGAGGCCGACATCGAAGCCGTGGCCGGCTCCCCTCGTGCGCTGGGGCTGGCGCGGGGGCAGCACTTGTACCTGTTTCCCCAACTGCCCTTTCTTGCCGAAAGCGAGAAGGCCAGCCTTTGCGAGCGGTTGTGTCGCGGCATCGCCCGCTTGGAAAACCTTCCCCCGCAAGCGTACCGCCGCTCGGGTGTGGTGCCGCTGCGAGTAACCACGCGAACGCCTACGGAAACAGCCTTCTGGGTGGAGAAACCCCTGGAGTGATTTTCTCTCGCGGTCGATTTGCCTGCTGAAACCCCAGGCGTCAGTCGCCTCCACCGTCAAGTCGACCTCGTATACCGCTATCGCAACGGCGGCGAGGAACGGCTCGCCATTGGCGCAGAGCTTTTCCATTTGCTGCTGGAGCTGGCCGACGGACTGCAGCTTGGCGACGTATCGAGCGACGACACGTTTACCCGCCTCGCCATCTTTGTGCAGCGCTTGGTGCGAGAGGGCGAGCGGGAGCTGCTGGCGTGGAACCCGATGAACGAGGCAGAGATTTATCGAGTACAAGCCCATACCGAAGGCAGCGCGGAAGGCCCCCGCCAACGAATCGTCATCGAAAATCTTTCGCTGTGAGGCTGAGCCTGTCTAACCCCCGTGCGTTGCTGGAAGATGTCCTTGGCAAGCCCATGACCCGCGAGTTGTGGTCGGGGAACTACGAAAAGGCCTTGCCGCTCACTGTGTTCGATGTCGACCTCGCCGCCGTCCTGCCCGCGGTATTCTACTCGTTCCGCTTCGCACAACGCCGAGGTCGTGGACGTTTTCTCGAGGTATTCGGCGCCGAATCCCCGTCGCCGCGGGAGCGGCGGAAGGGAGCCACGGCGGAGCGCATCGCAGCCAAGCTGTGCGATCGGCTGGAGTGGTTCAGCGGTTTCGACGGCGAGACGGAGCGCGCTATCTTGGCGGACTTGCTCCTCGGCTTTTGTCTCGAAAATCGCCTGCACGCTTTAAGCCGGCAAGAACAGGTACAACGCGTTCTACCGACTCATTACATGGCGAGTTGGGTAGACCTACCCGAACATGTGGCCCACCTTCGATCCGTCCCCGAAACCCCTGTGGCCTTGTTAGCAAACCAGCCGCGTGGCGAGCGCATCGAGCAGACCCCTGATCAGGCGCGCACTCGGTTTGCCGTGGGGCACGGGTTCGAGCAAAACTTGCTGCTGCGCGTATTCGGATCCGGCATGCGCATCGAGGGTCCGTACGGCGACCGCGCTGCTGACCGCTTCGACGAAAGCACGCCGGTGGGTCTGGACCAATTTCTCACGATCCGCTTGGCGCAAGCCTTGGGTGCTGCACCCGACAAAAACCGCGTGGACGGCGCCGCGGAAATTCCCAACCGCCTGCCGATTGCCGAAGTGGCGGCGAAACACTTCGCCGAAGACTTGCGCCGATTCCTGCGCGCCTACGCGGAAGCTGTTCCCCGCCATGCTCTCGTCGAGCTGCTGGAATCGTGCATGGCCGTAGGGTTCACCACGGTGTTTGCCAGCGTCGTGCAGGCGATGCTCGAGTGGGCAGCAACAGGCAAGGTACCAGCGCGGGAGGCGCAGGCTCCCGTGCCGCTGTTTGTCGATTGCTCTTCCGGCCTCGACAGTGAACTGCGCGCCGCGGCTGAAGCCTCGTTCAGTGATTTCTTTCGCACCGCCGAACGCTTGCCCTTTGTGTTCACCCTCGCACGCTTGTTGGACTACAGCGTTCGTCACGATCCCACGCTCCGCTAGGTCCAAATCGCAACGGCGCCCTCGGCACAAGAGTGGTTGAATTTCCTGGGCGACGTCTTGTATGAGCGGCACCCCGACAGCGCCGCATTGCACTACGACGCTGCCCGCAAGTGCTCCGAACTCGCGGAACAACCGAAAGAATCCCTCCCTGCGAACGCATGGGTGTTCGAAGAGAACGGTGGAAGCAATCCCCTCATCAAGCTCGCCGAAATGATTGCGTCGTTACTCAGTCGAGGCCTCGCCCGGGAAGGGGTCCACAAGGCCGTCGATTCTCTCTCATATTGACCGGCCCAATGGGTTGGCGGTCAAGCGGCAGACGACCCGCAAGCTTTACGGCTCTGCGAGCGTGCGCAAGCAAGTGGTGCGCTCGCTCGTCTTTACCGACTCGGTGCTCGACTACCTCGTGCATTTGCATTTGTTGCCCGCCGGGCGGGGGCGACACCATCGAGCCTTGTCACTCAAGGACTTCCTCGCTCTCCTAGGCAAACGCTACGGTTTTTTCGTCGACACCTCGCCGCCCGGCAGCGACCTGCCCATGCAATTGCTACGCAAGAACCGCCTGATATTGGAGCGCCGGCTGCGCGATTTGGGCCTGCTCGTGGCGGTGAACGACGCGGAATCGATGAAGCAGTTGCGGGCACGTTTTCCGCTGGGAGGAAGCTGGGATGTGGACTGAGCTGCACGCCCCAACTGTTTGCCGAGGCGGTTGCGGAAGTAGTCGGTTATCCGGAGCCGGGAGCGATTGCCTTCATGCGCTGCTTGCCGCCAGAAGTGGTGTGGAACCTCGCGCTCGATGCACGTTGTCAACCCCGGGGCTGGCAAGTGTGCCGCGTGGCCGATAGCGTGGACGACGCCACGCGCACGATTACTGCCGACCTTGCCGTGGAAGTCCGCGAAGGCAAGGGCGACCCGTTGTTACTGCTCGTCGATGCGCAACGCGCCGGGGCCGGCATGGACGGCATTTACAGCGCCGCGCGGGAGCTGGACGAAGCCACCCTCTTCCGCTCGGCTTTACGCCGAGCAGCACGTGCGATCACCCTGCGGCACTCGCGGGAAATGCGCGAGCGCGCAGAGCAAGCTCTGAAAAAAGCACGCCTTCGCAGCCACTTCGTCCGGATTTCTCCCTGGACCGAGTTCGACTTCCTCGTGCGCGTGGCGGCCGGGGAGCATACGCCGGGGGCCCTTCTGTACCTGCTCGGGCTCTGGCCCTTGGCGGAAGGAAAATCCGGCCACCACGACTGGAACCGTTCGCTCGACATTTCCCGCATGTTCGTTGCGCGGCTGCTGGCGGACACAGCCGGACTGTCCGCTTACCAGCGCATCGACGCCGTCAAGCTTGCCGATGTGAGTGTGCAGCAGCGGTCGCTCCTCGAGCAGTTTTTGCGGGAGGTAGAAACGCGATCCTTGCTCGAGGCCTTGCGCCACCTCGCCGATAAGCCGCACCTGTGGATTTACGAGCTCCCCATTCGCGACTTCGAGCAGGCCGTCTACGCTCTCGAGCTGGTTCCGTGGCGCACGGCCACAGGACGGATTGTCAAGTGGTCGGGCCTGAGAGAAGGACTCGGACCGCAAGATCCACCCCGGCTGATCATCGACCCGCGAGCCACGGACCGACGGGACTATTCCAGGCTTGAATTCCGCTGGAAGTCGAAGCCACAAGAACTCGAAGACGGCGCGGTCGAGTATCGTGTGGCCATCCTCTCGGATCAGGGCGATGAATTGGCCACAAGCGTGGTGCGGCATCGCAAGCGTTAGTACCAGAGCTGCAGCTTCGACAACGACGACTTCCAAGAACTCGACGATGACGCGGTGGTGAGCGCGCGGGCAGAAGTGTACGTGGTCGGACATCCGGAGGTCGGAGCCGTCGAGAGCGAGGAGTTCATCATCTGCGTCGGCGATGTCGAGGCGGTCGACGCCGCCAGCGGAGCTCGCCGGATGCGCACCTTGAGCGAAGGCCTGATCGAGCTCGGTAGCCGCGAAGCGGTCATCGAGACGTTACAGCGGATTACGCCCGCCCAACCGCTCGTCACGGATCGCAAGTCATTCGTCATTTTGCGCACGTCCGAGCGCGGCAAAGCCTTTCGCGTGTTCCGTCTGCCGCTCTTCCGCCGGGTGGAGGAGGACTGGTGCAACCGAGGCGGTGCCATCGGGCGTTGGGTGGCACGTGTGCGCGCCACGGGCGGGCTAGCCAGCGGGCCGGAGGCTCTTGCGATCGACCGCCCCGACAACGTGAGCGGAGCAGCGTGGGAGCGGCTGACGAACGCTAGTCGCAAACTGGCCGAACGCTTTGCTGCGTTCGGCGGCGGCGTCGGCCAGGTCTACGACCAGGAAGTTCCTGGCTTCGACACCGTGCGGGAATACCTCCTCGCCTGGGATGCCGCCCTCCGCAGTGGCGAGCCAGCGCTCGCCCTTGCCCATACGCTCGAGGTGCAATCGCTGGCGGGGCGGACGCTCGGCCTCATGGTTCTGCCCAGTCACTGCCTGCGTGTCGCTTGGCACGTTGCCTACGACAACTTGGTGTTGCACAACCGCTTTCAAGAAAACGCGCGGCCCGCCCTGATCCGGGAAGAGTTTTCCCTGCTCGATAGCGCCTTGGTGCCGCCGTTCCTCCCTGGGCTGCAACCGGGATCCACTTTTGTGTTCGCGGATACTTTAGGATTTCATTCCGTGGCCATGGTGCCTGACACGGATACCGAGCCCAAGGCAGCCGTGGCCACCATGGCCATGGCTGCCGGTGGAGCCAATGGAGAGGACTTTTCTCCCACTGTGGGCAGCCAGAGTGCGCAGGTGCTGGCGCAAGAAATCCACAAATACTTACAGTGCCACGAGGGCGGGGGCTCCGGGGAACCCGGGTTCGTGCGGATCCTGCAGTTGCACGCTTTGCGAGCCGGCGATGGCCTCACCGTAGCGCGGGCCCTGGGTTCTGTCGTTGCAGCGGAAACTGCTTCCGGAGACGAGCAAGAAGAAGCGGCTCAGCCTCCGCGCCGACCTTTGGCGTTTGCGTTGGAGTTGTACTCGTCGCCGGAGCAGCGTCACTCGGCGGGGAGGTTCCTTGCCGAGGCGCAAGAGAAGCGACGCAAAGGGGCAGGTTCGCTGGCACCAGAAGATCGGTGGCTGATCGAGTCGGTTGCCCTTCCCCACGGCGTCGCGATGCCGCGCCTCCGGTGGGCAAAGCGCGACGCAGATCGTCCCTCCACACCCGCCCATTTCGCCCTAGCGTTCGACACGTTTAGGATGCGCGTCACTGTCGAACCCACCCGCGCGGCACCGCCCGGGCGCCCCTGGTTGGCGTACGGGCTGCTGTCCGCTTGGGAGCGCGTTTACTCGGGCACACCGTTGCCCATATGGCGAAGTTTCGTCCGCCTCGGCTCCGACGGGGAAAAGCATCCCGCCGATCGCACACACACCGAGCGGCTCCTGCGGTTGCAGCAAGCGGTGTTGCGTTGTGTGGCAAACCACTTATCGCCCGGCAATGATGTGCTGCCTGTGCTCCGTACCGAGATTTCGCCCGAGGCGAACGAGGCACTGGCGGAGCTGCATCGGCTTTGTGATTGGGTGATCACCGTCGATCGGAATGCGGGGATCGAGTATTTCGACTCGCCGCGCGAGCATCCGAAAATTTACGAAGTCTACATCATCGACCGCGTTCCGAAGCGCGACGGCCTTGGCTGCCTGCAGTTGGTCACGTCGACCTCCAACTTCGAGGAAGTGCGGGCCTTGCTCGACACGGTCCTGGGGGACATGGGCTTGGTGCAAAGCCGGCGCAACGCCGAATTCTTACTCGATCAACTCAAAGCCGTCAGTGGGCGCTTGGCCATTTGCCTCACCGGGCAGCGCCCGCCCTCGCCGGAAATTGCCGCACTGGCGCTCGCCTATCCGCAGTGCCGGGCAAGTAACGGTCGCGGAACCGACTGGCCGTCGTTGCAACAGGGCTTCCTCGTGCCGCTCGCTGATGTCGCGGATGTGCTGCCGCTTATCGCTCCTCCGAGAGAAGCAGGATCCGCCCGGAGTGCGCACGCGGACTTGCTTTACGTTGCTCCTGCACCGCGGCGCGGTCTCACGTTCGAATGGATCCGCGTCGGATACCGCCAGCATTTGCGCTCTGCACGGGCGGCGGAGTTTATCGACGAACTTGCAGACGAGGTGGAGACCTTCCGCCACCGATGGAACGAGTGGATTGCGGGCGACAAGGTGCCTCCGTCGTTGCTCGCGTTGCGGCGAGCGAGGTTTGTGCGCGTGTTGCGCTTTTATGCCGACCGCGCACTGCGGCACCACTTGGAAGGGGAAACGTACCAAGCGATCCTCGCCGAACTCGATCGGCTAATGGAGCGGGGAGTCAACTATAAGCTCGCTCCCGCTCGCGCCCGGGTGATGATCTGTTGCCCGGAATACGAGGTCAAAGAGCCCACCGGGATCAGCCGGGCGGAGGTTCCAGTACTTCTCTTCGGCGGGGCATTGCTGCCCGATTGGCGTGGCCGAGGCGAAGTGTCCGCCGCCGAAGAGCCACCCGAAGTCAGCCAAGAACTCCCGGCGCTTTCGCCCGCGAGCATGCTGGACCACACTCGCGATGGCGGGCCAGACATGGATGCGGAAATTCTCTTCTGTGCCGACCGTGACGCGGTCGAGCCGCAGCACGATGGAGTGGTGCCGGCACCCGAAGTCGTGCGAATCGTCTTGGGAGCGCACGCACGTACAGGCGACCCAGTCGTTTGGACCCTCAGCGCTCGCGGCAACCCCCACCTTCTCGTGGCAGGCCTGCCTGGGATGGGCAAGACGGCGAGCCTGGTCAACTTGTGTACGCAGATGTCACTAGCCGGTGTGCGGCCGGTGGTGTACTCCTATCACCAGGATATCAACGAGCGCTTGGCGGCGTTGGTGCCGGGCGTTCGTTTTCTCGATTTCGAAGAACTTAGCTTCAATCCCCTAGAAATCGCCCAGCGAGATAACCCGACTGCTTACTTGGACGTCGCTGGCATCATGCGCGACATTTTCCTCGCGATTTTCCCCGATTTACGCGAGCTGCAAGGGGAACGCCTGCGCGAGGCGATCAAGCAAAGCTTCATTGAGTGCGGCTGGGCAGATGTGGCGGCGGACCGTGCAATTCTCCAAACGCCGTCCTTCCGGCGCTTCTTCGAGATCCTTCAGAACCAGCACTCTTCCGATCGTAGCCTGCGTGGTTTAGTCATGAGGCTACAAGAGCTGGCAGACTACGGCCTGTTTCACACGCGCGGAAGCACGCGCTGTTTGTGGGAGTTCGACAGCCCGCTCATGTTGCGCATCCACCGAACGCAAAACGAGCGCCTCCAACGCGCGTTCGCTTCGCTGGTGTTCTACTGGCTGTACAAGGATATGTTTGGGGCGGGGGCTGCGAGACCGGATCACTCACGCAATCATTCTCGACGAGGCTCACCGAGCCGCACGCTTGCGCCTCATCTCCACCATGGCCAAGGAGTGCCGCAAGTTCGGGATTTCGCTCGTGCTCGCCCGGCAGGAGGCACGCGACTTCCACCCGTCGCTATTTTCCACGGTGGCGAACTACCTTGTCCTTCGCTTGAACGAGCCCGACGCCAAGGCGGTGGTACGCAATGTTGCCCCCCTGGATCAAGAACGGCTCTTAGTCGATCGGATCAAACAGCTCGAACGCTTCCACGGATTGTACTTCAGTGAGGGGACAGCGCGTCCGGCGCCAGTACGGCTTGCTGTAGCCCAGGTACCGATGGCGGCGTCGTGAGCCGCCACGCTGACCGCGCACACTTCGATCTCCGCTCACCTGCTCAGTGAGCCCCATTTCCCAAGCGCCGTTCGCGCCGTTCGGCTGGCGACGCTCCGCCCAGGTTTAGGCTACCTCGGCTACCGGCGAGCCCGACCCTTCGCGCTGCCGCGGCCAAGAGGAAAAAATGCTCCAGCGGTTGCGGAACTGGGCATAGCGGCCGCGATACGGCTTGCTTGCGCCATGGAGGCTGAACGTTGGGCCGGAAACAGCCTCTGCCGGGATCACAAAAACCTCGTCCTCCGCGCGACGCTGCTTGGCGATGCAGATAAAGACGTCGCAATAACGCCGGTCCCAACGCCCGTGCCGGTGGAAGTTGAAGTTCCAACTCTTATAGTCGTACGCGTACCGCCGCCCATTGACGGTGACGGTATGAGCGTAACGACCTGGGAAGGCCACGCGCAACGCTACGCGGATGTGCCCATCCACCAGCAAGTCGTACTTTCCGCTGCGCGGGACCTCCTGCACGTCGAAACCCATCCGGCGCAATTTCGCTGCTACGGCTGCCCTTTCTACCTGGTGCTTAGTTTGTCGGTTCATGCGGCGCAGCCCGCTGATGGAGAGAACCGGTCTCCCGGCCTCCCGCTACCCGACCTCCGGATTCCACCGCCCCTCCACCCGGGATCAGTGGCTGTGATGCGCCGTATAGCGCCAGCGAATACCGCTAGCAACTACCTTCTTGCATCCTCGCCACCGCGCCCCCATTTGAGGAAGAAGGCTGGGCTCCAGTCGTGCTTCACTCGATGCGGAACATCAAAAATTTTCCGGGTGTCACGATTGGCACCACGCCCATTCCCGCAACCAACGTGAGCGCGTGGATGTCGCCTTCCATTTGGTCGCGGTCGAGTTTTTTCACGTAAAACGACACCGCGGATAGCGTGTTCGGCGAAGACGTCTGTTCGAGAAACTCGATCGCCAGCTTGGTTCCGGCTGCCGCCGGAGGCGGCGGAGGTTGGGGAAGGATGGCGTCGCCGCTGCGGATGTGTACGACTTGAAACGTCGAGGCCTCGGGCAGGGCCGGCAACGCGGCCAACTGTTCTCGCTCTGCTTTCACTTTCGCAAGTTGCCGCGAACTCGGACGAAAAGGGCTCGGATCCCTTTCTGCAGCAACCAAAGGCTCGAAACACTCTAAGTGCTCTGGCTTCTGCAGCCGCTGAAATCGCCACTGCGAACCTTCGTGCCGGATTCTGTAAAGGTGGAAATTGTTACGGACTTTACCGGGACCCACCTGCGCCTGTGTTACCATGAGCCACAATCCGGCAAGGCTTTCAGGAATTTCGCCAAACGCCTGCGTAACGGACTCCGCAGCCGGCGTCTTGCTGGCTTGCGCCTCGGGACTGGGTGAGGCTTCTGGCGTTCTTGCCTCCGGGGTGACTGTGGGCCCCGGCGAGGGATCTGCCAGACCCAGCCCAACGACTCCGCAAAGAACCCCAAACAGGACGGAGGGAAGAATGATCGTTCTCATGCCGCCGACGTGCAGTATCGCCACACAACCTCAAAGGACCATTGCGGGAACAGCCGATTGGTTCGCCTCTCTTTGAACTTGCATCTTCGAAGCCGCGCAACCTGTGAGCATATGGGACAATCACGACCTTGGAGCAAGCGCATTTCCACCTGAGGCGCAGCGTCCCACGACAGTGGAGCTGAAACCGAGCCTCCGGTGGCGCGGACGGGGCCGCAGTATCCGTTGCCTCGCTGCACGAGCTTCGGCTCCACTCCGACGAAGCTCGTGCAGCGCTCCGGCTATCAGTGGCCCCGTTGCACTGCTCGTCGGTCGCGCCCCGTGGGCAACTCCCGCCGCCGCTCCGGTGGAGCCGAACTCGCATCGGTGCCCGACGTGAAGAGGCCGCCACCGGGCACCGCTTGTGCTCTAACCGGCGGATGCGGCACGAACCGTCCACCGCCTTGGAAGTTGGGCCGCCGCGGGGGCAAATCGAGGGCCGGCACCCGTTCGCGATTGATTTGGACCCCTGGTCCGGTCTCGAACGGCGACCGCTGACTTCCGAACTCGGATGGCGCGACGCGAAACGCGGGGCGACTCGGCTGCAATTCCAAGCCGTCGCGTTGCCCAGGGCTACCGGGTGCCACTCCGGGCTGCTCGGCAGGAGCCCGCGGTACGCGCCGCGGGACTTCGATCCCCTCCCGCAGCCATGGCCCGCGGGGCACCGGAGCACGATCGGGGTGGAGCGGGCGAGGCTGCGGTCGCGACAACTTTTCCTGTCCAAACGATTCGGGATCTCGTTGAAAGTCCCCGCTGCGGAATCTCGGTGCGAACGGACTCCAACGCTCTTCCGCAGCTCTCTTGCGCGCAGGGTCCGCCCCGTGCTGCGGATCGGCGGGCAGCGTCTCCCCGCTACGCGGCGGGCGCCGGGGGCGAGGAGAGGCGCCCATTTCTTCCGCAGCGGCTGCCTGTGGACCCCGCGGAAGGCGAACGTCTCGTCCGTGCTCGCGTCCGCCAGGAACCACACGCTCGAACGGCGAGGTGGGTCTCGGTACGGCTTCCTCCCGCTGATGCGCGCCAGCGGGCCGGCGTGGCAAATCTCGCCCGGGAAAAGCCAAGCGTTCGATTTCTACCGGCTCGGTTCGTGCGGTGACTACCGGGAACAGTCCAAAGCGATCCGCAGTCGCCCAGCGAAGCCCTCGACGTCCACGGCCGTGTTCGAAGTCATCGACAGGGGTCACGCTCGGCGGGCGGTGTGTCTCTCTCCAGCGTTCCGCGGGAAATGGGCGCCGCGGTCCATGCCAACCTCCCCACCAAGGTTTGCCAACGAACCAAGTGGGTCCCCACCACGGGATGCAGGGTTCGCCCCACCCGAGCGGCACCCACGCAACCACCGGCGGAGCCACGGTCCCCACGCCCACGAACACACCTTTTCCAACGTAAAAAGCAACGAGGGCTGGGGCATAGACCAGGCGTGGTGCGGGCGGGCCCAACACCCAGCCCCAGCGGCCACCTACCCACACCCATCTTCCGTAATGAAACGGAGCCCAGCCCCAGGGCGCAACGTCCACCCAGGTCCATCCATAAAACGGATCCCAAATCCACCGACCCACGCTGTACGGCGTCCACATCCGCGGCACGCGCGGGAACCACACGAGCCCATAGGTTGGCACGCTCTGCCACTCGCCGTAAGCATCCAACTCATCCAACCCGACAACATCACTTGCGAACCGCCCCCGTTGGCGAAGCAGTGATGCGGTTCGCTGAAAGTTCCATGTATCCCACTCATCCGGTGGCGGTGCTGCCTGGGCAATCGGCAACGGCCCAGACACCGAATCGTCGACAAGCAATTCGAGATCGCTCCCAAGTTCCCGTTCATCTATTCCATTAGAAACACGAGCGCGTGCTCCATCCCGTGTGACGAGGCGAACTCGCCCATCGCGCCGCTCCAGACGATACAAACCTTCTCTCGTCGGCCGGATCCGAAACGAACCCGAAAGGATTTCGATGTCCCCGCTACCGATCGGCGCCCGCGCGTGCAGAGCCAGCACGCCGCTGCCCAATTCGAAGCGGTAAAAGGAATCCGTTTGCTCCACGAGTTCCAGCTCGCTTTGCGAGGCAAGCCGCAAATACACACCGCGGCGCAGTTGCAGTTCCGCCCGACTCCGCGCCCCAGTCGCCAACACGTCCCCCGGCGCCAGAGGGAGATTCAACGTCGCACTTTGCCAATCGCCGAGCGCAGGTCGCCAAAACGAGACCTCGCCCTCCGCAAACCCGAGGCGCGGCGGCGTGTGGCTCGGCACGTCGCGTGCCGCAAGTGCTACGCCGGGCATCAACGCCCACAAGGCGGCGGCCACAAACCACGTGGTCCGCGGTTTGGCTGATGAAGTCATGGCTCCAGTGTAGCACCTACGCGCTAAGCCAGAAGCCCCACTTTTCGACCGCAGAACCGACGGCTCCCCATCGCCCGAATCGCAACCTGTGGCCGAGCCCGGGTAACGTCTACTAGAGTCCCCCAAAAACCGCGGCAGGAGGAAAGCGATGGAGTACGTTTCGTTAGGTCGAACGGGGTTGCGAGTCAGTCGCCTTTGCCTCGGCACGATGAACTTCGGACCTGTCACCACCGAACAGGACAGCTTCGCGATCATGAATCGTGCACTGGAGCTCGGCATTCAGTTCTTCGACACGGCGAATGTTTACGGGTGGAAAACTGGCGAAGGAGTGACAGAGCAGATTCTCGGGCGCTGGTTTGCCGAGGACAAATCTCGTCGCCACCAGGTGGTGCTGGCCACCAAGGTGTTTGGCCGGATGGGTACAGGTCCGAACGATCGCGGGCTTTCTGCCCGTCACATCCTGCAAGCGTGCGAGGGGAGCCTACGGCGCCTGCGAACCGATTACATCGACTTGTACCAGATGCACCACGTCGACCGCGACACGCCCTGGGAAGAGATCTGGCAAGCGATGGACGTGCTCATCCAACAGGGAAAGGTTCTGTACGTGGGCAGCAGCAACTTCGCCGCCTGGCATATCGTCCAAGCAAACGCGGTCGCCAAGGAACGCCATCTGCTCGGTATCGTCAGCGAGCAGAGTCTTTACAATCTCGCCCAGCGCACGATCGAGCTCGAAGTCCTACCCGCGTGCCAAGCGTTGGGCATTGCTGTGATTCCCTGGAGCCCTCTTGCAGGCGGCCTGCTCGCCGGCACGGACGATCCGCAGGGACTGTCTCGACGCGCGAGCGACCGCATTCGTCAGGCGGCCGAAAAACACCAGGTTGCGTTGCAACGTTATCAACAGTTCTGCCGCTCTCTTGGTTTGGCTCCCGCCAAAGTTGCCTTGTCGTGGCTGCTCCATCGGCCGGGCGTGACTTCCCCGATTATCGGACCACGAACTATGCAACAACTACTCGACGCCGTCGAGGCGTTGTCCATTCAGCTCGACCCGAGCCAGTTGGCGGAACTCGATGCGATTTGGCCAGGGCCCGGAGGTCCGGCCCCGGAAGCGTATGCATGGTGAGCGTTCTTTACAGTGCACTTGACAAATGATTTTGTTTACTTCATCATGCACGAGCAGATGGTCGGGTGCAGTTCAACAGCTACCCAAACGAAGGAGGGAGACATGATGGAACGAAAAAGCTACCGGCAACGCCTCGTCGGCGGGGCACTGATCGCGTTATTGCTTTGCTCTTGTGCGATGCCCGGCTGGGCCGCCGAAACCAAGCCCATCAACGTGAACACGGCAACCATGGCGGAGCTCATGTCCATCAAAGGCATCGGGGAGGCAAAGGCGCGGGCCATTATCGAGCATCGCGAAAAGCACGGCCCGTTCAAAACGGTGGACGAGCTTAAAAATGTCACCGGAATTGGCGACAAACTTCTGGCCACACTGCGGCCGCAGGTAACTGTCGGCGAACCCGCACTTCCAGCGCCAGGGGCGGCACCAGCAACGAAATAGCGAGGTCTCTGCGCGCTGGGCGGTCCATAGAGCACCCGACCATCGCTTTCCAAGGATGCTTGGCACCCACGCAAATGGTGTTCACTAGCATCACTCAACGGCCAAGCGTGATCTCCGCTTCGGTCGTTTCAGGCGATAAGCGAACCCAAATCTGCTCTCCGTCGCGACGCCAGCCTGAATTCTGCGATTCAAGATCGGCCATCGTCCCTAGCTCTGGCATGCTTCGCTCTCCGGCGTGCACTGAACGCACGGCCCCCACGGGTAAACCCAGGCACTCGACAATCGCCCCACGGCGGAAGTCGCTCCCTGGCGCGTACCGCAGCCGTACTCTGTCGCCTTCAGGCGCAACCTCGACAGCTTGTTCCAGTCGCGTTCCGTCAAACACCCGGAAAGCGGTTCTTCCTCCCGGGAACACGCGCGCGTACAGCGTTCCGGGAGATGTGGCGTACGAGTCCACCCTCTCGGGGTCCGAGGTAGTAACCAAGGTGTCAATGGTGGGCCGCAACAACGGCACAATGCCGCCCTGTGCGAGGAACACGGGAATATTCGCCAAAGGTACGGGCACGGTCGACCGTCCCGGGCCGCGATACCTTTGCCCGGTCCACCATTCGATCCACTCTCCGCTGGGAAACAGCACCTCCCGCTCTCGCCGCCCATGCTCGACCACTGGAGCCACGAGCAAAAAGTCGCCGAGGAAATACTGATCCCAAGGGTGCTCGCCGAGAGAAGGCTCGACAAGGCCAAACGGGCGCTGGATTGCTCGGCCATCTTGCTGCAACCGCTGCAAGTACGTCCAGAGGTATGGGAACAAGCGCAGGTGCAAGCGAGTGTACGTTCGATACCAGTTGAGCAACTCTTCATCGAAGCCATTCTCGGGCGTCGGCTCCCAGGCCACGTCGTTCGTGCTCGTGCCGATTTGCATCGCCGGGCTCAGCGCTGTGTGCTGGAACCATCGAACGAACAGCTCCTTGTCCGGTGGCGAGTGGCGATAGCCGCCAGTGTCCGAGGCGAAGAGCGGGAAGCCCGAGGGCCCAAGCCCAGTCCCGGCTACCACCGCCGCAGGCAACCCGCCGACGGCGACGTAAGTCGTACCGTCTTCCGTCACGCGCTCGCGGTGGCGCGCAAAACTCGCGTCTAAGTCTCCCGGCCACACCACTGGACCGAACGCCTGCCCGCCCAAGGTCGAGTGGCGGACCAACAAAAGCCCGCCTTCCGGGGGCAAAACTTCGGCGTACGTCTGGTGGTAGAACAGTTGGTAGCGTGCGTGCATGGTTCGCTCGTCACTGCCGTCGGCAAACAGCCAGCGGTTGCGTTGGGAGCTCACGCCAACGACCACGTCTTCACCATAATCCAGCTTAAAACCGGCAACCCCGAGACTCCGGTACCCTTGCAGCAAACCCTGCCACCAACTGCGCGCGTCGGGATTCGTGAAATCCAACGGGCGGCCCCACGGATTCAATAACGTTCCCGTTCGCACGGGGAAAAAACCACGTGCAGCAGCTTGCTCGCGCAAGATTCGAGTCGCTTCGGCGCGCGTATCCAGGTACGGTGTGTGCCAGAGTGCGACGCGATAACCGAGCTGACCCGCCTTCTTGAACATCCGCTCGGGGTCGGGGAATCGGGCTGGATCGAAGTCGAACGAGTTTACTGCTGATGCATACGGGCGGTCGATCCAGACACCCGTTGCTGCCAAGTCGAGCTCGCGCATCTTTTCCAAATCGTCTTCGAACTGGGCCTGGTCACGGTTTTCATCCCGCCACACCAAAGGTCCCAGCACCCACGGAGGCGGCAACCGCGGAAAGCCGGTGACTTCATAATAGTGGCGCGTCACATCGAGCCCGCTCGCTGCTGCAACGAGGTACAGATCGAGACCAGTGCTGCTCGCTTCCCCAAGCCCGAACACCGCATCGACATGCTCCGGATCGCTCCACTGCACATCGAACACGCCCGGGAAGTACGAGTGGATCAAAACGCCCCAGCCACCCGAGCCGATTAAAAACGGCACCGGCACGTGAGCCTCGTTGTAAAAACTCTCCAGCTCCGGATCCAACTCGATCTGCATGGCGCGCAATTTCCCGCGATGGTTCACATCGTCGAAATATTCCCCCAGGCCGTAAAACCCTTGCTCCTCGGGCGCGAGAAAACGCAGCCGGAAGTACGCAACCGCAGGAGCGGGAAGCGGCCGCCATTGAATTTGGAAGCGCCCATTCGCCTCCTCCTGGATCAGCAATTGTGCCTCGACCGCCTCGGGATACCTGAGCCTTGCCTCCACGGATGTGGCTGTTCGTGAAACCACTTCGAGAGCAAGCGGCGAGACCCAACGCAGACCCGCCGGTGAGGCATACAACCCGTTCGGCACGAATAAGGGGTAAGGATCGTAGTTGAACCCTGGGTCTACTTGCGCAACGAAGCCGAGTTGCCACCCGGAGAGGTCGATCACCACCAACGCGCGACCGCCACGCCACACACGCGTCGTTCCCGCTGCCGGATCGAGTTCCAGGCGGTAGTCGCGACCGAGCTCGATGCCGCCTGAAGGCCGCATCATTGTCTCCCCATCATCTCCGCAGCCCACTGCCACACTCACCGTCAAGAGAAGAACGAGTGCGACCTTCTTCAAGTGGATGTCTTCCTTCCGCCGCTGAGTTCTCGTAACCACAACCGCTTTTTGGGTGGTCCCGCTTGCTGCGTCAACAGCTCCCGCAAGCGAGTCGACGGTGCGAACTCTTGCAAGCCTTCGGCAATTTCGCTTTGCGTTGGGAAAACTGTGCGCGCATCGCCTTGAGCGCGAACTAGGAACAGAGGAACATGGCAGCGTTAGATCCCCGGCAATGCATCTTGTTCAGCGGCGGTCTGAAAGGAAGCGAAGCATGCTTCGGTGCCACGGCGGAGCGCTACGGCATCGAAGAGGTCACATTTACGTTTGAAGGGCACCAAATCGAGCGCCAGCGCGGTTTGCGCGTGCTCACGCACGAGGAACTCCAAAAAGGTGACGTGAGCCTCGCTTACGTCTCCAAGCTCATGCACCGACATTACCCGGAGACGGACTATTTCAAAAAAGTCCTCCAAACCATCTGGTATCAAGTGAACAACGCCCAACAGCTGTTCGTGGTGGGCACCATCCTGCCAGACGACACGGTACAGGGCGGAACCGGTTGGGGCGCGGAGTTTGCCAAGCTCTGCAACAAGCCACTGTTTGTGTTCGACCAAGCGCGCAACGATTGGTTTCACTGGAACGGAGAACGTTGGATCGTCAAGCTGCCGACCATCTCCCACCATCATTTTTGCGGAACCGGCACGCGTTACCTCGAAGCCAATGGCCGGCAAGCAATCGAAGACTTGTTCGCTCGCTCCTTTAAGTGACTCACAACGAAGTGACTCACAACCCGCCGCCCACGCGTCGGCCGAGTCTCTGAACAACCCCTACAGTGCAGCGCTCGCGCACGACATCGCAGCGAGCTTGCTGGAACGGGGCAACCCGTCAGGTCGAAAGCTCGCGCCCTACCAGCGCCGACCACCGCCTCGCCCACCGCGCCCACCCGTCCGGGGCGAAGCTGCTTTATTCTGTTCCCGCGCTTCAGCCACGGTGATGTTGCGCCCCATGAACGAAGCGCCGTTCAGTTGCTGAATGGCGTCCGCCGCCTCCGCTGCTGAACTCATCTCCACAAATCCAAACCCTCTGGAACGCCCCGTGTAGCGATCGACAATCACTGCCGCCGACTCGCACTGACCCACTCGGGAGAACAGGGTTTGCAAATCCGCATCGGTGGCATCGAAAGGCAAATTCCCAACGTAAAGCTTCCGACCCATGAGTACCTCCTTTTGCAACTGCAGCACGCGCTCTTGACTGAATGTGCTCCGGGTCGGACGGCTTTTGCGACACTTTTAGCCCCAAGCGGCCCTCAGCGGCTTTCGACAAGCAGCCTCAACACCACCGCCTGGGTTCGCGCAGGATCCATGCCTCCCGGCTATCCTTTCTTATCGATGAACACCCTTACCAACCTTTGCCCTACCGTACAACTACGATTGCGTCGTTGTGCGCCAACAATCCCGCATGAGCACAGAAGCCGCCGTTCGTCACCGCCTCGCTCGCAACCAGCGCACACCTTCGTGGAGCACAACGATGGCACTCCCCACGAGACACAACAGCGGAACCCAACTTCCCCAAGCTACAAACAGTGTCATCTCCGCCGAGACCAACCGTGCACCGACTACAGTTGCTCCGGCTTGGTCCGGAGGGACGAGCAGCCGGATCCGACCCGTCTCGTCGATGGAGGCGGTCAGACCTGTCGGCGTCACACGGACCTGTGGTCGCCGAGTTTCGATGCTCCGCAAGGCGCTCGCGATCAGCGCCCACCGCTTGCCCGCTTGGCGTTCGAACCAAGAATCATTGGAGAGCGAGAGCAGCAAATCCGCTCCCATGTTCACCGCTTCCCTGGCCGGTCCCGGCACCACCGCATCGTAACAAATCAAAGCGGCCACCCGTACTGACGAAGCGGCCGCAGTCACCGGTATCTCCACGACTTCCATCGTGGATCCTGGCCTCCACGTTCCCAACCAGGGGAGATGTTGGCGTAACCAATCCGAATCCATCCACCTGGGAACATGCTCCGTGAAGAGGAAGGGGTGGAGTTTTCTCTGAAGTCTTACCCGCAATCCTCGCTCGTCGTCTTCCGGAACCAAGAAAAAGGCCGCGTTATATTCCCCTTTGTCGTCGCGATCATAAGCGCCGAAGACCAACGGGCGGCGGTGAAACTGGACGAAGGCCGCAATTTCCCGATCGAACAGAGCCCCTTCGCGGCTTTTCGGACGCGCGAAGGTGGTTGGATACACGGTTTCGGGCCAAGTCCAAAGGTCGACCTCGCCGTCCAATGTTGCGCTCAGGCTCAAGTACCGCTGGAGGATTTGCCTTACGGCTTCGAAGGCACCGAGCTCCTGCCTCAAGCGTTCGTAGTGCGAGATGTTTCCCTGAACAACCCCTACCCGAACTTCATGCTGTGCCCCAACCCCCGCAGTTCTCTCCAACTGTACAAGTCGAGCCCACCCGTAAAGCCACACTGCGGCAATCGTCGCTCCCGCCAGGCCGAAGCTCGCAAGCCCCGTGCGAAGGCTCCTCCGGAACACCAACTCATCTAGCCCGCCGGCAATCCAAATGTTCACACACAGGAGAATGAACGTCAGCAGGTACACACCGCCCAAGTCTGCCGCTTGAGCCCAAGCTAACATGGGCCACAAGCCAAGACCGAGCGTATCGCCCAGCAGCTTTGTCGGCGCAAACCAGTCGCAGGCTGTATACACCGCCGCTCCCAGAAACGCCGAAGCGAAGTACCCGTGCAGCGCGGGTGACCTCTGCCGTTGCAGCGCATGCGTCGTGAGCGCGAGTGCCACGAGTTGTGGTTGCACGAACAAAGCGGCGCCGCTCAACAGTGCTGCGGCTGTTGCATACGACCAGCCCGTGTATGCCGCCACTGCGTCGACAAACCAGCCAAAAGCCGACAGCGTGAACAAGACAGTTGCAACAACGGACCAAACAACCAGCTTGCCGATCGAGCCACAGCGTCTCCACAGCACCAGCCACGGAACGAGCACAACCCAGCCAACGCACACATGGGGCCATTGACCGGCTGCATACAGGCGGACCAGGACCGCACCGACAACAATGCCAAGGAGTCGCCCCAACACGCCCATCACCGCATCACGCAGCAGCGCCAGGCTTCGGGAGGACTCGACCGCTGGCACCGGTTCACTCATTGCTCAGGGATGGCGCTACTTCCTCTCGAGGGGGCGGTTCGAACAGGGGCACACCAGACTCGGGGACTTCGAGCATTTTCTGCGGTAGTCCCGGAGGGGCTAACCCCGCGGGAACAACAAGATCCTCCGGCAAAGGAATGCGGTTTCCCGCCGTATCGTAGAGTTCCGCATCCGGGTGAAACATCAGAATTGGTGGAAGCGGTTTGCCATCGTCGGTCACTTGGTAATGGCGCATGTAACCGGGAGGAAGTTCGAAGTCGTCGGGCACAATCAGGCCACTTTTCGGCGGGTTTGTTCCAGGCGGTGGGAACAATGCAATGCCACTCGGCTCGTCGCCCCCAGAGGCTCCTGCGGGTTCAGCTTCCGTGGTGCCCTTTTCCGCACTCGCTGAAGTTTGCGAAGGTGCTGGGGCACGTCCTGGAGCGTGGCGCTCTTGCACATCCGTCGGCTTTAACGCGCCGCCGATTTCACGTCTGGAGTCCCGAATAGCCACTCGGTCAAGCTTTGTTCCTCCCTCCTGCCGAAACCCCTCGACCGGAGCGGCTCGCTCGCTGCTTCCAGAGACAGATCCATCGAAGGCCGGAGCCCCCACGCGCGCATTCCACCAAAGCAAGACGGCAGCACTGCCAAGCGCGAGCACGACCAATGCAAGGATCCAGCGCGACCGCGTGGCATCCTTTCGGATCACCCGCACGCCATCAGCTCTACGCTCGACCCTTTGGATCACAGCAGGCATCCTACTGGAATTCGTTTGCACCGGACAAGATTGAACTGCTCCGAGGGCTTGCGAGCCACCTCGCCCACTACCACCCAGACTCTTGCGCCACGCGTTCGCGATGCCACTCCGGGCTTCCAAATGCGTAGCGGTTCCACTGCGCCCGCTTGAACCAAATGTGTAAGGGGTGTTCCCAGGTAAAGCCAATCCCTCCGTGCACGCGCAAGGCGCTTTCGGCGACCCGGCAGAAAACTTCGGAGAGATGGCCCTTTGCCAACGAGGCTGCGTACGCTGCTTGCCGAGGCAGAGCATCCATAGCGTACGCTGCGTACCACACCAGGGAGCGGGCCAGTTCGATCTCCGCCGCCATCTCTGCGCAGCGGTGCTTAACGGCTTGAAACGAACCTATGGGGCGGCCGAATTGCTGGCGAACTTTCGCGTATTCTACCGACATTTCCAGCAGCCGCTCGGCGCCGCCGAGACAGTCGGCGGCCAACAGCACCGCGGCGGCATTCTGCACTCGTGCCAAGAGCTTCTCGGCTTGGGGGCCGGCTGCAAGGAGCCAACGGCGCGACACGGTCACTCCCTCGAAAGCGACTTCACACGGGCGGTGCGTACGGTCTACATCCTCCATAAACCGCACGCTGAGGCCAGCTTGCTCGCGCGGCACCAAGACGATGCCAGTGGAACGCGTGCCAGCGTCTACCAAAGTGCACACGACGAGCAACACGTCGGCCACGTGGGCATCCAAAACGAAGCGTTTGACGCCTTGTAGTCGAATCCCAAATCGCCCTACCGTGCCCCGTGTTTGCAACGGAAAGGGCCAAGCCGACGCATCGCCCTCGAACCACGCCAACGAGCCGACCGCTTGGCCAGCTGCCAGCCGCGGCAGCCAGTCGCGCCGCATGGTCGCCCCCGGCGCGTGCCGCAACGTCAAAATGGCCAAGGTGTTCGCAAGATGAGGTCCCGGAACCGCCGCGCGGCCCAGTTCTTCGGCAAGCACTGCGGCATCGAGACAGGTGCCACCGAGTCCACCGAATTCGGTGGGCGCCAATACACCCACCCAACCAAGGCGAGCCATGGCTTCGTAGAGCTGCCGCGGATAGCCATCATGATCGTCAGCGAGCACCGCCCGTGCTGCAGACGGTGGCCACTCGACCGCCAGAAAATCCCGCGCGGTCTTTTGCAACAACTCTTGTTCAGGTGACAATCCGAAGTTCAAGCGGCGCCCACCTCTTCCGCGGTTTTCCTCGGCATCGCCGCTGGCTCCCGTGGTAGACCGAGCCCGCGCTCGCCGATGATATTTTTTTGGATCTCGGAAGTCCCCCCGCCGATAATCATACCGAGCGTGAACATGAACTCGCGCATCCACTTTCCACGCTCGACGGCAAACTTCGATATCGGAGCTTGGGTGGCGTAGCCCCCGAGCAGGTCGAGCGCACAGGCAGCGATCTCATGATTCAGTTCCGTCGACACCAATTTGTTCACCGACGCGGCGATCCCTCGTGGTCGGCCCCAGACCGTGTCGGTCAACTGCCGGTACGCATGATACCGCATCGCTTCCACACGCATCGCCAGCCCTGCAAGGCGTTGGCGCACCAGTGGATCTTCGATTGCGGGATGCCCTTGGCGCATCGAGAGTTTGGCCAGGCGGACCAGGCCGGAGAACAGCTCGACGGTCCGTGTCGCCGAGCCGAGCATATTCCGCTCATGGAGCAGAGTGGCATTGGCAACTTGCCAGCCCTGATTCAGCTCACCAACCAGATTGCTCCTCGGCACCCGCACATTTTCAAACCACACCTCGTTGAAGCCGCGCTCCCCGGTGATCTGCACTAGTGGGCGCACGGTGATCCCGGGCGATTTCATATCGATCAGGAGGTACGAAATCCCCCTGTGCTTCGGAGCGTTTGGATCGGTGCGGACGAGGCAAAACATCCAGTCCGCGAACTGGGCGTTGGAGGTCCAAATCTTGTGCCCGTTCACGATAAACTCATCGCCGACCAGATCTGCGCGGGTTTGCAACGAAGCCAGGTCCGACCCTGCGTTTGGCTCCGAGTAACCTTGGCACCAAATTTCCTCGGCAGTGAGGATCTTCGGGAGGAATCGACGCTTCTGCTCCTCCGTTCCAAACTGGATGAGCGTGGGCCCGACCATTTGAATGCCCATCTGCCCGATCAACGCAGGGGCCTGAGCACGCGCAAGCTCTTCGTCGACAATTGCTTGCGTGAGCACGTCGGCTCCCTGACCCCCGTATTCCTTAGGCCAACTCAGCGCCACATAGCCTGCCGCGTACAGTTTGCGTTGCCATTGTTTGGCCCGTTCGATCCGCAGTGGGTCATCGTACTCGAGATGGCCCTGCGCGCGGCGCCACGTGGCGAGATTTTTCCGTAACCACTCTCGAAACTTGCGCCGAAACGCTTCGTACTCCGGCGGGTACGCTAAATCCATGGTGTCGCCTTTCTCGGTGCGCCTCGAAACGGCAAATGATTGGCCAGTTCTGCGCGCAAATCAACTGAGCAGAACGTTTTTCCCGCCACCTGTTGGTGGCCACGAGTCTTGGCTACAAAGCGCAAGGTTTTAGGAGGGTTTATGCAGAATCTTGCGTTACCGGCACTACTGACGAGCTTAGTTCTGTTGGCCGGCTTAGGCTGGTACGTCACCGAACTGCGCTCGGAAGTGGCCCGGCTGAAGCAGGAGCTGCGAAGGGTCACGTCCGCACCGGAGAGGAATGCACGGCCGGCAGCGTCCATGCAAACTAGCGCCACCCCGCCCCGTGTTGCCGGGCCCGACCGCAAACTCTCCGCGGAACAACGCGCCGCCCTCGTTCGCGGCTTGGGTGGACCGAATTCCAGCCTGGCCAATCCAGTTTGGTTTGCCACCGTCCCCAACGATCCAGAGGCTGCCGCTTTTCAAAAGGAGCTCCAAAGCGCCTTTGAAGAGGCGGGCTGGATCGTGAAAGGCAATGCCCCGGTGCGCTTCCGCATGAAGCCGGGTGTGTATGTGTTCGCCGCCGACGAAGATCCGCCCTCCTACGTGGGCATGGCGCAGCAGGCCTTGCAGGATGCGGGAATCGAAATCACCCAGTCAGGCCGCGGTTACCGAGAGTTTTACCGGCAGAAGAAGGCAGAAAATCCCAACTGGATCGGCTTTGACCTCGCAGAAGACCAAACCTACGTAATCGTCATCGGGCGTAAGCCGGAACCGACCCCTCCGGCTTCGTGAGGCTGCCAACAGAGCAATGGCTATAGCAAGACAACCTTACCCGGTCGAAGTTCGCCGGCAGGTCGATGGCGAGTTCATGGAGGTCGTCTGGAACGACGGCCACACCAGCCGCTACGCCTGGAGCTACCTGCGGGGGTGGTGCCCCTGTGCGCAGTGTCAGGGACATAGCGGCACCCGACGATTTGTCTCGACCCCGACCGCGCAGCTCGAGCGTGTCGCCCTGGTTGGCCGCTACGCTCTGAACTTGCGCTGGCGCGACGGACACGAAACGGGTATCTACACCTACGCATACTTGCGCGAACTGTGCCCGTGCTGCCACGCACAGGAGCCGCACCGCGCCTCGTAATCCCACGCGTCGCGACGTTTCACCGCCTCGCTGCGGTGCGGTAGCGCTCGCAAAAATAGCTCTGCCGGAACTCAGGGTAACTCATCCGCTCCGCCACCACCTCGGGTGAGCGCTCCTCTGGGTCCGCCACCAGATCATATCGTTCCAGCCGTTGCCGTTTGAGATGATAGACGAACTTTTCCCCGGGGCGCTGGATCACGATCTGCCCGCCGCTGTAGGGCTGCACCAAGATGTGGCAGAGCTCCGCGCTTTCCACGGCCGCATCGGCAGATGACCGCTTCAGTAGCCAGGCAAACGAATGCGCACGCCGCCGGCCGTCGAGGAGTTCCAAAACTGTTGGCGGAAGATCGGCGAGGCTAGGTTGCACGCCCACAACTTCCCCCACGCGAAACTCCGCCGCACGCGCCCGTGGTGGAACGTACACAAAAGGGATGGCAAAATTCTCCGCGAACCAGCCGTAATCATTCAAGTGGTTACCGTGCATCCCAACTGGCCAGGAGTGGTCCGGCGTGATGATGAGATGAGCGTCGCCCTGAGTGAGCTTTTGGTAGCGAGCGTAAAAGTGCGCCACGCAATGGTCTTGCTCGACCCACGAGTTCAGGTACCACTCGACCGGGTTTTGCGGCAGCGGAAATGGGTGCAGGTGAGCGTAACCAGCGCGACCGGCAAAAGGGTAATGGTGAGCGCTGACCTCGATGTAGACAAACTGCTTTTCGTCCTGTCCCCGCCGCTCGAGATCGTCAAACACGGCATCGTAAAAACGGCAATCGTCAATTCCCCACGAACTCAGATCGCTCACGAATCCAAGCGACGGGCCATCGCGAAATTCGTCAAAGCCCAGCGCACGCGCGAAATTGCGATAGTTCATGAAGTTCGGATCGTCAAACGCAACATAAAAGAGCGTACGGTAGCCCGCTCGGCGTAAAACCGAGGGCAGGCACTCGGAAAGAATTTTTCCTGGATTGTAGGAGAGTGCTTGCCCTACGTTATTGGTGATTCCACAGAGGATGTTTTCTAACGCCCGGTTTGACTGCACGCTGTTGCTCCAAAAAAAGGGGAAGAACACCCCGTCCCGCGCCACGCGTCGGAGATTCGGCATGTAGTCTCCATCATACCTCCGGCCCTCGAACTTGAGCGTGCCGCTCAAAGCGTGAGCGCTGCCAGACTCGAGCTGAAGCAAATACACGCTTTCTCCTCCCACCACGTCCCAATCGCTGGTCTCAGGGAACAGCGGTGCCACGATCGGTTCATCGGCTGCACGCGCAAGCACGGCGGCAAGCTCCGGCCAGACCATGCGCTGCTCGTGCGCGCAGAGGCTCCAAAGAAGCACTTGCAAACCCAACGGTACTACAATGGTCCATGAGCGAAAGAACTGCAAAGGGTTACGCCGAAGCCACCGGGAACCCTGTCGCCAAAACTGCCACAAGATCCCCGCGCATCCAGCGGCCATGGCCAGCAGGAGTGGCAACCGCCATCTTAAGCTTGTTTTGAGCGTGCGAACCACATCGCTCTCGGCATCGAGCGCAAAACGCACATCGAGTTGGTGGCCCGACCAAATCCAGTAGACAATCAGGCCCCACAGAATCGTTCCGTACAATCCTGCCACGACGCACACAGTTCCTGAGGCCAGGCCGGCCGCTCGGCCAAGACGACTGGTCGCTAAGAGGAACGTGACACCGAGGCTGAAGGTTACCACGTAGTCGGTGGCGGCGATGAAAAGCCCCCAGCCCGACTGATGCTGCAGTAAGGCCGTCGCGAACGCGGGGGCGAGTGCGTAAACCGCCAACCCGCAAGCCAACCACAACCAGAGTTTCGCCCGACCTGAGTCCGGGTTCGAAGTTAGTGCCCCAGGAGGGACTTGAACCCCCACCCGGTTACCCGGAGCAGATTTTGAGTCTGCCGTGTCTGCCATTCCACCACTGGGGCATGAACCGGCAACCTTCCCTAACGAATTGCCCCTGGACCCTGCAACTCGTCAGGTCCGGAAGGGCTCACTGCGGCTGCTGCCGCGGCGGCTTTGGGAGAAATGTATCCGTCGGGCCTTTCGCCTCGCGTGCTTTCGAAGACTGATAGTATTCGATCTTCGCGGTCGCCTCCTGAGCCAAGCGGCGGAGCGTCGGGTCCTGCTCGGTATTAGCGAGCTGCTGGAGCACGTCCAACGCCTCCACGGAACCAATCTCACCAAGCGCATAAATTGCGGTGCCTTTAGTGGCCAGGTCCAAATCGAGTTGCAGGAATTCCAGCAGCGGGCGTGCGGCGCGCGGATCTCCAATCTTTCCTAAGGCAGCTAAAATTCGCTGTTTGAGCGCCGGCTCGCTCGTTCGCAAGAATAGTTGCTGCACGAGCACCTGCGTGGCATCGGCCGCACGCATTTCGCCCAAGGCTTCAATGGCCTTGGCGCGCACGCGCACATCCGGATCCCCCACGGATTGGATCAGGTATTCCACCGCCTTCTTATCGCGGGAATTTGCCAGTTGCCGCACGGCTTCGAAACGCACATCTGGGTCCGCATTGTTCAGTTTGCGAATATGCTCGTCAAAGGAACCGCTTTGCGCCTTGTTCCTTTGCTGCATCGTGCGGCTTGTAAACTGCGCGCTAGCAAGCATCGGCATGACCCAGAGCAGTACGGCCAGCAGCGATGCGTACTGCCAGTGCAGCCAGAGCCACCGGGTCCGCCTCAAACTCGACCGCATGTGTGCGCCCTTAGCTACTGCTCCTCGGCGTCCCGAGCTGAATGAGGATCCAATCAGCCATTTCGCGCACCGAGTACGGTGGCGGCTCATCCCGCGACAGTTCCAGTGTCACCCGCAGCACGCCGCCTTTTCGCAATACCCTCACACCCTTCAAGTCCGGATCGGCTTGTGGAATCGTTCGTTCCGGGAGATCCTCACCGGCATTCACCGCCGAGGCTTCGATGACCACGCGCGCCGGCCGGGCTTTGCCTTCGTGCCGCACAACATCCGGCGCTCGCGACAAGCGCAGGATCACTGCTTTTCCACCTTGCTCGGCCCCGCTCACCACCTGCACCTGCCGCAAAAGCAAGGGACTAGCGGCTACCGCACCAACGTTGCTTTGCTCCGGCCGCATGAGCCTTGAGCAACCGAAAGCGCCAAGCGCGAGAATAGAGGCGAGGACCAGTATTGCGCTTCTCTTCATTGGCCGGCTCCGCTTAGCCCACCCGGCTGTCGACGGCAAGCAACGCCTCGAGCCCACCGAGCCGGCAATCCACGCTCCGGAATTCACCCAACCATGGTGAGGCCACCGCTCACGCTTAAGACTTGTCCGGTAACGAAACTCGCGTCTGGCGAGGCAAAAAACGCAATCGCAGCGGCAACCTCCTCAGGCTTTGCCAATCGGCCCAGTGGCACCGCTCTGGTGATCGCCGCGATAATTTTGGCGCCTGCTTCCGTGCGCGTCACCTCCTCCAGCAAACGGGTTTCTGTCGGCCCGGGGCAGACAACATTCACGGTGATCCGATAGCGTGCAAGCTCGCGGGCCAACGTCTTGGCAAAGGAAATCACTCCACCCTTGGCGGCAGCATACACCGCTTCGCCACTACTGCCCACTCGGGCAGCGTCGGAACTGACAAACACGAGCCGGCCACGCTCTGCATGGATCATGTCGTCGATGACCGCGCGAGCCACAAAAATCGGACCCATGAGGTTGATGGCAACAAGCTGCTCCCAAAGTTCCGGAGAGTTCTGCGTGAAGGGCTCCATCCGGTCCCAACCAGCGGCGCTGACGAGGATCGAGATTGGTCCGAAGGCGCTCCGAACCTGTTCCACCCCTTCCTGCACCGCAGAGCGACTCGTCACATCCATGGCCACGGCCAGCGCTGGGCTTCCGGCTTCGCGCAACAAATTTGCCACCTGCTCCGCCCCTTCTGCGTTGCGGTCAGCAATCGCAACGGCGGCTCCCAGAGCGGCCAATTTTTCCGCAGAGGCGCGCCCGATGCCACTCGCGCCACCCGTCACCAATGCCACTTCGCCCTCAAGCCGTTTCATGCTCCGCCTGTACAACGGCCTCCCCCGAACAGCAATTCCGTAGACTTCTCTGAGGCGAATCCATAAACTGCCGGACTCTCCCTATGCGCCTATCTTCCCGAGTTCGAGTCGCCACGATGGTTGCGTGGCTCGCTTCTACCCTGGCACAAGCGGGCTGCGCTTGGTTGGGGATGCCGGTGGTTTGCGGATGCTTATCGGCGGGAGATGCGCCCGCACCGCATCTGCCATCGGTGCCGCTCGGTCGGCTCGTGGTTCTTGGAGACTTTGGTGCTGACTTCCAAGGACGGAACCGGAACGTGGCCGAAGCGGTGCGCGATTTCCTCGACTCCAGCACAAACAGCAATCCCCCCGCCCTCGTCTTGCTCCTCGGGGATAATTTCTACCCGCGTGGGCTTGTCGGGGTCGAAGGTCACTGCAACGCAGCCACCACCCATCCCGAAGCCCTGCGGCAGCAGATCGAAGCTGTCCTGGGACCCTATGCGTTTTTCCGCGAGCGGGGGATCCCCGTCGTCGCCGTTGCTGGGAACCACGATCATGGGTGTGGCCCAGTCGCTCTCGCCAACCAAGCGCAATTGGACCAGTTTCTACCAACCGAGCAACGCTGGGGTCCGCTGTGGCGCTTCCACCACGGCGCCCCGCAGGCGCTCGAACTCGAGGCGGCACGGGTCCAAATCCTGTTGCTGGACAGCGAACCCATGCTGCAAGATCGGCTCGCTCTGGCAGCATCGATCAGAGAGTTGGCAACCATCGTTCAGCGCGATCACGCGCAATACGCGTGGCGCATTGTTGCGGCCCACCATCCCCTTCGTACGTTCGGAACCCACGACGGCACCTTCCCGGAGGGTCTCCGCAAGCCATTCAGCTTCACCCTGTTCCCCGTTCACTTCCTTGCTGCGGCCGGCTTGCCGCCGTTTTCCGGGCTCTCCCAAGATGCCTACTCGTTCCGTTACCAGCGTTATCGGCGTGCACTCGAGCAGGCGTTCCGGGAACACCCGGGGGCGGTGGATCTATTCTTGGCGGGCCACGATCACAGCTTGCAGTTCCTGCCGCCAAGCGAGCGAGGCCTGCCATTCGAACTCATTGTCGGCAGCGGTGCATATTGCTCGCCGGTACGGAAGAACCCAAAGGCGGTTTTTGCAGCAGCAAAACACGGCTTTGCGGTGCTGGACTTCGGCCCGGAGCACCTTCTTGTGCGCATTTACGGAACGACGCCTTGCGCCCACAAAGAGATTTGCCCTGCCGGCAGTGGAAAGGCATATTTGCTTTACGAAACAGTTCTCCATCGCAACGGAGCGACGGGCTCGACCGAGTAAGAGCTGGCTGCGACCGTTGTCCGCCGGTGGCCAACTGCAGGAGGTAAGATCATGAGCGAGGCATTTTTCCACGAGGACATGCAGTGGTTCCTCCGCAACCGCGTCGATTGGTCAGATCTTCTTCGCATCCAAGGGCGCAGCGCGGTGTCGGTGGACGATGAGCTCGCAACCTATACCGCAACTCTAGAAACGGCCGACGCCATTTGCCGCGACCTTGAAAAGGAATGCCGACTGCATTGGCACGAAGAGGCGCAACTCGTGGATGACGAGGTCAAAGTCCCCCCTTTCATTGCCGCCGGCTACGAACGACTGCGCCAGGCAGGTCTCGTCTGTTTACCAATTTCTCCCGACTTCGGCGGTTACGGGTTGCCGTTCCTGATCAACACGTTTTATCTGGAAATGCTCGCGCGGGCCAACTCCAGCTTGATGACCATTGTCGGCCTGCAAACCGGCGTCGCTGGCGACATTGAGCGTTACGGCTCAGAAGACATCAAACAGCGCTACCTGCCCAAACTCACGAGTGGCGAATGGCAAGGCAGCATGGACCTCACCGAGCCCAACGCCGGCTCCGACCTCGGTGGGATCGTGACTCGCGTGACCGAAGAGCAAGGCCGCTTTTTTCTCGACGGAGAAAAAATCTTCATTACCAACGGCGGTTCGCAGGTTCATCTCGTGCTCGCCCGCGAGGCAGGAATGTTTCAGGAAACGCGCGGGACAACCAATGGCCTCAGTTTGGTTTTGGTTCCCGCGTTCTTACCCGACGGCAGCCGAAACCGGATGCGGGTCACGCGTGTCGAGCGGAAAATGGGATTGCACGGTTCTCCTACTTGCGCCGTAGAATTCGACCACGCGGAGGGCTTCATTCTCGGCACTCGCGGACGAGGTTTTCGCGCCATGCTCGATCTGATGAACAGTGCGCGGCTCGGAGTTGCTGCGCAAGCGCTAGGGCTCGGCCAAGCAGCCTTCGAGGAAGCGTTGAACTACGCCAAGCAGCGCGTCCAGTTCGACGCGCCGATCATCCAGCAGCCGCTGGTAAAGTCGATGCTCACGCAAATGACCATCAATTTACAAGCGGCGCGCGCGTTACTCTACCGCACGTCGGCTCTCGTTGACCGGCTGGAAAGCCTGCGGCGCGCATTGGCATCGGCTGGATCCTCTCCCCCGGCAGAGTGGCGGCAGGAGTTTGAGCTGCTCACGCAAACCGTGCGGCTACTCACTCCGCTCTGCAAGTACTACGCAACCGAGATCAGTAACGACGTCGCCCGCAAAGCGATTCAGATTCATGGGGGGCTGGGGTACATGGCAGAGTCGCACGTCGCGCACCTCCACTGCGACTCGATTATTACGACGATTTACGAAGGCACGTCGGAAATCCAAGCGAGCTTCGCCCTCAAGGAGATGAGCAAGGGTAGCCTGTTTACGGTGCTCGACCAAATTGTTGCCGAAGTGCAGGAGCTCAAAAGCGCATATCCGGAAGACTGCCAGCGCATCGAAGAACTGACCAACAAATGGATCCAAGGTTCGCTTCCCTCCTTGCTTGAAGACCCGCGTTACGCCTTACTGAACGCAAAGCGCCTTGTCGAGATGGTCATCGACATCATCGCTGCAGTGGAACTATTGCACCAAGCCAAACGCTCCGAGGGAAAGCGCCTGGCAGCGCGGAGTTTTCTCGATCGCCGGGCCCTGGCCATCGAAATGGGTGCGCGCAGAATTCAAAGCGGCGACGTGAAGCGGTTGACGCGCTACGACAAAATTCTCGGCATCGATGCGGAGGCTGCACCGACTCCATGAGTCTCGCCGCTTCGTCGACGGAGCCCGTTGCAGACGAACGTCCGGAACTCAGGACCGCTGCACCCGACGGCGAGCGCGTCTCGCTGCGCACGCTGTTGGTTTACGGAGCGCCCAGTTTTGCTGGCGCGGCCATGCTCGTGCCAATTCTCATTCACATGCCGAAATTCTACTCGGACGTTGTGCTCGTCCCACTCGGGTACCTCGCGATTGCCATCGCAGTGGCCCGCGCGATCGATGCACTCGCGGATCCGTTTTTCGGCTGGCTTACTGACCACAGCACCCGCTTCGGGCGCCGACTTCCCTACATCGCCCTCTGGTCTCCACTCTGCGCGTTGGCGTTTTTTGCGCTCTTCGATCCGCCGCGCTCGCTTTCGCCACAAGCCGCCGCAGTTTGGTTCGGCACCATGTTCGTCCTGTACTCCGTGTTCCACACGGCGTATGGGCTTCCCTATTGGGCATTGGGCGCAGAACTCACTCTAGACTACCATGAGCGTTCGAAACTCTTTGGCGTACGCGAGGGGTTCAGCATTCTCGGCACCATTTGCGCTTCGGTCGCCCCCGGGATTCTGGTCGGTTACTTTGGCTTCAACGACCGCCAAGCCTTCGGCTGGATTGGCATCGTCTTCGCCGTGCTTCTCGTCATTGCCTGCTATGCCGTGGTGGCGTTTGTGCGTGAGCGCGCGGAGTTCGCAGAGCGCACCTCGAATCCATTCGCACCGGGCATCAGGCGGGCATTGCGCAACCAACCCTTTCGCATCTTGCTCGCAACGTATGTGGTGTCGAGCATCACGGGGGCAATCCCGGGCACGCTCATGCCGTACTACAACGCTTACGTTCTCCGCCCCACAAACGAAGCCGGATGGTTGGCCATTTTGCTCGCCGTCTACTTCTCGGCTGCGTTCATTTGCTTACCCGGCTGGATTTTTCTCGCTCGGCGCGTGGGCAAGAAAGGCGCGTGGCTCGCCAGCTTTTTCATGGGCATCACTGGAGGGGCAGCGCTATTTTTCCTCGGCCCGGGAGACCTTGCTCCCGCAGTCCTTCTAGTCGCTTGGGCCGGTTCGAGCTTTGGGGCGGGATTGTTTCTCGGACCAGCAATGCAAGCCGACGTCATCGACTACGACGAGTTACACACGGGAAGACGGCGCGAGGCTCAGTACTCCGCGTTTTGGAGCATGCTCCCCAAGCTGGTCGCGATTCCAAGCGCCGCGGTTCCCATCGCCATTCTGGGGTCGATCGGCTACGTGCCCAATCAACCGCAGACACCCGAGGTGGTGTTTGCCATCAAGGCTATCTTTGCCCTGACACCCGCAGCCTTTGCCTGCCTTGCCTTCCTCATTGCTCTCCGTTTCCCCATTTCCGAGCAAGTGCACCGCGAAATTCTGCGCGGCATTGCGCTCCACCGCGAGGGTTACCCGGCAATCGACCCGCTGACGGGCCGCACCCTCCCTCCGCCCAGTCAGCGTGTTGTGGACGAACAGATGGGCTGGTTCCTGGATTACTTCTCTCGTCGAGAACTCCTCTCCTACCTGGAGGGCTCGGCCACGGCACCCATCAGGTCGGCATGGCGGTCAGCACTGGGGGCACTCGTGTGCGGAGTTACGGCGCTCGTCTTTGCCTTCAGCCAAGTGCGGAGCTTGGATGTTGACCCCGGCGCCATCCCTGTGCTCGCAGTGGTCGGTAGCGGCTTTTGTGTTGCACTCGCGGCCTTCCACGCCTCGCGACTCCCTGCCGCGCGTGAACTCGCCCGCAAGCAGATCCCTGCATCTGTGATCGAAGCTCATTTGAATGGCCAGCGCCACTGACGCTGGTCGGCTGGACCCGCAGCGCAAACAACAAGATCCGGCTGCACTCTGAGGAGAGGCAGCCACCGTGAGCTTGGCACAGGCGCACATTTTCGGGCGAACGGTCGTGTCGGACGCTCAGCTCAAGAAGCGAGCCACGCCAGGGCGTTCGCGGGTCCGCGCCCTCGACCGAGCGGCAGCGCGCTCGCAATTGCCCGCTGAATGAACTGTTTAGCCAACTGCACGGCTTCACCCAGAACCATGCCTTTGGCTAGGCCAGCCACAATTGCCGCCGAAAGTTGACAACCAGTGCCATGGGTGTGTGGAGTCGCGATACGGGGGGCTTCCAAAAGAGTCGCCTGCCGCCCGTCATCGAACACGTCGATCGCGCGCTCGCCTTCCAAATGCCCACCTTTCAACAGGCAACTTCCAGCTCCCAGTTCCACGAGTGCGCGTGCGGCTTCTCGCATATCCGCAACCGATCGGATCCGACGGCCGAGCAACGTTTCCGCCTCTGGTACGTTGGGCGTGACCAGGGTCGCGAGCGGCAGTAGGCGAGAGCGCAGCGTGGCAACAGCTTCGGGCTCCAAAAGGGAAGCACCACTTTGCGCAACCATGACTGGATCCACCACCAAGGGCTGCAACCCGTAGCGCTCCACCGCAGCAGCCACGGTGTCGATGATCTCGGCGGTGGCCAACATCCCAGTTTTCGTGGGTGCCGGACCGAGATCATCGACCACGGCGCGAATTTGCGCCGCGACAAAGTCGGCCGGCATGACCATCACAGCCTCCACTCCAGAGGTGTTCTGCGCGGTTAGGGCAGTGACGGCGGTCATACCGTAGACACGGAACACCGTGAAGGTTTTGAGATCCGCTTGAATTCCCGCCCCGCCGCTAGAGTCCGAGCCAGCAATGGAAAGGGCACGTGGCACCATGCCCTCTTCGTAACTGCTGCAAACCCGCGAATCCAACCCTCGCCACCGAATGCCAAGTTGCCTTGGCTGGTAACTTGTGCGAGGACGTGGGCACTGCCCATGGCCGAGGAGGGGACGGTTCGTGTCTTTCGAAGGGTTGCTGTCGCGAGAATTTTTGCGTGTTGTTGAGGAAGCGGCAATTGCCGCCGCCCGCACCATGGGGCAAGGAGACCGCAAGCGCTCCGACCGAGTGGCGGTAGAGGCAATGCGCAAAGCGATGGACGCACTGCCGATGCGCGGTACCGTCGTGATTGGCGAAGGAGAACGCGACGAGGCTCCCATGTTGTACATCGGCGAGCGCGTCGGCCGCCAACGCGACGACGACCCGGAGGTGGATATCGCTGTCGATCCCTTAGAGGGCACGAATCTGTGCGCAACGGGAGCACCGGGGGCGATTGCCGTCTTAGCTGCTGCCAACAAGGGGGGCCTCTTGCACGCGCCCGATTGCTACATGGAGAAAATCATCGTCGGGCCGGCTGCGCGCGGGGCTGTGCATCTCGATGCCACGGTAAAAGAAAACCTGACCGCCATCGCCCAGCGCCTCGATCGCTCGGTGCGCGACCTGGTGGTCATTGTGCTCGACCGCCCGCGGCACGAAAAGCTCATCGAAGACATTCGCAGCGCTGGGGCGCGCATTCGCTTAATTAGCGACGGTGATCTCTCAGCAGGAATTTCGGCGGCCATCCGCCGCACGAACGTACACGCGGTGATGGGAATCGGCGGCGCCCCGGAAGGGGTGCTCACCGCTGCTGCACTGCGCTGCCTCAACGGCGGCATGGAGGGGCGGCTCGTACCAGCCAAACCTGGGGCGGAAGAACGGAAAAAATTCGAAGAACGCCTGCGCGGAATGGGTATTACCGACCCGAATCGGATATACACCGAGCGTGATCTCGCCCCCGGCCCGGACATCCTCTTCGCCGCCACCGGTGTGACCGACGGCGCACTGCTGCGTGGCGTGCGCTTCTTCGGGCATGGTGCTCGCACCTACTCCGTGGTCATGACCTTGCGCGAACGCATTATTCGGTTCGTCGACACGGTGCATCTGGACGGCTCTCCGGATGCGGTGGTTGAGTTCTGACGCCCACTGCTGCGAGCGCTTGCGGGAATCGGCCCAATCACTAAAACCGGGAACATGCAAAACCGTACCGTAGACATTGCTGTTTTCGACGAGGCGCTAGCCACTCACATGGAAGAGTTAGCGCACCGCATCAACACACTCGGGAGCTATCTTTGACGTTGCCGGACGCGAACGCCGCCTCGCGGAACTAGACGCACTGGCGGCCTCCCCCGAATTTTGGAACGATCGTGAGCGCGCCCGTGAAGTGCAGCGGGAGCGCGCCGAGCTTCAGCGTTTGGTCGAGACTTGGCACGAGCTAACGCGGCAACTGGAAGACGCACGCGTTCTACTCGAATTTGCGCGGGAGGGAGACGCCGAGTCACTCCAAGAGCTTAAGCGGCTTCTCGCCCAACTCCGTGAGCGAACCGAACGCCTTGAGCTAGAGCGGCTGCTGTCGGGCGAGCACGATAGTGGCAACGCCATTCTCACCATCCACCCAGGCGCCGGCGGCCTAGAAGCTCAGGATTGGGCGGAAATGTTACTGCGCATGTATCTGCGTTGGGCCGAGCGCCGGGGCTTCAAAACCGAGATTTTAGATTTGCAACCGGGCGAAGGTGCGGGAATTAAGAGCGCGACTGTTGCCGTCGAGGGCCCATACGCATACGGATATCTAAAGGCAGAAGTCGGGGTGCATCGTTTAGTTCGGATATCACCCTTCGATGCGAATGCGCGCCGGCACACGTCTTTCGCATCGGTGTTCGTCTACCCCGATTTGGGCGAGGATATTGAGATCGAGATCGACGAAAAGGACTTGCGCATCGACACCTTCCGAGCCAGTGGGGCGGGCGGGCAACACGTGAACAAAACCGACTCCGCGGTGCGCATCACTCACATTCCCACCGGAATTGTGGTCACCTGCCAGAACGAACGCTCCCAATACAAGAACAAGTCGATGGCGATGCGAATCTTGCGCGCTCGCCTTTACGAGCTCGAGCTCAAGAAGCGACAAGAGCAGATTGCAGAACTGACCGAGTCGCAACGGGACATTGCTTGGGGAAACCAAATCCGCTCGTACGTCCTCCAACCGTACCGCTTAGTGAAGGACCACCGTACAGGAGTGGAAATCGGCAACGCCGACGCGGTGTTAGACGGTGAAATCGATCCCTTCATCGAGGCCTATTTACGCAAACAGGCGAGCGAGTCCGCACCACAGAAGAAATGATACCGCGGTCACGGAGCTGAGGAGTCAGCGCGCCCATGCGCGACAAGATTTACGCTTACCTCGAGCAACGTCCGGCAGGGGCCACAGCCGAGGAACTCCTCGAGCTTATGTTCACCCACCCAGGTAACGACCCGGAGGTTCGCCCGTACTTTGTGAAGCTCTTACTCGAACCCGACCCGCGGTTTGTTTGGGATACCGCGCTAAACCGCTGGAAACTCAGGAAATTCGACTACCTAGCTCAACCGTTCGAGGAGTGCTCGTTTGTGATCGTCGATCTGGAAACCACCGGTCTGACCCCGGATGCGGGTGGTATCATGGAGATCGGTGCCGTACGGGTAGAACGAGGGAGAGTCGTACGGCAATTTGAGCGCTTAGTTCGCCCGAGCAAGCGGCCACCCCCGTTTATCGTGCGCTTAACCGGCATCACCTGGGACATGTTGCGCCACCAACCCGCGATCGCCGAGGTGTGGGACGAGTTCTGTGCTTTCGTGCAGGACTCGGTGCTCGTCGCCCACAACGCGAGCTTCGACCTGAGCTATCTAAACCTTGCCTCGCAGTCGTTGACCGGCGTGCGCCTCACCGACACCTACTTGTGCACCTTGAAACTCGCTCGCCGCCTCGTTCCGGAGATCCGCAAGCGGGGGCTCGACAGCTTGGCTGAGTTCTTTGGCATCTCCACGGAACGCCGCCACCGCGCACTCGGGGATGCGCTGATCACAACCGAGGTTCTCTTCCATCTCTTCGAGCGAGCCAAGGCTCGCGGGCTCAATCGTGTCGACCAACTCCTCGCCGTGCAACATGAGGGGCGAGACGGCCGTCCTTTTTTCTGCCCCTTGCCGCGATCAGCGGTAGAGGAGCTACCTGCGAGTCCGGGCATTTATCGCTTTTACGACGAGACCGGCAAGCTGCTGTACGTCGGCCGCGCGAAGGACTTACGGCGCCGAGTGTCGTCGTACTTGAGCAACTCCGAGCACCACTCCCCCAAAACCCTCGACCTCATTCGACACATCCACAGTGTTCGAGTGGAACGGTGCCCCTCTGAACTCGAAGCGGCGTTACGCGAAGCAGAGGAGATTCGCCGCACCAAGCCTCCGTACAATGAGCGCTCCAAGCACCTGCCCCAAGTTGCTTACCTCAAAATAGGGCGAGAGCAGCCATTCCCTCGCATCTCGATCACATCGAGGCCCCACGGCAAAAACGTCACGCTCATTGGTCCTTTGCGCTCCCGGCTCGAAGCGGAACGCCTGCTGAAGATTTGGCTGCGCCTGTACGGTCTTCGGACCTGCCGTGGAGAACTTCGGCCGTCGCCGCAGAATTCCCCGTGTTTCCAAGGACAAACCGGCCTGTGCGCGATGCCATGCGCGGCACGAATCGACGCCGAAGGCTACCGCGCCAACGTGACCTCTCTGCTCCGTGACATCGCTTCAAATGGAGAACAGACGCGCGCCTACCTCATCGCGGAGCGGGAGCGCATGGCACAACGCGAACGCTTCGAGGCAGCGCAGCGCCTAAACGACGATTTGCTTTTCTTCGAACGCCTCAGCGCACGCGTTGGCTTTCTAGGCTGGCTGCACTGCCACCAGAATTTTTTGTTGCTCTTACCCCGCAGCAACGACGAGGCAATCGATGCCTATTTGCTGCTCGGGGGCGAGCTCGTGGCCCGCACAGCCATTTCCCACCCGGCCGAACTCGAGCAGTGGCTCCGCGAGCAAGCTTGGGGTCCGAGAAGTGTTCGTGGCTGCGCAGAGAGGGTCGACGCTACGGTCATCTTGGCGGCCTTCCTTCGCGATAGAAAAACCGATGGCGGAACCCTGTTGCGCCTCCCCGCAGACAAAACATGGCCCGCCACCCTCATGGAAGAGTGGCGGGCCGCATGCGCTACACTGCTCCGGTCGCCGCGACTAGCGCCAACGCGCTGAGCGCTGCCGCCGTATCCAGGTGAGTGCAGCGATGCTCACGAGCAACCACCAGGAGTTGCCGCTGTCGGCTGGGGCGACGTGACAGCCGCCGCTGCGGTCGACCCGAGTCACGATCTCTGGGGTTGGGGTCGCTGGCAAAGGAGTCGGTGGCGTTGGTGGAGCGGTTGGCGGCGCCTGGCAGAATCCGGCTAGACAGAGATTCGTGATGCAGTCGGAATTCTTTTGACAGACCTCACCGACGTCAAAGGGCGGGACGCAGAATCCGCGGAATCCTGTGATATCACACCGCTCACCTGGATCCTCGCACTGCTCGACCTCGCAGCAAACGTTTTGCACGCAGAAGCCAGATTCGCACTGATCTGCCCGCGAGCACGCCTCGCCCAGACCGCGGCGCGGCGTGGGGGTTGGCGGAATCGGCTGGCAGAAACCGGCTTGCCCAGGAACGCGACAGGATTGGCCTGCCGGACACTCGTTTTGGTTGCAGCACACCCCACCCTCGACGGTGTTACAGAAGAAGAAGGAGTCGCACTGTGAAGTATCCGAGCACGGGCCACCGGGTGGCACACGTGTCGGTGTCGGCGTTGGCGGCGGAATATCGCACACGCCTGCTCCACCTCCGGTGGGTCGGCAAAAGCCAGTTTCACAGTCGTCGTTACTGTCACACGGAGAGCCGGTTGCCTGCTTCAACTGGCACGTTCCGGCAAACCCGGGAACTCCGCAAGACTGCCCAGCCGGGCATAATCGCTCGCGACAGCACACACCGTCGGTGCAGAAGCCGCTGATGCAACGCGCATCGGAGGTGCAAGGGAAGCCAATGGGCAGCGGTGTAGGTGTGAAAATCGGAGTCGGCGTTGCTGTCGGCTTCGGCACGCACAGGCCCTCCCGTCCGGGGGCACCGCACGTCTCGCTGCTCGTGCACTGGCGCTCGCAGCAGAATCCATCGATGCAGTAGGACGGGTCGCACTGCGTTGGGTCGTCCACGCTCGTGCAACACTGCGCAGCGTCCGTGCAGGGACTTCCTGGCGGCAGCCGCGTGGTACAAACACCTTCCGAGCCCGGAATATTGCAAGCAGCGTTGACTGCGCACAGAGGATCGGAACAACACACGCCGTCGGTACAGAAGCCAGAAGCGCACTGTTCCGGACCGGAACACGGTGTACCGTTGCCCGCCGGGGGCCCGCATGTACCCGTGTTGCAAAATTGGCCTTCAGGGCAGGACGCAGAAGCACAGCAGAAGCCATCGACACAGCGGCCAGATTCACACTGAGCTCCTAATGTGCAACGGCTGCCGTTAGGAGCCGGCGGCCGGCACACACCGTCCAAGGTCGTCGCCCGCGGCGGCAGAATATCGCAGCGCTCGCCTTCCGGGCAGCTCGGCGTGCTGCAGCAGGTATTGTTCACGCAGGCACCGGATTCACACTGTCGCCCTACTGTACAGGCGGCGCCATTCGGCCGTGGCGGAATTTCGCGCGCCCGCAGCACACGCACGGAGTTGTTAGAAAACTCAGCAACCGCAATGTCAGGGATGGCATCTCCGGTAAAATCCATAGCGGCAAGACGTCGCGGGCCGAGGCCAACAATCACTTGCGTCGCAAATTCGAACCGCCCGTCCCCCAAGCCGGCGTAAACATTCACGAAACCGGCTGTCACGGAATTATTGTCAGCCGAGCGGGTGCTGAAAGACACAGCCAAGTCCTGCCGAGTGTCCAAATCGAAGTCGGCTGAGGCAATGTCTTGAGGCGTACAAACAACGGCGACGCCGTTAATCCGTGAGGGGCATGACAAACGCAGCGGCGGCAACACCCGGAATCGCGGGCTCTCGCCACCGATTAGGATCGAGATCGAGAATTGGTTCGTCGACTGCAGATCGCGGTTCACAACCGCCAGATCGATCCGCCCGTCGTTATTGAAGTCGCCCTTGGTCATGCCAATGGCGTCGGTGCCAACGACGAAACGTTGCCCCACCACACCGGCGAACGATCCCGTTCCGGTGTTGAGAAACACCGACACCTCGTCCGTTCCCCTCGTCCCAGTATTGAGCAAGATGAGGTCGTCGAAACGGTCGCCGTTTAGGTCGTGAGCCAAGATTACCCGTGGGTTGGCATTCGGGCTGACTGGGAAGGTGCCGACGCGATTCAATCCGCGATTTCCACCCTGATTGACCAGAACCGTAAAGGAGTCTGCCGCGCCGTTTGCCGTTGCCGCATCCAGCCGCGTGCGATTGTCGCTATCGAAGTATCCTGTGGCGACCCACACCGGTCCCCGTCGCGTCACGTCGAACGGCTGAGGAGCGGCAAAGCGGCCATCGTTTCGGCCGTTGCTCCCCTCACCGCGAATGATAAACAGCTTACCGACGTTCGGGTCCGTCACGGCAATATCGTTGATATTGTCCCCGTTGAAGTCACCAACAGCGACGCCGCGCAGCAGCGTACCCACGGGAATCTCGAGAGCAGAGAGAAAAATTCCCGTCGGGCTGCCAAACAGCACCGACACCCGGTCGCGTACCGTGCTGGATACCACGACGTCATTGATCCCGTCGCCGTTGAAGTCCCCACCTGTGACATAGGTCGGGCCGTTTGGAACCTGCCGTTGCTCTCCAGGAATGAAGGAAACCTGCGCTGAGAGTGAACCTGCTCCAAATACCCCAACCGCAACGAGTGCGAGAAAACTATGGACTGTACACCTCATCTACCGTTCTCCTCGTTTGGATCGCGACCGGCTTACCAAATTCTTTGCCTTCGGGCCATTGCAGATTGCGGGCTCCTTTCTTCAACCCCGCACCAGGTTTGTCAAACAAAAAGATTCCGCGCAGTCGAAGCCGCCTTTAGCGCACAACTGCCGGTCTAAAGCAAGCACCTTTGTCACCACCCTGGATTGCTGGCCTCGCCACGTGCTACTGCCGCGAACGCAACCCGAACCCATCCCGCCCGCGGGGCAAGGAGGTATTCCATGTTTTCATTCGAAATGAGCCCTGAGCAACGCGAAATGAAGGAGCTCGCACGGAAATTTGCGGCGGAGGAAATCATCCCGATTGCCGCAAAGTGCGACGAAACGGAAACGTTTCCTGTAGAGGTATGCCGTAAAGCTTGGGAACTGGGCTTGATGAACCTGGAAGTGCCCAAAGAGTACGGCGGACCAGGCCTCGGCGTGCTCGATACAATCCTGATCCTCGAGGAGCTGAACTACGGCTGCGCGGGCATTACCAACGCACTGGCCGCCAATGGCTTGGCCGCGGTGCCGCTCATCAAAGCGGGCAGCGAGGAACAAAAGAAAAAGTACTTGGGCATGCTGGCTCACGAATTTACCTTCGCCGCTTTTTGCACCACAGAACCGGGCGCTGGCTCCGATGTGGCGGGAATGTCGACAACCTATCGACGCGTTGGGGATGACTTCGTGATCAATGGCGTCAAACACTTCATTTCCAATGGCTCCATGGCCCACTGGTACACGGTGTTTGCTACCCGTGACCGTAATCTCCGCCACCAAGGCATTTCCTGCTTCGTCCTGCCGGCAGATACCCCAGGCATTCGTCGCCGCCGAATGCACGGGAAGCTCGGGCAACGCGCGGCCGACACTGCAGAGGTCGTATTCGAAGAGGTCGTGGTTCCCAAAAGCGCGCTCGTGGGCGAGGAGGGCCAGGGATTTAAGCTCGCCATGCAAACCTTCGATCACACCCGGCCAGAAATCGGGGCCATCGCTATCGGTATTTCTCAGCGAGCGCTCGACGAAGCCAAGAAGTACGCGCTCGAGCGCCAGGCGTTTGGACAGCCGATCGCGAATTTCCAGGCGATCCAGTTCATGCTTGCGGACATGGCAATCGAGATCGAGGCGATGCGCTTGCTTACGTACAAGGCGGCGTGGCTTCTCGATCAAGGAGCTGGAGCCCCCATCGTCTCCAGCTATGCGAAGGCATTTGGGGCCGATGCGTGCATGCGCATCACGACGGACGCGGTGCAAATCTTCGGAGGTTACGGCTACATGCGGGAATACCCCGTGGAGAAGCTCATGCGCGACGCGAAGTTGCTGCAAATTTACGAGGGGACTTCGCAAATCCAGCGGGTGGTCATCGCACGCAATCTTCTCAAGAGCTGACCACTACTCGGGTCAGTCCTAGCCGATGCACACGGCGGCAGCCATCACAAGATTCGGTGCCGGAGTTCCAGGCAGCGTTTTACTTCACCTTGCCCGCATAAATGTCCATCACCGTGTGCAGAAACTCGATCGCCTCACGGCGTGGCCGCTGGAACGAGTTCCGGCCGATGATGGAGCCAAACCCGCCGCCATCACGAATGGCGCGAATTTCATCCAGAATGGCGCTGGTTTCCTTGGCCTCGCCTCCCGAGAAAATGACAATCCGCCGCCCATTGAACGCACTCTGCACGACGTGCCGTACACGGTCGGCCAAGGTCTCGATGGGGATCCGCTCCTTCTCGTACACCTTGCGGGCCGAGTCTTGCTCGAGGTGAGCTGTCGGGGGTTTCACTTTGATCAGGTGCGCCCCGAGTTGCGCCGCAATTTGCGCAGCATAGGCGACCACATCCACGGCAGTCTCGCCGGCCTTGCTCAAGCCCGACCCGCGAGGATACGACCACACCACCACCGCCAACCCTTTCCGTTTCGCTTCCTCGGCCAAGGCCCGCAGTTGGCCATACATCTCGTTGCGCGCCGCCGAACCAGGGTAAATCGTGAACCCAATGGCAACACAGCCAAGCCGCAACGCATCGTCCACGCTACCAGTCACAGCCGGGCAAGGATCCGTCCCGGTGTACAGCGTATCCGAGTTGTTCAACTTGAGGATCAGGGGAATTTCCCCCGCAAACTCCGCTGCCCCAGCTTCTAGGAAACCCAAAGGAGCAGCGTACGCATTGCATCCAGCCTCGATGGCCAATTCAAAGTGATACCGCGGGTCATAGGCCGGGGGATTGGGTGCAAAACTGCGCGCCGGCCCGTGCTCGAAGCCCTGATCGACGGGCAAAATCACCAGTTTCCCAGTGCCGCCCAACCGCCCGTGATTCAACAAACGGGCGATATTCGTGAGGACTCCTGGGTTCTCGCTTCGATACCAACTGAGGATCTCGCGCACGCGCTCGGTCATTGTTCTTCCCTCCATGCCACGGAATGCCCTGCGGAAATGCCGTCACGTTAGAAAGCGGCACACCGGTAAGTCAACGCTACCCTTGCCCACCAATGCTTACATTGCCAGGTCCCGCCCTAAAGGTTGGGGGGTTCTCGCCCTGAACACGAGCACTCACGATTCCGTTGGGGATCGGTCCCTTCCCTGAGCCCCGGCCTTCCTCGGACCTCAAGCCTCCTCCGGCCCTGCCACTGCGAGCTGCGGCCTCGGAGGCTTGACGGCATCAACGATAAGATTCAATCTGTTCGATGTTGTTCCAGGCGTAGAATTCGAAGGGGGTATACATGGGTCAGAAGCCGCGGCACACGCCGGTGTCGCTCTCGACGTTCACCATCGAAGAACTACTCCGTCGGGGCACAACGCTGAATCACGGGCCAACGGTTCATCTGAAAATTCCGGTCGAGCTTTTGCGGGAGGCTCACGAACTCGCAGAGCAGCTCGGTGTGACGCGAACCGCACTCGTAACCGCATTGCTGAACGAAGGTCTGCTCGAGCTCACACGTCGGCGGGGCGCAAATTTGTAGGTTTTACGGTTGCGTCTGGCGGGCGAGTGTCCCCATAGAAGCAACCGCACACATGGTGATCCAAACACTCGCGTTCGTCCTCCTCGCCATTCCGGCGTTCTTTTTGGCAAGTACCAGCCGAAGCTTAGGAGAAGTATGCCCCGTTGACGAACCAGAACCTGGCTTCGACTTTGCCCCTTTATTTGAGATCCGACCCAGACCGGAATGCTTCGATTGGAACGGCGATGGAGTGGTGTCGGTCGCCGACTGGACCCTCGTCATTCTCCTGCGCAACCAGGCTTTCTCGCCAACGCCTTGGCTCGGTACCCCTACAGCTTCTTACACTCCGAGTGCGACCGCCACACCGACAACAACACCTACACCCTCCTTTACACCCACCAGGACAGCAACCCCAACACCCAGCCTCACACCTACGCACACGCCAACCCCCACCATAACCCCCACACCCCAGCCGTGCCCTCCGGATTCTGGCGCCCGTTTAGTCGTGGAGTTCGAAAACAGCGCTATTTTATCGCACGCAACCGCCGAGATCCGAGGTGAGCTGCTGTTCCCAAGTTGCCAAGCTGGCCCAGCATTGGCGCCCTCTTACTCCAGCGTACTCACCGCACCGGCGCCCGCCCACTTCGAAAACTTGGCTCCCGGCATCTGGGTGCACCACATTGCGGTGGGCGAGCCTGCAGTCGGGCAAGTACAGCACGCACAAAGTATGGTCATCGGAGGCACGCGCGCGAATCGGCAGCGGTGGCGCCTCTACTCCTCCGTGTTCACGGTCACCACGGCGAGCGACGGCACGGATTCCGGACTGTCCTTCCGCTCGGCCCTCGAATTAGCCAACGCATCGGCCCCACCCGTGCTCATCCGCTTTGATGATGGAGTGTTTCCGCCCGGACAAGTGTCGACCATTGTGCTCCGTGGCCCCTTACCTACCCTAAGTGCTGGCCACGTCACCATCGACGGCCGCGATGCCCTCGGGAACACTTGGATGCGTGTGATCGACGCCAATGGCGGCCCTTTTCCCGTGCTGGCGATCCGTGGCCCTTACAATCAGATCATTGGCCTCGTTTTGCGCAACGTCGGCGGTGCCGATCGCGATGTTCTTTCGATTTCTAGTCCTGCTGCCTTCGGCAACGTAGTCGAACATTGTCTGATCGAAGGGTCGGCCACCGGAGACGCGGTGGGGATCGACAACCATGCCGGAGAGGATTTTGCCAGTAAAAGCAACGTCGTCCGGGATTGTGTGATCCGTGGTGCAAGCGACAAGGGGATCAAAGTGACCGCCGGTGCCTACGCCCGCATCGAGAGAAACTGGGTGCTGCACAATGCCAACGGTGGCGTACAAGCCACGCTCGGCGGCCGAGCTTTCGCGCGGGACAACCTCATCGAGCTCAACGAGGGAGCCACTGCCCAGAATGGCATCGCAGTCAATGGCGCCCATCCTTCTACTCCCGAAGATCCCGCCTTGTTCGCTGCCGAAGGCAATCTCGTGCGAGCAAACGCCGGGGCGGGCGTGCTCATTCGCGCTCTCTCCGCTGCCTTCCTCCAAAGCAACTTTTTTAGCGGCAATGGGCGCGATGGTGGCCGCATCCAAAAAGTCGAAGACACTGGAAGTCCATCCCTGCAAGCCAACGGCAACGCATTCGTGTGCAACCAGGCTGCCGGATTCGCCGTCGAAGCCGGAAGCCGTGCTGATTTTGGCGGTGGGCCCTTCCATGCCGTCGGGAGCAATCTCTTCGCTTGGAACGGCTTGAGCTTAGCGCGGCCCAACTTGCTGGTGCTGAACAATCAGCCCGTTTCGGCTCGCGCAAATCATTGGGAACACTGCATCCAGAGTCCAGGATGTGAGGACGTCGTGCTCGAGCGAGATATCGGTGGGACCACCACGGGCATTGGTCTCGAACCAGCACTGCCCCTGGCTCTCCGTGAGCCTCCTCGAATCCAAGCGGCACGTCCCCGGGCCGCTCCGGCCGGAGCACTCATACGAATTCTTGGACATCGCTTCTTCCCAAGCTCACCTCCTACCCCCACCTGTGTTCGCGATGCCAACCCTTGTTACCAGGGAATCTGTGTGTACGTTGACCAAGTTCCCGCTCCCGTCGAAGCAGCCACACCAACCACTCTTTTCGTTCGTATGCCCTTTACGTGCTTTAAGCCAGTCCGGCTCGAAGTGCGAACCGCCCACGGCTCAGACAGCATGGACTACTGCTTAATCGAATGAGCCCGCTTGCCCGGAGCACGCCTGATGGGCGGAGGCGCGACCACTGCGTCCTACATCGAGCGCATCACAGGGCTTTTGATCGGAAGAGCAGGCTAATTATTGGGCGCGCCTGCCTCGATCCATGCCGTTAGCGCCTCAATCCATAGCGGTTCGAGCCGCGCGCCGACCAGCGGCATGGGGCTCCCCCAACGCTCGTCGAAGGCACTCAGCGTGAGTTTCACCAGTAGGAAACTTGCTTGCGGCTGCCCCGGCGTAACGCGCAGCCAGCCCGCATCGCGCGCTGCAACGTTCGTCGGCGGCACACCCACCAAGTCGTCGTATGCCGCGGTCAAATCCAACCCGCCGGCTCGAGTCGTCGCATCGTGGCAAAACGCTACCGCACAGCGAGGCCGGAGCACTTGGCTCTCCAGTGCGGCAAAGGAGGCACTCGGCGGATTCAGGGTTGCGATCGGTGTCGGCGAAGGCGAGGGTGACGGAGTTGGCGTTCCAACTCCACCAACGGCTTCCCCGCCGCGCGGTGCGCCCGCCAAGATCCACTCCTCGATCCGCCGAAGTTCTTGCTCGGGCAGCGGGGGCGCCCCGAGAGGCATGCGACTTCCCTGGCCTAGACCCGGCCCCGTAAGCTTGATCCACAAAAAGCTCCGGTCGGGCACGCCAGGAACGACACGCTGCCATCCCACCTCAAGCGCCGCAGAATTTTCCGGCGGAGCGTTCACCAACTGGTCATACGCACTTGGTCCTTCGAGAACCAACCCGCCAGCGCCTACACCCGCCGAATGGCACGGCCCAACCGCGCAGTATCGAGTGAACACGCTCGCTTGCAACTCAGCAAACGTGTTTCCCGTAGACGCCGTTGGCGGCGGCCCATCACCAGCACAGCCCAGCGAGGCGAGGACAAACCAAAACCCCGCGGCTCGGGCAGCCCTCTGAAACAACAATTTGCGCACTGTAAGTGTGCGGCCGTCGCGGGCGCTACAGCCCCTTCACGCCTTCGACAACGATGCCCGGCAAATTGTTCCGGAGGTACTTCTTTCCCGTCACCTCGGCACGTTCACCGGCAAGCTTCTTCACCTCGTTGTAGGGTGCCTCGTTGTTGTGGTCATCTACCAAAAGGTACAGCTCACCAGCATCGGTGAGCAGTCCCAGGGGCACCCCCTTCTTCGCGCACATCTGTGCGCAACTCTTGTGGCCACTTCCTTTCGCGCCCTTAGCCATGTAGCAAGCCAGATCCACGACCTCGCCTTGCAGTTTGACCTCTTCCTGGGCAACGGCCACCAACGCGGAGACACCCAAAAGCGTCACGAAGAAGCCTGCAAACCAACCTGCTTTTTTTGCACTCATAGCTGCACTAGTATGCGCCGGAGCGCAGTTATGTCAATTTCCGTCGTCAAGGGACAAGGGCCGCCATTGGCGCGCACGCCGGATCAAACTCACGCAAAGGAGTCGCTTTTTGAGCCCCGGCTGCGGAGCCCGTCAGCCCCGCGGCCCTCGCCTGCAACAGTACTAGGGGCGGATCCGCCACGTTCTGCACCTTCGCAAGTTTTGCAAGTAAGCTTTTTGTATCTCACCGGCCTCGCCATTGGCCTCCATCTCGCGCTGGTCCACTTATACCTCTGGGGCTCACCACGAGCGTTTTTCTTTTTCCTTGGTGCCACACTGTTGTCATGCACGGTCATTCTCGGGTTGTGGATTTGGGTGTTACCGCGTTTTGCCAACCTGCGCTTTCCACTGCGATTGGCCGCACAAATTCTCACCTCCGCGGTTGCCATTGCGGCGCTATCGTTCCTCACTGTCGAAGCCAATTCCTTTCTCTTTGGCGGACACTCCATCTTGAATCCCTATAACGGGCCAGATCGTACGATCACCATTCCGGCGAGTGCACTGCGACACGCGCCCGTGATCTATTTCCTCATCCCCATCGTGCCTACCGCCATTCTCTGCGTCGTGGGCTTTAACCTCCATTGGTGGCGCATCCTGGTTATGCAAGCACGCGCTCGCGCATTGGAAGACGCAGCCGCCTCAGCCCAGCTCGCCGCACTACGGGCACAAATCCACCCGCACTTTTTTTTCAACAGCCTGAACTCCATCGCACAATTGATCCGCATCCATCCGGATCAAGCCGAGCGCTGCGTGGAGCGCTTGGCCGAGGTCTTTCGGTATTTACTTTCGCGCTCGGGTACGGAGTTCGTGCCGTTGGACGAGGAGTTACGCTTTGCCCACGCGTACTTGGAAATCGAAACGGCTCGTTTCGGCGACGAGCTCACCGTGGAATGGGACGTCGAACCTGCCGCACGGCGCCAGACGGTGCCGAGCCTCATTTTGCAACCGCTCGTGGAAAACGCAGTGAAACACGGCATTTCCAAAAAAATCGACGGGGGAACGCTGGTGATCCGTGCGCGTGTGCGCGAGCGCGAGCTCCAGATCGAAGTCGAAGACACGGGCGTGGGGATCACCGACGATGGCCGATTGTATGAACGCGGGCTCGGGCTCCGCAGTGTGCGGGATCGCTTGGTAAGACTTTACGGAGAACGGCACGCCCCGGAGATCGATTCGGTCGCAGGCCAAGGCACGACCGTGAGGCTGCGCTTTCCTTTGCAAAGCCATCATGAGGCAGCGCGATGATTCGGACCCTCATTGTCGACGATGAGCGTTTAGCACGGGAACGGTTGCAAACTTTTTTGCGCGACTTCGCAGAGGTGGAAATCGTCGGCACCGCCAAAAACGGCCCCCAAGCAATCCAGGCTATCGACAGCTTGAAGCCCGACGTTGTGTTCCTCGACGTGCAAATGCCGGGCGTGGATGGTTTCGGCGTGCTGCAAGCAGTGCGGCACCGCCCGCAAGTGGTGTTCGCCACTGCCTACGACCAATACGCGATTCGCGCGTTCGAAGTCTGTGCCGTAGACTACTTGCTCAAGCCCATTTCCAAAGAGCGCTTGGCGGAAACCATGCGGCGTGTCCGCGACCGACTCGTGAACCAAACCGCACCACCCGCGATCGAAGAGATTCTCGCCGCGCTGGAAGCCCGCGAGCGGCGGTACATCCAACAAGTGCCGGCGCAAAGGGGGCGCAACATCGTGGTCTTGTCCACCGAACAAATTCTCTGGTTCGAGGTCGAAGACCGGATCGTGTTCGCGTACGTCGACGGCGATCGCTTCATGACCAACTTTACCCTGCGAGAACTAGAAGAACGACTCGACCCCAACGTGTTCTTCCGCGCACACAAGTCGCGCTTAGTGAACCTCAAGCACGTCAAGGCAATCGTGCCGTGGTTCGGCGGCCGCTACAAGTTGGTGATGAAGGACCAGCGCGGCTCCGAACTTGAACTGAGCCGGGCGCAAACCCGTTCTCTCCGTTCGCGCATGCACTGGTAGCTCACAGGGCTCTTTTTTGACGGTTGCGCCGCCTCCTTTGGCCGCTTGCGGTCCGGTGGTTGCGTTACGCTGCACAACCAGGTACCTGACCGACATTCTTTTCCTTCCAAGGGGTGCCTCCATGCGGCGTTGGCTTTCGGTGACAGTTTTGGCTTGGCTTCTGGGTAGCTCGTCGAGCGTTGTTGCCCAATGCACGGGCGACTGTAATAGCGATGGGGGAGTGACCGTCGATGAAATCATTTCGATGGTCAACGTGGCTTTGGGTAACGCCAGCGCAAGCACGTGCCCAGCCGGGGATCGCGACGGTGACGGCACCATTACCGTCGATGAAATCGTCGCCGCCGTGAACAACCTCTTGGCTTCTTGCCCAACTACGGGTGGAGCGCTGGGAGATCGTCGCTTCACTTTCAGCCAGCGAAGCCAGTTTAGCGCAATTCTCAGCAGTGGCTTCCGCCTCGCCTTGGGTAACTTCCGCGGGCAGAAAAACGGCGAGACGGGCGATGCGTACTTCGTGCTGCGCGCGGGCGAGCCGGACGAGTCAGGGGTCGCAACCATCGACATTGTCGACGGGTCGGATTACTTCTTCGTCCAAGCCCAAGTCGCGAACCTGCTCGTTTGCGTCCGGCCGCTTCTACCGGTTGCGCGCGCGGGCGTCGTGCAGTGCAACGGGGGACTCGACTACAGCATCGCCCTGGAAACGGACCACCACGTCGGCCAGTTGGGCCAAGACGGGTTTACGCTCGCCGACTGTTTATCGGTTTGTAACGGCACGGTGTGCGGGCAAGTGGAAGGCCCCACGCAGATTTGTGCTGCTGGCGCGGTGGGCGAAACCTGCCGTAGGGATTCCGATTGCGATACGCTGACGGGTGCCGGCGATGGTCGCTGCGGCCTCGGCCGCTACTGCGTCGGGGCAAAGCACGGCGAGACCTGCACGAGCGACGATGATTGCCGTACCGCCGAAGCTTCGGGCCGTTGTACAGAGCAGGCCACCTGCACCGTCGGGCAGTCGGGTGCCCCGTGCCGCAACGACGGTGACTGCGACACGGCACCCAACGCCGAAGACGGGCAGTGCGGCGGTCGCGCGGTCCACCCCGGAGTGTGCAACGGCCCCCTCACTGCAGGCTCCGTGGGAGAAGACAGCGGGGCCGGAGCCGCTGTGCTCGCCCCCGTCTTCGGCCTGAACGGCGTGCCTGTGGAGTTATCCTTCGAGCAAGCGCTCCCCTGTGGGGACGAGCCAGTGTCCGCCGGGTTTAGCCAGTCGTTCGCGTTCACCACGGGCACGGCGCGGGCGACGGTGAAAAATGTCAGCAATGAGTTCGGCCTTTGCAGCGACAACTCGGCATGTACGCAGGACAGCGACTGCGACCATGCCGATGGCCCGGGCAAGGGTGTGTGCGGGCACCAGCTCGTTTTCACCACCAAGGGCGAAAACTTCTCTTGTCAAGACTGGACGAACCCGAACGGCGCTGGCTGCTTTGTGCTCGCGGCTCCCGTCCTCCACGCACTACAAGGCGCAGACCTGGTCACCGAATTCCGTTTCTGTGGCAACTGAAGTGGCAAACCAATTCGTGAGTAGCGCTCCCTGAGAAATCGTTGTATGCATGCTGCCGACGCATGGCGGCGGCTTCGGGGTTTGCGGCAAAGTTCCTGTGGGTAGTGGGCCTGTGTCTGCTCACACTGCCCATGCCCACCTTAGGGAGCGAGGCACACCAGCGGGGTTCCTTTTTTCGCGATCCGGCAGCAACCAGCGTTTCCCTCTGGATAGGGCAGGCTGCTCTAGACCTCGAAACCAGCCTGTTTGGCGACGCCAACTGTGATGGCCTGGTGGATGAAGAAGACCTCCAAGCGCTGAGTGCGGCCATCTTTGCCCCGACGTTTTCCTGCATTGAGGTGGACGCCAACAACGACGGCAGCGCAAGCGCAGCCGACTTGGTGAGCCTGGTGAGCGTTCTCGCCGCGGCCTTGACTTCAACCCCCACAATGACGCCCACGCCTACGGAATCGGCAAGCCCGAGCCCGACGCCGAGCGATCGAGTGCCGAACACTTCGACTCCGTCGGCCACACCTACGGCCTCAGCCCTTGCCTCCCCAGAACCCAGCGCCACGCCGACGAGTAGCCCCGTGCCCACTCCGTCACCGAGCGCAACCCCGTCCACAGCTACACAAACCGTGACGCCCACAGTACCCAGCTTGTCGCCTTCCCGAACACCGACTGAAACACCTCCGATCTTCCCCTCACCGTCATCCACTCCGACCGCAACAACGCCCAGCAGCCCGTCACTGACGGCAAGCCCCACGACCACACCTGTTCTCCCTACACGGTCCCCCACTTCCACCACCACGGAAGGCGCGAGCCCTTCTCCCACGCCCAGCCCCACGGTGACCAGCGTCTCGCCTCTCCCTTCACCGCCGAGCCCGACGTTCACGCCCCTTCCGAGCGCAACGGCCACCTTTACCCGCCCGCCTTCGCCGTCGCGAACGCCGAGCTCTACGCGCTCGGCCACAGCCACGGCAACTGAAACCCCGTCGCCAACACCCACGCGCACGCCATCGGCCACGCGCACCCGCACAACCACGGCAACATTCTCGCCAACCCCTTCCAGCACGCCAACGCGCACGGATATGGGGACACGCACGCCGTCGCTCACGCGCACACCCTCAGCAACCGCAACGTTCACTTGGACCCCATCACCGACTCCGACAACCACCGCGACGCGTACGCAAACCAACACCCGCACGGCGACGGCCACCGGGAGCCCGACCTGGACACCCACTCAAACGGCTACACCAACCATTACGCGCACCCCCACGCAAACGCGCACCCAAACGAACACGCCCACCGTCACGCAAACTGGTACCGCCACCCGTACCCCCACGGTTACCCGCACTCCCACAGCCACGCTGCCACCGCTGGCAGGGCCCGTGATCACTTACTTCGGTATCACCACCGCCGATAACCACCTGATCGCCCCAGCGGGCACGGATGATCAGGGAGTGCCGATCTTCGAGCGCCCGTTCGGGGCCGGGTTTTTCCTCGTGATCGAGGCAAAACCGGGCACGAGCAACAGTGCCCCCGACACCCGCAACTTGTACAACCCGTCGGACCCGAACTCCCGACCGGACGTGCAGATTCTTTCTTCCCGACCGCTGGGCAATGGGAGCACCGAGGTGTGCGATAAAGGACCGCCCCCGTTTCCGCTGGGCGGAGTTCCGGGATTCCCGGCATTAAACCTCGACGACCCCTCGCAAGCGGTGACCGACGCGATGAACGATTTTGCCTGCCGACTGGCCAACAACACCATCGATCCGTGCACGCTCGACGAGCGCGAGCGCCCCGCATACGTGTCTGCCGATACCACTACTCAAGTGTGCACCGACGGGGTGATCGGCACCGAGATGCGGTTCCCATCGGGAAGCACCACCCTGATCGTGCGCTGGCGCGACCGCAATGGGAATTATGGACGACCAGCGAAGATCATCATCCGCGTTCCCTGACGTGCCTCCCATCGCTTGTGCCACCGTTGCCTTTGTGTAAAGCAAACGGACCACGGCCATGCGGGTGAGTGTGCTCGGTGCGGGGAGCTTCGGCACGGCGCTAGCGAAGCTACTGTGCGAAAACGGGCACGAGGTGCGGCTATGGTGCCGCCGTACGGAGCATGCCAGCGAGATTTGTGCGCGGCACGAAAACACCCTTTACCTCCCCGGAATTCCTTTGCCTGTAACCCTCCAGGCGACAGCTGACTGCAACGAAGCGGTGCGCGGTGCCGAAATGGTCGTGGTCGCAGTGCCCTCCCATGTAGTGCGGAAGGTGATGGAGAGCACCCGGGCGCACCTCGCTGAAGGTGCGTGGGTGGTGAGCGCCGTGAAAGGCGTGGAAGAAGAAAGCCTGCTGCGAATGTCGCAAGTGCTTGAAGAAGTGCTGGGGACGAGCTACGCGCACCGCATTGCCGTGCTCTCCGGGCCGAGCTTCGCCAAGGAAGTTGCCGCCGGCAAACCGACGGCAGTCACCACCGCCAGCCGCAACCTGGCGGCCGCCAAAGCAACACAGGCGGCCTTTCAGGGCAGCACCTTTCGGGTGTACACCCACGACGATGTCATCGGCGTGGAACTCGGTGGCGCAACCAAGAATGTGATTGCCATCGCCGCCGGAGTGAGCGACGGCCTGGGTCTCGGACACAGTAGCCGAGCGGCGTTGATCACCCGTGGGGTGGCGGAAATTGCCCGGCTCGTGGTGCGTTTGGGCGGAAGCGCGCAAACCGTTTCTGGACTCTCTGGAGTCGGCGATCTCGTGCTGACCTGCACTGGCGACTTAAGCCGTAACCGCTCTCTCGGCTTGCGCCTCGGCCGCGGCGAGCCCTTGGAAGCGATCCTGAGCAGCATGCACGAAGTGGCGGAAGGCGTCCGAAATAGCATCAGCATTTCAGAACTCGCACGCAAAGCCGGCGTGGAAATGCCTATCACCGAGCAAGTGCGGCTGCTGCTGCACGAGGGGAAGTCTGCCCTGCAAGTCTTGAACGACCTACTGCGCCGCGAGGCAAAACCCGAGTTCTGGAGTTGAGAGTAGTGTCACGATGGGAAAAGGAATCTGCCGCGTAGAAGGATGTAATGGCGAGGTACAAGGGAAGCGCTACTGCGCCAAGCACTACCGCTTGTGGCGAAAAGGCCGCATGCCCAAGCCCCGCTACAAAACTTGCAACGCTGAAGGCTGCCGCAAGCGCCAAGAGCGGCGCGGCCTGTGCGCAGAACACTTCGCCAAGGAGTACGGAAAACAAGAAGCCCGCGAAGCGAGCGCCTGAGCAGGGAAATCTCCTTTCGGGCACGCACTAAGCAAGCCGGGCTTGCGCTCGCTGCACCGCAACCCACGTGTCGGCCAAAGCGCGCGTAGAGTGCACAGCTCCGGCCTCGATCACCAACGGTGCCGCTTGCGCGGTGAGCCGCTTTGGTTTTCCCTTCACGACCACCTCGAGCGCCCCCGCGAGTACACGCAGCGTTTGCGTGTACTCGTGCATGTGCTCCCCCTCCCTGTGCCCCTGAGGCTTAAACACCAGCAACAGCTCGGCAGTGAGCTCGTACACCGCATGACAATTCGGGCGGAGCCGTCGCCGTTGTGGTGCCTTATGCTGCGCGGCCATGGCTACCTCAGCTTGCAGTAAAGCCAGCGCGGGTGCAAACGCAAAGCCAGGGCAGCAGGGGTAGATCTCCGGACAAGGAAGGTATGGGGACTAAAGCGAGCTCGCTCTCCGATCCGAGCTTACCCGCACCGCCGCCGAGTGCGAGGCTGCGCTTCTCGCCGCGGGTGAAGAGCTGATTGGCGAGTCGGGAGTGGCGAGTGGTAGGGAGCTGCCAAAAGTGAATCGCGAACGGCAAGTGGGAAATGGAAAGGAGAGTCACGAGACATGAATGGTGAGGACATCCAAGGCGGCCGGCGGGATTGGCGCGTCGCGAGGCGCGACGGGCCGCTCGCCCCTACGCTGGTCTCGCGACACGTTCTGGCCGAGCGCGGCGGTCGCGGTACCCTTTGGGGACTGCGGCACCTCGCCTACGCCCCATTCCTGGTTGTGCCGGCTGTCGCCGGCGCTTTCAGCTCTCAAGCTTCAGGGTGGCGTACGAGCAAATAAGCATTGGCGCCGCCGTAACCGTAGCTACTCACCAACACGTGCTCGAGTTGTGCCGGTCGTGCGACGTTGGGCACGTAGTCGAGGTCGCAGTCGTCTGCTGGCTGCTCCAAGAAGTGGGTTGGAGGAATTAACTGATGCCGCAGCGCTAAGCAGGCGGCCACTGTTTGAAATGCTCCTGAGGCGCCGAACGGATGACCGAGCACTGCCTTGATCGAGCTCACCGGCAACTTTGCCGCCCACTCGCCAAAGGCCGCCTTAGCCACGCGGGTTTCCTTGCTGTCGAACGTTGGAGACGCGTTTGCATGTGCGCAAAGCCACTGCACATTGCCGGGGCCGAGCCGGCATCGACGCAGCAAAGCGCAAATCGCCGCAGCGCCCACTTCGCCGCTAGGGTCCGTCGGAAACAAGCCTCGAGCATCGCACGAGCTCGTACCGCCGAGCACCTCGGCATACACGTGAGCACCGCGAGCCAAAGCACGCTCGCGCGGCTCGAGCACCAACATGCAAGCGCCTTCGCTGAGCACCATCCCATTGTGGCGGCGATCGAAGGGGCGCGATGCTCGTTGTGGATCGCTGCTGTCGCGCGCCAACTCCATCGTGCGGCCCATGGAAGCAAGTACGAATACGGTCAGTGGGCTTTCCGTGCCGCCGGCAATCACCACCTCCGCCTCGCCTGCCGCAATCAACTGTTGCCCGAGCGCGATAGCCTGGGTGCTTGCCGTGCACCCGGTGGTAATGGTCAGTTGCGGCCCTTGCGCCCGCGCCACTGCCGCCAGCTCGGCGGCAGTGGCAAATGGGAGGGAGCCGTTGGCCAGAAATGGGTTCACGCGCCGCACGCCGCGTTCCATGATCACCGCATATTGCTGCTCGCCACTGCGAAGCCCACCGAGCGCGCAACCGACGAGCAGCGCCACAGCCCCGGGATTCTCCCACGAGGCGGGCGGTAACTGGGCGTCTTGCAACGCTCGCTCTACGGCCAACAGCCCGAGCTGACTCGCGTGCGTCACGGTGCGGAGGTAACGCGGATCGAGCGCTTGCAGTTCAGCATCGTCCACCTGCCCACCCAGTTGGCAGTTAAACGGCGATGGATCGAAGCGATCGATCACGCGCAGGCCAGAGCGACCTTCGATCAAAGCCGACCAAAAGGACTCCAACTGCGAGCCAACCGGGCTCACAAAGCCGATGCCGGTGATGACGACGCGACGATTCAAAGCTCTCCTTGCCCCATCACAGTCGGAGGTAACCTGCAACCAGATCTTTCATTGCTTCCGACACACCGCCACCAATCGTAAACACTCTGGCATCGCGAAAAGCGCGCGAAATCCAATTTTCCTCGAGATACCCCTCTCCGCCATGCAACTGCAAACACTGCCCAAGAATGCGCTGCACGCTCTCCATCACGTGGTACTTGATCATGCAAATCTCTTTGCCTTCCACGCGGCCATCGCGGTACGACTCGGCCACCGAGCGGACAAAACGTCGGTTCGCTTCAATTTCTGCCGCCATCTCTGCAATCCGATGACGCACGCTTTGTAGTTCTGCCAGCGGCCGCTCATAAATCATCCGTGCACGGACGCGGGCGATGGTCTCCTGCAGCACCAAATCCGCCAGGGCCACGGCACTCACCGCCGCAATGAGCCGTTCGCGCTGCAACCCGTTCATCAAATACAAAAACCCGAGATTGGGCTTGCCGATGGTCAAGGATTTCGGCACGCGACAGTCTCGAAACTTGAGCCAGCCGGTGGGCGACGACTTCATCCCCATCGTTTGCAGTCGCGTTGCTTCAAATCCGGGGGTATCCGTCGGGATCAAAATCAGCGAAAAGCTGCTGGTGCTCGAGGCCGAAGCCGTGCGGATCAGCGCCAGGACGTAGTCGGCAATCGGGCCGTTAGTGGTGAATTTTTTCTCGCCGTTAATCACCCAGAAATCACCATCGTCGCGTGCGGTACAGCGAACCGCACGCACGAGGTCGGTACCGCCAGTGGGCTCGGTGGCCGCCAGAGCAGCAACCTTTTCCCCGCGAACCAACGGACCAACAATCTCTCTGCGCTGTTGTTCCGTGCCATGGGTAATGAGGTATGGAATCACAAATTGAGACTGCGCGGCCATGCTCAAAGCCAAGCCCATCGTGCGGGCGCGCGGAATTTCCTCGGCGAGCACCACATCGTGGCCAAAGTCGCCGCCGCGTCCGCCATACTCCTTAGCGACGGAAAGCCCGAGCCAGCCCCATCGACCGAACTGCGGAAACCACGAGCGGACGGTCTCGGGATCGTCGAACTCTGCCGCCCTTGGTGCGAGCTCGGTCTCGATGAGCGCCCGCGTTTGCTTGCGGAACTGCTCGTGGTCCTCAGTAAACAGGGCCATTACGGCACCTCCTCGCCGCGCGCCCGGCGATAAATGTAATCCACGATGTCGCCAAACCGGTTGAGCTCGATCATGTACAACGGATCGAGCTCGGTCTGAAATTCCTCCTCGAGCGCCACCTGCAACTCCACTAACTGCACGGATTCCATCACCAGCGTGGTGTCGAAGCTGGCATCCTCGGTAATTTGCTCGAGGGGAATACCGGTGATTTCGTGGACCAGTTGTCGGACTCGCTCGGCTACGGCAGCAGGCGTCAAATCCGTCCCGATCTCGGTTCGCGAAGTCATCTTTCCTCCCATTGCCTCAACCGGCATAGACCTTGTTTCGTCACGCTTGACTGGTACCCCCAATCCAGTCACATTACGAAGGTCATTGGAGACCCACCTACATTGGAGCACCAGCCCAGGTGACCTATACCCTTGGCAATGTCAAAGTAGATGACAGAGTCTACGTCAAGGTGGCCGATGCCAGGGAGCGTTTGCTTACCGTGGCGAGCAGGCGAGAGATTTACCTGCAGGACCTTGGCCGAGTGGGAATCGACTTTGCCGACCGTACGGCGTTGCACATTGCCGGATTTGCCGGTACCGAGCTGGTGGCGGCGATTCGGCTCATCGGCCCATCACCGTTGCCGCTTGAAATGTTTCGCTTTGTGGGATCGCCACCGTTGGAAAACCGTGCCTTGCAGGCCGGCGGGTTTTGGGTGCGAAGGGACTTTCGGAGATTAAGAGCGCGCTCTGGCGAACTCTTCCGGCTGCTTTACGCGAAATTACTCGAGGTCGCAACGAGGCACTCGGCCGCGGCTATCTATTTACGCACACCTAGCCGACCCGTGGCAGAACTCTATCGAGCGGTCGGTTTTCTACGACTCCAGTCGCTAGACTTCCTCGATCCAGAGTGGGGGCCAGTCTACACAATGTGGCTCCCGCTGCACGATCGAGTGTGCAATGAGCCTACCGCAGCGCTCAGTGGGGGTGCACCACGGAAGGCAGCAACCCCAGTGATCGATGCGAGGGCGCGGAAATGACTTTCCTGGCGGTAGTTACCCTTCTGGCTGCCGGCAGCTCACTTTGCCTCGCGGTGCTGGTAGTAAGTCAGCGCCGGGACAAGACCGCTAAGGGATTTGCGTTCATGGCCCTACTGGTCGGCGCGTGGAATCTGCATTTCTTTCTCCTTTCCACGTTGCCATGCGAGTCCTCCTCTACAGAGCTTTTGAACATCTCCCGGGTTGGAGGGCTCATTTTACCAACGGCCATCCTATCCTTCGTGAACGACCTCCGCAGCAGACCGCTCTTCTGGAAGTCGCTGGTCTCTCTCAACGTGCTGGGCTGTGTAGTGCTGGTTGCGGCCAATCCCTTCGGCTTGGTCGTTCGCGGGTTGAAGTATCATCACTTGGGCTGCTATTCTTTGACAGGGCCGCTCTACCATGTGTACACCGCCAACGTCGCACTGTGCTTTGCTTCAGCTCTAGTCTTGTGCGCGGCTGATTTAAGAGGTGCCACAAATGCCCGAGAGCGCCTCGTTGCTAGGTTCTGGCTCATCAGTGGGGCGGTGGCGCTGCCGCTCGGGATCACGAACTTATTCCCCGCTTACGAGATCCCCATCTATCCTCTTGGCAACCTGGGTAGTGCCGTGTGGGCGGGGATCATCGCCTACGCGATCGTCCGGCATCGGCTGCTCGACGTGGAAATTTGGATCTCGCGCCTCGGCACCGCCTTTGTTGCCGGGCTCGTCACCATCGTGCCCGCCTACATCTTGCTCGTGGTGTTGCAAATTTACACCCTCGGGCACGCGCAAATCGACGTGTCGTCGGGGATCTTCTTGTCGTTGGTGTTCGTCGCCCTAGTGTTCCCCGCCCTTCAGCGGCGGCTCGAACAGGAGTTCGCAAAGCGCGCCTTCCCTTACAAGGTTGAACAGCACGCCTCCTTGGAAATGCTGCGCAAGGCGGTGCTGCAGGAACAAAATCGTGAACGCCTGCTCGACATAGTTGCGCGGGGCCTCTGGGCGGTATTTAGACCACCCGCAGTGGCCATCTTCACACGCCATCCGGAAGCTGGGGTTTTGCGTTTGGCCCATCATGTCGGCCAGGAACCAGCAGAGACAACCTTCCCTTTCAGCAGTGCTCTAGTAGCCGAACTCGAAGAGGCCTCCCTTTCCTTGCTGCAAAGCGAGTTGGCGGAGTCCAAGCGCCCGCGCGCGCGCGAAGTGGGCGAGCTCATGCAACGGCTGCATTGGACCGCGTGTGTTCCGATCAAAGCGAATCGCCAGTTGCTGGGATTTCTTGCCCTCGGCCTCAAAGAGGGCCGAGACTGGTACATGTTGACGGAACTCGAGGCTCTGGAACGACTGAGCGATGAACTTGCCCTGGCGCTGGACAATATCCAGTTGCACGAGCAGGCCGCGTTTGCGCGGCAAGCGCTCGAACGGGTCGAACGCCTCAGTGCCATCGGCACGATGGTTGCCGGCATCGTCCACGAGGTGCGCAACCCACTTGTTGCCTTCAGCACATTCATGCAGTTGGCTCGCGAACATAAGAGCTCGCCGGAGATGATCGAAAACAGCGCACCGGTGATCATCAGCGAACTTGAGCGGGTGCAACGCTTGCTCGACGAGCTGCTGCACGCCACCCGGGCCACGCCGCCCCGATTTGGCGCGGTAGATTTACACAAGTGTGTTACCGACGTGGCTGACTTGCTCAAACCTGCCGCCAAGCAGGTGCGCGTGCTTCTCCAAGCTGATGCCCCGCCGGAACCCGTGACCGTGTTTGCCGATGCCGACCGCGTTCGGCAAGTGTTGTTCAACTTGGGGCTCAACGCGATCGAGGCTTCGCCCAGTGGATCCACAGTGGCGTTTATTGTTGCACGAGAGACAAAAAACGGGCGTAGCTACGGGGAGGTCCGGGTGCGGGATACGGGACCCGGCCTACCCAAGGAACTACGCGAAAAAGTGTTTCAGCCATTTTTCACCACCAAACCGGACGGCACCGGACTCGGCCTTGCCCTTTGCCTGCAAATTGCCGAAGACCACGGAGGCTATCTCGAGATCCGCGAGCCTGAGGGGCGGGGCGTAATCTTCGCCGCCGGCTTCCCTGAGTTCATTGCGGAAATCCACGCCCGCTTGATCGAGGCTGGCGAACCTCCGGAGCCAAAACTGACCCCAGAAGAGGAAGCCCATGTGCGGGCTCTTGTGGGCAATATCAAGTTGCCCCCCGAGGTTTTACGGTTAGCTCGACAAACGCGACGCAAGTCTTAAAGGCACAGACCCCGAGTTGACGCTTCACGCGCAATGCGCTTTCGAGAAGAGATCATGGCACGGGTACGCACGAACGGCATCGAGCTCGAGTACGAAATCCTAGGCCCCGAACAAGGCGAACCAATGGTGCTCATCATGGGCCTGGGCGCGCAAATGATCCTGTGGCGCGACGACTTCTGCCAGATGCTGGTCGAGCGCGGCTACCGGGTCATTCGCTTCGACAACCGCGACGTGGGTCGCTCGACTTGGCTCGACCACCTGGGCTTGCCCAACGTAATGGGCCTGATGGCTGCTGCGGCAGCAGGTCAACCGGTCGACGCTCCCTACATACTCTCCGATATGGCTGCCGACACTGCGGGTTTGCTCGATGCGTTGGGAATTCCGCGGGCCCACATCGTCGGCGCCTCCATGGGCGGCATGATCGCGCAAACCTTCGCCATCGAGTATCCGGAGCGGACCCTCAGCCTCACCTCCATCATGTCTACTACGGGGGATCCCACCTTGCCCCCGCCACGGCCGGAAGCGTTGAGCGTGCTGCTCGCGCCGCAGCCCTCATCGCGCGACGAAGCCATTGAGCGTGGCGTGTTTATCTTTCGCACCATTGGCAGTCCGAAATATTTCGACGAGGCGGAAATCCGCGAGCTGGCGGCGCGGGCATTTGATCGCGGCATCAATCCCGCCGGTGTCATGCGGCAGTTGGCGGCCATCCTGGCGTCGGGCAACCGTACCGAGGCGCTACGCAAAGTCGATAAGCCGGCTCTGGTGATCCACGGCCGCATCGATCCACTTGTGCCCTTCGCTGCCGGCGAGGCGACGGCTCGCGCCTTGCCACGAGCCGAGCTTCTCGCCTTCGAGGATATGGGGCACGACATGCCGCGCCCCTTGTGGCCCGAGATGGTGGCAGCAATCCACCGGGTCGCACAACAAGCCAGCCAACGTTGAGCTTTCGCTTGCGCGCTGCTGCTCCATTCGCACTGATTCTCGCCCTCGGGGCTACGCCAGGCAGCCAAGGACAAAGCCACCCAGCACCGCGCGAAGTGTTTCTCGCCACCACGAGCAGCGTGGAAAATTCGGGCCTACTCGCCTTCCTCTTGCCGCAGTTTGAACGCACCAGCGGGGTGCGTGTGCGCGTACTTCCCGTCGGGAGCGGCCAGGCACTGGAACTGGCCGGGCGGGGCGATGCCGACGTCGTGCTCACTCATGCCCCGTCGCTCGAGGAAGAAGCTCTGGCGCGAGGGGTGGTGGCGGAGCCACGAGTGGTGATGGAAAATGAGTTTGTGCTCGTCGGACCGCCCAACGACCCTGCCCATATCACCGGCCTGGACGACATCGCCAAAGCCATGGCAACGATCGCGGCGGAAGGACAGCCCTTCGTGTCGCGTGGCGATCGTTCGGGTACACACACCGCGGAACTGAACCTGTGGGCGCGAGCCGAGGTGCGGCCGAGCGGACCCTGGTACTTAGAGGCCGGGCAGGGAATGGGCGCCGCACTGATGATGAGCGCTGAACGCCGCGCTTACACACTCACGGACTGGGCCACCTTCCTCGCATACCGAAACCGAGAACGCTTGCGCGTCTTAGTACGCAACAAGCCACCCCTGCGGAACGTGTACCGCATCTTCCTATCCAAACGGGGGGATGCTCCCTCAGCCCGACAGGAGGCAGCGCGCCAACTGATTCTCTGGCTCACTTCGCCCGCCGGCCAACATGCCATTGCTTCGTTTCGCATCGACGGAGAGCAAGTCTTCTGGCCCACCGCCCAGACCGCACCTTCGCCTCCTGCTAAGTAACCTGTGAAGTCCACAGAGCTCTGGCTAACGGGCCGCGGTAACGGCGATTGAGCCTTCGATCGCAGCGTGGCCTTACCGCCACAACTGCAACATCGAGTTCGGCGCGAGTTTGGCCCGTCCCTCGGGGCAAATGCACAAAAGCTGGTCTTGCTCCCACTGTGCGCAGCCCACAAGCCCTTGGCGCTTGCGATAACGTCGGCAAACGCAACAGCCATGGATGAACGGAGAGCCTGCTTTTGCGATTGAATTGCTCGGAGACACGGCGTAGCATAGCGGATCACGCGGGAGGACTATGACGGCACGGTTGGGTCGGTTTTTGGCAGCAGTGGTGGTGGCAACGGCTGCCAGCACCTACCTTCCTGCCGTCGGCGGAGCAGCTCCGGGGCCGCCTGCCCAGCGAGTGCCAGCGGCCCTGTTGATGTTCCCGTACGTAGAAGCCGGAGCGGGGCGGGACACGCGGATCGAACTTGTCAATCTTAGTGGTGTGCCGATCGAACTCGAGTGCTTCTTCGTCAATGGCGACGACCCGTCGTGCAACGAAGTCGGCTTCGTGCTGGCGCTCACGCCTTATCAGCCCTTCGCTTGGCTCGCCAGCGAAGGAATGAGCAACGTCGTCAATGGGACGGCAGCACCACCGTTTTGGGGCTTCGGCGAACTCAAGTGCGCCGTCGTGCCACCGGAGCCCGCGCTGGAGCTTTACAACACCGTGCAGGGCCGAGCCACGGTGTTCGGCCTCGATGGCTCCACCGTTTCTTACACTGCGTACGGGTTCCAACGATTCGTCGGCGGCGAGTACACCGGTGTACTGCGGCTCGATGGCAACGAATACGCGCAGTGCCCTGATCGTTTGCTGTTTACCGTGCTGGCCGACACTCCTGCAGGCAATAGCGAGTTGATCCTGCTTCCCTGTTCCCAAGATTTGGTGCTCCAGTCGCCCACGGCGGTTACCGCTCAACTCCTGCTCACCACCGAACTCGGGCAAACCGTGTCGACGTCGTTTCAAGTCCGCTGTTACTTCCGCCGCACCTTGAGCACGATTGCCGACGTGTTGCAGCGAAGCATCGGCGGGTCGGACGTCGTGCAAATCTCCGTTCGGGGCGTGGGCGGGCCACTCATCGGGTTAGTGATTGACGGCATCCCGTATGCCTCCACGTTCGGCTTGGCGGGCAACGAACCCATGTTCCTGGGGGGCCGGACCGCCACCATTTCCGTGCCCCGGTCGCGATAGCTGCCATGAACGAACTTCTTAGCGGACTCGCCGCCTTTCTCTTCGCTTGGTACCAATTGCTCGCGCAGTACGGGGTGTCTCCCGCCACACCGCGCCCAACGGCAACGGCGACCCCTGTGGCAACGCTGACCTCCAACCGTAGTCCGTCGCCCACGGACCTACCTCCTTCGCCTACTCCGGTCGGAGCAACGGGGACACCAACGAATACTCCTTGGCCCACGTACACACCCACCTGGTCCCCGCGTCCACCAGCGACAGCCACGCATACACGAACCGAACTGCCGACAAGAACGTTCTCGCCTTCGCCAGCGCCAAGCTCGACGGCCACGCCGCGACCGAGCGCCACAACCACGCGCACCCCGACGAGCACTTGGACCCATACGGCTACTCGGTCGGCAACTGCGACCCGCTCGTTCACGGCAACGCCATCGGCCACGGCAACGCGCTCGGCAACTTGGAGTCCTAGCGCCTCTCGAACACCGAGCGCGACGCGTACGCAAACGCCCACGTTCCCACCGACGAGCACGCCGACCCTCACGCGTACACCGCCGCCGACCCGTACACCCACGGCGACGTTTACGCGTGTACCAACCTGGACCCCGCGCCCGAGCTTAACGCCGACTTCGTCACCGACGCCGCGTCCCACACGGGTCCGTGGCGAGGTGGATCCGCTCGGGGTAGTGGCGCAAGGCGACCCGCCGGCACAAAAACTTGCTGCAGCGGTGCTGATCTTCCCGCTCGTGCGTGCTTCCGCGAACACAGATACGCGGATTGAAATTGCCTCGTCTTCCACGTCGGCGGGACCTGCCGCGCGCTGTTTTTACATTACCGCAACCAACTGCGTGGAAATCGGCTTCCAGGCCATCGCCCCTTCTGGTGGCGGCGGGGCAGCAGCACGGCCGCTTTCGTGGATGGTGAGCACTGGGCTCGACGGCAACGGCCGGCGGATTGCCCCACCGTTCCGGGGAGACGGCGAGCTCAAATGCTTTGCGCCGACAAATTCGTTAACCGGTCGTGCCCTCATTGCCGACGACACAGGGCAGCGCATCGCCTACTCCGCCATTGCCTTCCGCAAGCTGCGCGACGATGCGCCCACCAGCTTCGTGGCGCTCGACGGCGTGAATTACGAGGCTTGCCCCGACCGGCTCCATTTCAATGTGCTGGCGCAAACTGCCACCTCAAACAGCGAGCTCATCCTCGTCCCATGCACGCAAAACCTGGAAACCCAGGTATTCTCCTCAGTCACCCTGCAATATGCGGTGATCAACGAATTGGAACAAACCTTTTCCGGAGCCAGTTCGTTCCGCTGCATGGAGCGACGGAGTTTCAGCACCATTCCTGCACTACGCTTCAGCAGCATCGGAACGAATACGGCACATCTGATTGTGCGCGGCGTGGAGGTTCCGGTGATTGGTTTCGTGATCGACCGCTTCACGGTACCCGGGTCCGGCGTTCCCTCCACTTCGAGCAACGAGCCCTACCTCGAAGGCTCGCGCGAAGCCACGATCGGTTTGCCACCGGATTGGCCGTAACACAGCGCTGATGTTGGCGGATTACGAGTGCTTCCGTTTCCGTTTCGACAACATTGAGCACGACGTGTACCGCGCCGGAGAAGGGCCGGCAGTCATCGTTGTGCACGAGATTCCTGGTATCACTCCTGAGGTGCTGCGCTTCGCGGGCTATGTCCGCCAAGCCGGTTTCCGGGTGTACTTACCTCACTTGTTCGGCGTTCCCGGCAAGCCTGTGTCTTCTGGCTACATCGCAAGTTCGTTCTTCCGTGCCTGCATCAGCCGAGAATTCAAGGTACTGGCACGCAACGAGGCGAGCCCCGTGACGAACTGGCTGCGCGCACTGGCTCGCGAAGCTTTTCGCGAGTGCGGCGGGTCCGGCGTGGGGGCGTTGGGGATGTGCCTTACAGGCAATTTCGCCCTTGCCATGATGATCGATCCGGCGGTGCAGGCGCCGGTGTTGAGCCAGCCTTCGTTACCGCTGCCCATCAGCCCTTCTCACCGACAAGCGCTGCATCTTGCCTCGCGGCAACTGCAAATCGTCAGGGAGCGCGTGCGCAGCGGCTGTCCGGTCTTGGGGCTCAGGTTCACGCACGACTTCGCTTGTCCGCCGGAGCGCTTTCAGCGGCTGCGCGAGGAATTGGGGAATGGCTTCGAGGCAATCGAGATCGATTCCTCCCCTGGAAACCCGCACGGGATCTCTCCGCGCGCGCACTCGGTGCTCACGGTCGACTTTGTCGACCAGGAGGGCCACCCAACCAAACAGGCGCTCGAACGGGTGCTCGCCTTCTTCCGGGCCCGCTTACACACTGGCACCCAAGCGTAAAACCCCAAGCGAGCTCACCACTGTTGCAGGTGAATCGCGCCCTGAGGATACCCGGCATCGATCAGCAGTTCGCCAGCGTTGCGCACATCGGGCCCAGGGCCACACAAGTAAAAAATCCAATTGCGCTCCACCGTGCCACCGACGTAGCGGCCATACAAGTAATCGACCACCGGCAGGTCGAAGAGGAGTTCATATTCGAACTGCTCGTGCCGGAACACTTCGCGCACCAATTCGGGCCGGAATAGCTGCTGGGTGAGATCCTGGATGAAGTGGTGCACGCGCAGCGGAAATGCCAAACGGTGGCGGAGCAGCCGTTGCACCATGGGGCGAAGCGCAACAATGCCCAGCCCCACACCCGCGAGCACCAGCGGTGCCCCAGGCGCCCGGTCGAGGAAAAAATCGCCCACTGGGGCACGAAACCGCAGGGTCTGCCCCACCGCAAGCTGTCCCATGTACGAAGGGCCGACTCCGCGGCGCGTAACATCCACAAAAATCTCCAGTGGGCCGGCCACCTCTGGAGCAATCGCAATCGCGTACCAAGCCGTGCGTCCGGTCGATCCGGGAAGCTCAACAGCAAGATCCTGCCCGGGCAGCCATTTGAGACCCGGCGGACGCTCCACAGCCATCCGTCGCACACCCGGCGCCGCCTCCTCGATCCCCACAACCGCACATTCGTAAAGCCGTTCCATCACCGGCTCGCTGGTGGCCGTGCGTACAAGGTTCGAGTCTAGGAAACAAGCCCGTACATCGAAAACCGCTATCTCTCCGGTTCTTGCTTGCGCCGGCCTAAGCGTTCCAAGTACGCCGCAAAGTGGCCCGCCTTTTTGCGCAATACAATCGTGTCCCCTTCAAGCCGCAACTCGAGTTCATCGCCTGGCTTGAGACCCAATTCACCTCGCACCTTGCGCGGTAAGACAACTTCGCCTTTGTGGCCCAGAGTCACCGTCTCTGCCATTCAGGAATCAACCTCTTTCGGCCTTGGTCGGCAGTGCTCCGAACCTACTCCTTAGGCAGTAACAGATACAACTGGCCCGGGTTTTCCAGTTCAGTGGCTATCGCTTCAGCAACTGTCCCGTTGCCCCAGAAGATATCCACGCGTTGAGTGCCCGTAATCGTGGTTCCCGTGTCTTGAAAGAACACCAAACGGCGAAACCCGCGGCTGCCGGGCGCTGCGCCCGGGCGTGGTTCGACTTCGAGCCAAGCCAGTGCTCCATGCGGGTAGGCAGCCGGATCCACTGCAGCAGAGCGGCCGGGGGTGAGAGGAATACTGCAACTCCCCATCGGACCCGCTGCAACCGCGCGGAAAAAAACCCACCGCGGATTGTGGGCAAATAATTCAGATTGTTCCTGAGGATGAGCCCGGAGGTAGTCCTTAAGCCCACGTAGGGTGAGGGCGCTCGAACCAAGCTGTCCCCGGTCGCGCAATATCTTGGCGAGGCTGCGATAAGGGTGACCGTTGGAGCCGGCGTAGCTGATTTGCAAACGCACTCCATCTTCTAGTTCGAGCAACGCGGAACCCTGCACGTGCAAGAAGTAGGCTTCCACCGGGTCGTCCAACCAGGCAAGCTCGTAGCCGCGTCCGCTCAGCGCGCCGAGCTCGATTTCGGCGCGGGTGTAGTAGGGAACGAGCTGGCCATCCTTCACCCGACCTTGCACGACACGGGCGGGGCACTCGGAACAGACCGCTCGCAGGTCGACATCCACCAAGTCATCCGGGATGCGGTACACGGGATAGCGGAACCGTTCCGTGCGCCGCCGGCTCGCACGCAGTTCGGGTTGGTAGTACCCCATCACCACGAGCGGCTCGGGCAATCGAACCTGGTAAAGCCGAAGTTGCTCACACAGCCGATCCGGCGCTGTGGCCCCAAGCTGCAACACGGTGCGAGTTACGGCGAGCAGCGCTCCGATCGTTACCTCGCGCCCGGCAACTGCCAAGCGGCGCTCCGGCGGGAAACGCATCAAATAATCGGCATTCCGTTCGGCTGCCTGTTGCAGGGAGTCCGGAGTGGCATCATCCCGTAACCGTTGGCGGCACGTTGCATCATCGAGCGCCACCAAACTGACCAGCTCGCCAGACCCGGAAGAAAGCCCTTCAGATAGCACCGGCACCGGGTTTTTCGCCGGCCTGACACATCCACTTGCACCACACCAGCACGCAACGAACACCAACAAAAACAGCTTCCGCATCGCTCCTCCACACACCTCTCCGTCAGGCTGAGTTGCTCTCGGCTGCCAACACACGCTCGGCGGCGGCCACCGACTCCCCGGCTTTCACAGCGAACCCGAAACGAGGGAGCACTCGTTCCAAGGCCGACAGCACAGCTAAGACGTTTGCTGCGGTGCTCGACTCACCCATGAGTCCAATACGCCAAGTACGGCCTTTGAATGGGCCTAAGCCTCCGCCAATTTCGATACCAAAGTCGTCGAGCAACGCGCGGCGTACGCCAACATCGTCCACTCCTTCCGGAATGCGCACGCAATTGAGGGTCCACAGCCGATGCCCCTCCTGCGACGCGAACTCGATCCCAAGCGCATGCAAGCCCGCCACCAAAGCTTCGTGATTGCGGCGATGCCGTCGCCAGCGTGCCTCCAACCCCTCGCTTTCGATCAGCCGCAGCGCCTCCAACAGGGCATAGTTCATCGTAATTGGCGCCGTGTGGTGGTACACCCGCTCCGAACCCCAGTATTGAGACAGCAAGGACACGTCCAGGTACCAACTTTGTACCGGCCGCTGGCGCCGCCTGATGGCCGAACGTGCGCTGTCCGAGAAAGTGATCGGCGCGAGCCCCGGCGGGGCACTGAGACATTTCTGGCTGCCGCTGTAACACGCATCGATGTGCAGCTCATCGACTCGGACGGGATGGCCGGCGAGCGAGGTTACGGTGTCGACCAGGAACAAAGCTCCATATTCCTGTGCGAGCGCCGCCAAATCCTCGAGCGGTTGCAGCACACCGGTAGAGGTTTCCGCATGGACAACGGCCAGCACTTTGGGCTTGCGGCACGAGCGCAGGGCGCTGCGTACGTCCCCCGCATCGACAATGCGCCCCCAGGGTGCCTGCACCTCATGGACAGATGCGCCACAACGGCGCGCCACCTCCGCCATGCGCTGGCCAAAGAGGCCGTTTGCACAGACCACGGCTTCGTCATCCGGTTCCAGCAAATTGACGAAACACGCTTCCATTCCGGCGCTCCCCGTTCCGGAGATCGGAATCGTTAGCTCATTCGCGGTACCGAAGAGCCAGCGCAGCAACCGCTTGTTCTCCTCCATGATAGCGAGAAAAGCTGGATCCAGATGCCCGACCAAATGCGTACTCATCGCTTGCAACACACGGGGGTGCACCATGCTCGGGCCTGGCCCCAACAACAAACGCGTCGGTGGTGGAAACACGTCGTCCTTACCCATGGCAGTCCCTCGAATGCGGCACGCATAACGAACGAGCGAGGCGATGCAAGGAAATTCAACGGCAAGCCTTCGCACCGTTTGCTTGCTGCGAAGGGAGGCTCCATTTGGAAGTGAGCGGATCGAGCTGCTAGACGGGGGCGCATTCGTGGCCGAGGTACAGCAGATGGCTGGAACAATGGCGCGTGACCGACGAACTCGAGCACTTCGCGTCCTCATTTCTGCAGCGGCGCTGCTCCTCTCACCATGGCCGGCCTCACCGTTCGTTCAGGTCCCAGCGGGAGCCCACAATCCGGCTCCGAGAAGCGGAGCCGCCATGGCGCAAGATTGCCCTGCCCCGATCCCAGTTTGCGCTGGGGATTGTAACACGGACGCGGAAGTCACCATCGAGGAATTGATCGCGGGTGTGCTCATTGCCCTGGGCAGCTCGTCTCTGTCGCGCTGTGCGCCCATGGATCGCGACGGCAACGGCGAGGTAACAATCGACGAGCTGGTTGTTGGGGCAGGTTCAGCCCTACAAGGCTGCCCGCTCGAAGCCGGGGGGATATACGAGGTGCAAGTGTGCGGTGACGAGCGGTTCCGCGTTCACATCCAGGACTCAGAAACGCTCGAGCTCGCGGAGCGCATCCTCGCAGGCAAAGAGCAGCCGAAGATCGTCACTGGCGAGCTTCGTTGCGGGCACGGCAACTTCAACGGCCCGTGGAGCTGGCACTTGGACCCTGCCACCGTGGGATTTGCAGATATCGCGATCGAGCTTTGCGACGCCTGCCCGTCGTTCGTCGAAGAAGAATTGGACTACTGGCTGCACACCGTAGCCCGCTATTGCCCGTGGACTGCCGAGATCGTCCGGCGGGTTCGCTGAGGGCACCGGCTACGACTTCAAGGCGCGGCGGATCCGCTGCATGGCCTCCGCTAAACGGTCGTCACTCACTGATAGGGAAAAGCGCACGTAACCCTCGCCGTACTGACCGTACGCAGCCCCGGCAGCGACGACCACATGGGCTTTCTCGAACAGGAAGGTAGCGAACTCGATGCTCGTCATCCCTTCAGGAACCGGCACCCACAGGTAAAACGTGCCTCTTCCTGGCGTGAAGCGAATGCCCAAGTCGGTCAGTGTCTCCAGCACGAGTTTGCGCCGCCGTTGGTAGATTTCGAGCATGTGCCGGATGTTGTCGTTACACTGGTCGAGGGCGACGATCCCGGCATACTGAATGGCGTTGAACACCCCCGAATCGGTGTTTTCCTTTACTTTCGAGATTGCGGCAATCAGGTCGCGGTTGCCGAGCGCCATGCCCAAACGCCAACCGGTCATGTTGAATGGCTTTGACAGCGAGTTGAGTTCGATCCCCACATCCTTGGCGCCTGGAATCGCCAGGAAACTCAGCGGCCGCTCGCCATCGAAGACAATCTCGCTGTACGGGTTGTCGTAACACACCGCTATGTCGTAGGAGCGGGCAAAGTCCACCAATTCTGCCAAGAAACGTCGCGTCGCCGTGGCGCCGGTTGGATTGTTGGGGTAGTTGAGGAACATCGCCGTGGCACGCTTTGCAACATCGGTTGGAATGTCGGCGAACTGTGGTAAGTAACCGTCCTCCGCACGAATCGGCACACTGTAAGGCTCGCCGCCACCGATCAAAATGCTGGCCCGGTAGGCTGGGTAACCGGGATCGGTCATCAGCACAGTTTCGCCAGGATTTACCCGCGCCAATACGAAGTGGTGGCAACCTTCTTTCGATCCAATTAGGGCAATGACTTCCGTTGCGGGATCGACCTCCACACCGTATCGCCGCGCATACCAGCGCGCCACCGCCTCTCGGAAAGCCAGCATGCCCTTCTCTTCGTCGGTAGGATAGCGGTGGTTTAATGGGTCTCGTGCAGCGCGCGCGAGCTCCTCGACAACCGGCTCTGGAGTCGGTTCCACCGGATCCCCGATGGCAAGACTGATGACATCGGCCCCTTCGGCACGGGCGCGGGCAATCTTCTGGCGAAGCTCCATAAACAAATAGGGCGGAATCTTCTTGAGCCGTTCCGCTGTCCGCATACCTCTCCTCCTCGTGGAAAAGCCGAAGCCGCGTAGCACCACGGCTAGCGCCCGACAACGGAGACGCCGAAACGAAGGAGCCTGTCCGCGGCCCGACTCCTGTCGATGGACAAGGTCCAAACGAACCTGGTGCGCCCCCGTTGCCAACGCTCGGCCATGCGAAGGTGGAGGACCACTGATGCACGCTGGAACCAAAGTAGTGCGTGCTCAGCACCGCGGGCAGGCGAAAAAAGAGCGAACGTTGTCAAGCACGGCAAACCGCGATATTGAAGGCCACGTGTGTTGGGTCCACAAGCAGGTGGCGCCGGTTGGCGGGCACGAGGTCGTCTGGCAACCGGGGATGAGAGGTGAAAGTCGGGCAGGGAAAGCCCGAGGGGAGGAGGAGCGACGATGCCTCATCAGGTGTTCATCGCAATTGGCTCGAACCTCGGCGACCGCAAAGCCAACCACTTGGAAGCAATCCGCCGCATTCAGGAGCTGCCACACACGCGGGTCGTCAAACAATCTTCGTTTTACGAAAGCGAACCACACGGAGACGCTACGGAATGGTTCGTAAATTCCGTGATCGAGGTGCAAACCGACCTCACCCCCGAAGAGCTGTTACGCAAATTGCAGGCGATCGAGGAAGAGATGGGTCGCAAGCGGGTGAAGGGCAAGAAGGGGGACAACCGTGTCATCGACCTCGATATTCTCTTTTACGAGAGCCTGGTGCTGAACAAACGCAACCTCAAGATCCCCCATCCGGAGATACCGAACCGCAAGTTCGTGCTGCTGCCTCTCAGCGAACTGGCCCCGAGCTTTCGCCATCCCGAGCTGCACAAAAGTGTGTCGGAACTGCTCGCCACCACGAAGGACACCAAACGCGTCCACTTGTACCGCGGCAGTTGAGCGCCAACGCGATCCCTCGGGATCAATGTTGCGCGGTGCAGCCCAAGCTCCCGAAATTCGTTTGAGTCCGCAGAGGGACGTGAGGCAATGAGGCGGGCCGTGATGTAGTGGTGTCAGAAAGGTGACGGAGTCACAGGTCCTTTAAGGCATTGATCAAATCCAAGATTGCCTTCTTGCCATCGGCGAAGTACATGAGGGTATTGTCCGCCGCGAACAGTGGGTTGGGCACGCCGGCAAAGCCGGGAGAAAGCGAACGTTTGACCACCACCACAGTGCGAGCCTTGTCCACGTCGAGGATCGGCATGCCGGCAATCGGTCCACTTGCTTGTTCTCGAGCTAGTGGGTTGACCACGTCATTTGCGCCGATGACGATTGCCACATCCGTTTGCTCGAACAGTGGGTTTGCCTCTTCCATGGTGAGCATTTTTTCGTACGGGATGTCCGCCTCCGCCAAAAGCACGTTCATGTGCCCGGGCATGCGCCCAGCAACGGGATGGACGGCAAACGCCACTACGGTGCCGCGCGACTCGAGAAGGCGCATCAAATCGCGCACCGCGTGCTGTGCTTGGGATACAGCCATGCCGTAGCCGGGAACAATCATCACTCGCCGCGCCCCATCGAGGAGCATGGCCACTTCTTCAGCGGTGGCCGATTTGATGCGGCCGGCGTAGACGTCCTCCTCTGCACCACCGGCAGCAGCAACCACGCCCACCCCCCCAAACAACACGTTCGGCAACGAACGGTTCATGGCCTTGCACATAATCTGCGTGAGAATAATCCCGCTCGCGCCCACGAGAGAGCCGGCAATGATCAGCATGTTGTTGTTGAGCACAAACCCGGTGGCACACCCCGCCAACCCCGAGTACGAGTTCAACAGCGAGATCACCACAGGCATGTCGGCGCCGCCAATCGGGATGACTGTGAGCACTCCCAACACCGAAGCCACGATGACGACGAGCCAGTACAACGAGAGCATCTCTGGGTGAAGCACAAGCGCCATTCCCAGGACCAACGTCACGGCGGCGAGCGCAGCATTGATGACATGGCGCCCTGGCAACAAAATCGGTTGCCCAGGCATGATTTCTTGCAGTTTCGCAAATGCGACCAGCGAACCCCAAAAGGTCACCGCGCCAATCAACCCCGAGGCGGCTGTGGAAATGGTGAGTTGCAGCGTGACCGGCCGCTCCACAATGCCCACCGCTTCGATCAACGCCGCACCGGCAACGAGCACTGATGCTCCACCACCAAAGCCGTTCAGCAAGGCCACCATTTGCGGCATGGCAGTCATGCGGATGTAGTAGGCCAGCACAGCACCAATGGCGGAGCCGATGACCAAGGCAACGAAGATTGCCGCGTAAGATAACACTTGGCGATCGAGCAACGTGAACACGATCGCAATCAGCATCCCGACGGCGGCAATCCCGTTGCCCCGGCGCGCCGTACGCGGGTGGGCAAGTTCCTTTAAGCCCCAAATGAACAGAAGGGCAGCAACGAGATAGGCGATATTGATGATGGCCGCGGACACCGGTTCATTCCTTTCTCTTGAACATGCCGAGCATACGATCCGTCACCAAAAACCCACCCACGACATTGATCATCGCAAAGACCACGGCCACGAAACCGAGAATCGCAGTCAACACCGTGTGCTGCATGCCGAGCGACAAGATCGCGCCCACGATCGTGATGCCGGAGATGGCATTGGAACCGGACATCAACGGCGTGTGCAACGTCGGTGGCACTTTGCTGATGACCTCGAAACCCACCAAAATCGCCAGGACGAAGATCGTCAGGATATCGACGAAGTCACTCATGGCCCGCCTCCCTCCCCGCTGCTCCTAATGTGGCTGCGCTAAGGCTCGTTGGACCGCCGGATGCACCACCCGCCCTTCATGCGCCACCAGGGTCCCCGCGGTAATTTCGTCTTCCAAGTTCAAACGCATCTCCCCCTTGGGGAACACATGCAGCAAGAATGCAACGAGGTTGTTCGAATACATCTGGCTCGCGTGATATGGAACCGTGCCTGCAATGTTGATCGGCCCAAACACGCTCACCCCCTTGTAGCTGATTTCCTTTCCAGCTTGGGTTACCGAACAGTTGCCGCCGCGCTCTGCTGCTAAATCCACGATCACCGAGCCCGGAGCCATTCCCGCCACCATCTCGTCAGTCACCAGCACCGGCGCTTTCCGCCCCGGCACGTTGGCAGTGGTAATGACCACGTCGCTGTCGGCAACGACGCGAGCAAGCAACTCGCGCTGGCGCTCATAAAAACGCTCGTCTTGTGCCTTGGCGTAGCCACTTTTGTCTTCGACGTCCTGGACCTCCAAGGGTAACTCCACAAAACGTGCCCCCAAACTCAATACCTGCTCTTTCGCTGCAGGGCGAATGTCGTAGGCCGACACCACCCCACCCAACTTTCTGGCTGTGGCAATTGCCTGCAGACCAGCCACACCTGCACCCAGGATCAACACCTTCGCAGGGCGCAACGTACCCGCTGCAGTCATCATCAACGGGAACAGCTTCGGTAACGCATGTGCAGCCACTACGACAGCTTTGTAGCCGGCGATGGTGGCCATCGAGGTGAGGGCATCCATCGACTGTGCCCGGGTGATGCGCGGCATGAGTTCGACGGCAAAGGCGCTCACGCCAGTACGCGCAAGTTGCTCGATGGCCTCGGGGGCCCCGAGCGGACGTAGGAAGCCCACGACCACCTGCCCTGGGCGAAAAAGCGTCAGATCTTCTGCCCCGCGCGGCGGGTTGGCCCCGATTCCCAGCACCTGCACAATGATGTTGGCCCGTGCAAACACAGCCGCGCGGTCAGGGAGGATTTCTGCTCCTTTCTCTTCATACGCGGCGTCCGGAAATCCTGCCTGCTCACCCGCCCCACGTTCCAACACGACCGTAAAGCCTGCCTTGGTTAGCGCAGGCACGGAGGCCGGAATCAAGGCCACGCGTTGCTCGCCAGGAAACGACTCGCGCGGAACACCAACCACCAACATCGGCAAACGGCCTCCTCTTTCCGAGCTCAGATCCAGCAAAGTTGCCTCAATTTACCGAATCTCGCGCGTTTGTCACCCTCAGCATGGTCACAGGCCGGCACTTTCTCTCTTGCTGTTGCGGTTCCCTGCTGAGAAGCTTCGTGCTTTGTTCGGAGCGAGGAAGGAGACTCCATGGCAATCGACCCGCGCAATTACGACACCAGCGTTGTGCTGCGCGACGGCTCCTCCATTCGCATCCGCGCCATTCGGCCCGACGACAAAGAGCGCTTGACGGAGCACTTCAACAGCTTGAGCGAGCGCTCCGTGTACTTTCGCTTCTTTAGTGCCAAGAAGCGGCTCACCGATGAAGAACTGGTGCGGTTCACCGAGCCGGACTTCGTCACCCACGTTGCCCTCGTGGCTACCCGATTGGAAGACGGCAAGGAACGAATCATTGGCGTCGGTCGGTACATCATTCCGCCTCATGGCGACCCACGTCGCGCTGAAGTCGCTTTCGCGGTTGCCGATGCGTATCAGGGCAAAGGCATCGGCACCGCCCTTCTCGAGCACTTGGCCAGCATCGCCCGGGAGCGCGGGGTGACTGAGTTCGAAGCCAACGTGCTTGGGGAGAATAACCAGATGCTCGAAGTGTTTGCGCGTAGCGGCTTCCGCGTCGCGCGGACCGTCGAGGGCGGCATCGTACACGTCTCCTTCCCCACGGAAGAAACTGTAGAATTCCGTGCTGCAGCGGAAACGCGCGAGCGCCAAGCCATCGCGGAAAGCATCCGCCCGTTTTTCTACCCGCGGTCCGTCGCGGTCATTGGCGCATCGAATAAGCCCAACACTGTGGGGCATGCGTTGGTGAAAAATCTCAAAGACTGTGGCTTTCACGGTCCGATTTACCCCGTCAACCCCCGCTACTCCGAAATCGCCGGGCTGCGGGCCTATGCGAAGATCACGGACATCGGCGGGCCGGTGGATCTCGCGGTGATTGCTGTACCAGCGCCCACTGTCGAGGCGGTGGTGTCTGACTGTGCCCGCGTTGGGGTACGGGCGGTCGTGGTCATCTCTGCTGGTTTTGGGGAAAGCGGACCCACCGGCCGGGAGCGCGAACAGGCGCTGCGCCAGTTGGTGCGCAACTCCGGCATGCGGATGGTGGGGCCGAACTGTCTCGGCTTGCTGAACACCGATCCGGAGGTGTCGCTGAACGCTACGTTTGCGCCGACCTTTCCGCCGCGAGGCAACATCAGCATGCTGTCGCAAAGTGGTGCCCTGGGCATTGCCATTTTGGACACCGTGAGCGCTCTCGGAGTGGGCATTGCGACTTTTGTGTCGGTGGGAAACAAGGCCGACGTGTCGGGCAACGATCTCTTGTGCTACTGGTTCCAAGACCCCACCACCCGCGTCATCCTGCTGTACCTGGAGAGCTTTGGGAACCCGCGAAAATTTGCCCGTATCGCCCCGTTGGTCGCACGCGAAAAACCGATTATCGCCATGAAGTCTGGCCGCTCCGCAGCGGGAACCCGGGCAGCGGCATCGCATTCGGCGGCACTGGCTAGCCTCGATGTGGCGGTGGATGCCCTGTTCGAACAGGCCGGGGTGATGCGCACGAATACGTTGGAAGAGATGTTTGATGTCGCGGCGTTGCTCTCGACGCAGCCGGTTCCTCCGGGGCCGCGTGTGGGGGTCGTCACCAACGCCGGTGGCCCTGGGATCCTCTTGGCCGATGCCTGCGAGGCAGAAGGGTTGCAACTGCCAGAACTTGGGGAGGCCACGAGAGAACAGTTGCGCACCTTCCTTCCCCCACAAGCAAGCGTCGCGAATCCGGTGGACATCATTGCTTCAGCCACACCCGAGCAATTCGAACGCAGCCTCGAAGTGGTGGGCAACGACCCAGCAGTGGATGCTGTGGTTGCCATCTACATTCCGCTCTTTCTCACGCAGGTGGATGAAACTGCGGCGGCCATTGCCCGCGGGGCAGGGCGAATCCCGGAAGAAAAGCCCGTGCTCACGGTGTTCCTCTCATCGCGGGGAATCCCGCCACGGCTGGCCCAAGGTCCGCGCGGACCGCTTCCCTCCTTCCGCTTTCCGGAAGACGCTGCACGGGCGCTCGCCAAAGCGTGGCACTACCGCCGCTGGCGGGAGCGACCGCGGGGCGAGGAGCTGCGCTTGGACCGTTTTGCCGAAAGCACCATCCGCGCTGTGGTCGACCGCGTCCTCCAGAGCGCTACGGAGCCTGTGTGGGTGGACGAGCACGACACCGCGCTGATCCTCAAGGCGGCCGGCATTCCAGTGGCGGAGGGCGAAACCGTGCCGTGTGAAGAAGCGCTCGAAGCTGCGGAACGGCTTGGCTACCCGCTGGTGATGAAGGCGCAAATCCCTGGCCTGGTGCATAAGAGCGACGTCGGGGGCGTGATCCTGAACATTTTTGCTGCGCAGCAGGTGGAAGCAGCGGTGGCCGAGATGAAAGAGGATCTTGCCCAACACGGCTACACGCTCGAGCGCGTTCTCCTGCAGCGCCAAATCATGGGTGGGCACGAAGCGATGGTAGGAGTGGTGACCGACCCGACCTTTGGCCCCCTCCTGGTCTGCGGTCTCGGTGGCGTCCTTGTCGAGTTGCTGCGCGACGTGCGCTTTCGGCTCACCCCGGTCACCGACGTGGATGCACGGGAAATGGTCGAGAGCTTGCGAACCGCGCCGTTGCTGACCGGCTACCGGGGCATGCCTCCAGGAGACAAAGAGGCGCTCATCAGACTCGTGCAACGGGTGTCGGCTCTAGTGGAAGTGGTTCCCGAGTTGCGGGAGCTCGACCTCAATCCGGTTAAGGTATTACCACCTGGCCAAGGTGTAGTGGTTGTGGACACGCGGATGCGCTTGGCGCCCGCTTGAATCTTGTTCAACACGGTTGCACTTCCACCCGCAGCCCGGGGCTAGCCTCCTCGACTTCGACGGCCACCGTGCGGTCCGCCCGATGCAAATGCAGTGTGAGCTCGCCTCCCAACACCGGGAGATTGCGGATCCGCACCCAATCGAGAAAGCGCGGCAAAATCGGCCGGCGCAGCACCACGGCGGAGCGCGACGAGTCCACCTCCACCCCCAACGCCGCACCGAGCAGCGCCCACGGTACGGCCGCCGACCAGGCTTGCGGGGAACAGGCCACGGGATAAAGCGTGGGCCCGGCATCGCGTCGGCGAGAAAAGCCGCAGTACAATTCCGGCAAACGCCGCAGCTCCATGTGCACGGCCGCATCAAAGAGGGCTTGGAAAATTTCCACGAATTCGGCCACATCCCCGCGGTGCGCCAAACCCATGGCAATGAGCGCATTGTCGTGCGGCCACACGGAACCGTTGTGGTACGACATCGGGTTGTAACGGGCTTCCCCGGCGGCCACCGTACGAATGCCCCAGCCGGAAAAAAAGCGCGGCGAAAGCAATGCGTCTCTAACTGCATCCGCCCTAACAGGATGGCAAATGCCAGTCAGCAGCAAGTGCCCGGCGTTCGAAGCCGCCACAGCACAAGGCCGGTTCTCACCGTCGAGCGCCAACGCATAAAAGTTCTTTTCGGGCAACCAAAAGTTGGCCTCGAATTGCTGCTGCAGTGCCGCTGCCTTCGCCTCTTGTGCGCGGGCCAATTGTTGATCACCGAGCGCGCGGGCAATGGCCGCAGCACCGAGGCGGGCGGCATACAGGTATCCTTGCACCTCGCACAACGCGATGGCGCCGCGGGCCAACGCGCCATTGGCGTGGAAGACGGCGTCTTCCGAATCTTTCCATCCTTGATTTCTCAATCCCCGCTGGCTTTCACCGTGGTATCGTAAGAAGCCCATCGAATCTGCGGCACTATCGAACCACTGCAAAGCACGCTGGATTTGTGGGTACAGCGAACGAATTGTGGCCAGGTCAGCCGTGCGGCGAAAGTACTCCGCCGCAAGCCAGACGAACAGTGGGGTCGCATCGACGCTCCCGTAATAGGCACTAAAGGGAATTTCTCCCGTGCGCGCCATTTCCCCTTGCCGTATCTCGTGCAAAACCTTGCCCGGCTCGGCTGCCGAGGCTGGGTCGGTTTTATCGGCCTGGTGCGCAGCCAAGAAGCGCAACACTCCCCGTGCATAGTCAGGATTGGCCCACAATACCTGCAGCGCGGTGAGAATCCCGTCGCGCCCGAACACAGTAGAAAACCATGGGATGCCCGCGTAGGGGTAAGGGCCATACGGCGTGTCGGTGGCGAGCATGACCAAATCCGCTGTGGCCCGACACAGCCACTCATTGAACAACTCGTCACCGGTGGCGACGGTCGGAAAACGACGGCTGGCAATAAGGCGTGCCCGATGCGCGCGGCGTACCCCGGTTGCGAACCCAAGCTCTCGTTGGGTTTGCATCCCGTTCGGGTGGCAGCGGACCGTGAGAAACAAGCGTAGTCGCTCGCCTTGTCTCAAGGTGAACGTAAATCGCGCGCGTTCGCTGGTGAGCTCCGCGGGAGCGGGAGTAAATTCGATTTGGGTCAGGCGCTGGATGCCATCCAAACCCGTGTAACGGAACCACACACGGCACGGGTTCTGCACCTCCTGCTCGAGGGTTCCACGCCGCGCGCGGCGTAGCCCACGCACTTCGAAAACGTCGGAAAAATCGGCCCCAAACTCGAACTCGAGCACCACCAGCAGCGGGCGGTCAGCGTAATTCCGCACGGTAATGCTCTCGTACACGCCGCTTTCCCAGAGGAATTTCATTCGCCCCACGTGCAGCGAATCCCGCGGCAAAACCAGCACACCATTTTGCCAGTAATCCGGATTGGTCAAATCGACGTTCAGGCGCGCGTTGTTGCGTTGCACATGAGAACTCAACAGCAGAGGCGACCGGCCATCGAGCCGCAAACGCAAGAAATTCAGGTGACGCATGTCGCAATGGTACACGCCCTCCACCGCTCGCGGTTCACCCGGCAAATCGCCCAGCAGGTCAAAGACCGCAAACGTATCGCCGTGTTTGAGAATGCGACTGCGCTCGACCCCCGAGCCCAGCGCGGGAATATAAAACGTGGGCCCGGCTGTCTCCTGCTCGTTGCTCATGCTGCCTCTTCCAGCCTCCCGTTTTGTTCCTGGCTAAGCAGCGCTTCGTACAAAGCCAAGTAGTCACGAGCCATGCGCTCGGCTGTAAAGCGCTGCTCGAATACCCGCCGGATGGTGTGGCGGTCGAGGTCGCCCAAGCGGTCGAGCGCCCGCACCGCCTCGCCTTCGTGCTCCACGATGAACCCGGTCACGCCATCCTCGAGCACTTCAGGCACCGAGCCGCGGCGGAAGGCAATCACCGGCGTACCGCAAGCCATCGCTTCGATCATCACCAAGCCAAAGGGCTCTGGCCAATCCACGGGAAACAACAACGCCGCCGCGTTGCCGAGGAATTCTGACTTCTCTGCCTCGGTGATCTCTCCCAGAAACTCCACGCCCGGTTGGCGCAACATTGGGCGTACCACCGTTTCGTAATACGCTTGATCGGCACGATCCACTTTCGCGGCAATCCTGAGCGGCATTCCTGCCCGGCGAGCGATGCGAATGGCACGCTCTGGGCCCTTCTCCGGCGAGATGCGGCCGAGGAACGCGAGGTAACCACCCGGCTGCGGGTGGAACTGCAAAAGATCTTTCGGCAGCCCATGCGGGACGGTCGCCATCCAGCGCATCCACGGCAAGGGTGCGCGCTGCGCCGTGGAAATCGACACCACGGGCATATCGGCAAACTCTCGGGCAAAGGGCACGAGATCCGGAAGGTCCAAGCGGCCGTGTAGGGTCGTCACCGTGCGCTCACGCAACGGACGGAATATGGGGAAATGCAGGAGATCGACGTGGAAGTGTAAAATGTCGAACTCGTCTGCCATTTGCCGCGCGCGCTCGAGGAGCAGCAGGGTGTGCGGCAAAGGGTCGCGCACAGACTCGTCCAACCGCAAGGCGCGGCAGCACGTGGACACGAGGCGGGCCCGCGTGTGCGAGTCGCCACTGGCAAACAGGGTCACGTCATGCCCCATGTCGACCAGCGCCTCGGTAAGGTACGAAACCACCCGCTCCGTGCCGCCGTAGAGCTTTGGGGGAACGCTTTCGATTAGAGGTGCAACCTGTGCAATCCGCATGATTCCTCCTTCCATCTCCTGTCGACCTCGCCGGAGCAGTGCCTTCCGGCATGAGAAATCTTACGGATGGAAACGCCCCTGGCTGCATTGCCAGCGAGAGCGCCCGACTCTCTAATCACTGTTGTCGCCCCGCGCCAGTCATGGCGTAAGAGAAGCCGCCCGGTCGGCGGCGTGACTGCGATTCGCCCCGACTTGCTTGTTGACATGGCTGTCCGGATGCAGTAGGCGGCTTGTCCTGACTAAACCTCACCAAGCGAGGAGTGGAGGCCATGGCGAAACGTTCGCTTCGACGGCCACTGGAGCTCACAGAATCCGTTCGGCGAGAGCTCGAGTGGTTGGCAAACAACGGGCCCGAGGCGGTAAAACGCAATGCCCAAATCGTGTTAGCACGTGCCAAGGGCCTTCCCTTGAAGGTGGTCGCTCTGCGTCTGGGGGTGCACCCGAACACCGTGCGGAACCGGCTGCTCCGCTTTTACGAACTCGGAGTTGCCGGGCTGACCCATGCAGCCACCGGCACCACGCGCCCAATTGTGTTTAGCGACGAAGTGCGGGCAAAAATCGTGGAGATCGCGCAAACTTCTCCGCGCTCGTTGCGCCTACCGCACTCGCGGTGGTCCTTGCGGCGACTGCGCGGGTACCTGTTGGAGCAGCAGATCGTGCAGGACGTCAGCGTCGAAGGCTTGCGGCAAATTTTGCGGGGGCATGACCTGCCCCAGCGCTACTGGCGCCGTGGGCGTGAACTGCGCATCCGGCTCACGCCGGCCATGGAGCGGTTGCTGGCAACGTGGGCGAACGGGCCTCACCCTGGGCGTCGCTTGCTCGCGCAAGTTCTGCTCTCCGCCGCCGAAGGGAAAGACGAGGAAGACATCGCCACCACACTGGGAATCAGCCTGGACCAAGTGGAGTCGTGGATCCGCGGTTTCCAACGCCGTGGTCTCCACATTTTGCACAGCGCGGTCAGCCGTGCCGCACGGTTCGTCGGGCGAAGGCTGAACCGTTCTTCCGTCTGACCGCACATTTGCCGGGCGCACCACTGCACAACGGGCCGCATCCCGACGGTGCCGCCCGCATGGCAACTTTGGGTGAGTACGGACAAAGCGGTCGCGAAGTTGACCGCCTGTTTTCTGTGTCCTCTTCGCCATGCAGGCTAACGCCCTTTGCCGCGCCCAAGCCAAGTGCGGGCCGCGGCGACATTGGCAAGGCTATGAGTTAGAAAGAGCGGCGATCACTTCGGGAGGAGCCTGTACGAGCTCGATCAGCACGCCTTCGCCACTCAGCGGGAATTCCTCGCTGCCTTTGGGGTGGATGAAGCACACGTCGTAGCCTGCGGCGCCCTTGCGGATCCCTCCCGGCGCAAAGCGCACTCCTTGCTGGGTGAGCCACTGCACTGCTGCTGGTAAGTCGTCCACCCAGAGGCCTATGTGATTGAGCGGCGGCTCATGGACCTTCGGCCGCTTTTCGGGATCGATCGGCTGCATCAAGTCTACCTCCACCCGCGTCGCTCCTTCGCCGAGCACGCAAATATCCTCGTCGACATTTTCGCGCTCGCTACGAAACGTACCGGTTACCGCGAGCCCAAACAGATCCACCCACAAGCGCCGCAAACGCTCCTTATCCGTGCTCCCAATCGCAATTTGTTGCACACCCAAAACCCGAAACGGCCGCTCGGCCATACAGCCTCCTCAACAAGATTCGCTCACGCGCGGCATTCGATGGCACACCGTGTCGGGATGTCAAGCGTACCGCTGGCGCTTCAGTGGCTGCGGGGCCTCCCGCTGGCAGCCGCCACTCTTGCCGGTCATCTAGGCATGTCTCCTTCAACAGACTCACCGCATCTGCGCCGAGCCATGGTCCGCCGCCTTAGGATTGAACCAACGGTGAAAGCCGACTATGCGCGAAGCTTTGCGATGGAGGACACGTACGGCTCTGAGGCATGCACCCGCGGCTTCCGGGTGCGGGTGCGCTCGCGATTTTTGCCCGAACATTCGAACCCCGACCAAGGTCGCTGGTTTTTCGCGTACCATGTGACCATCATCAACGAGAGCGACACAACGGCGCAGCTCGTCAGCCGGCATTGGATCGTCACCGACGCGCAAGGCGAGGTGCAGGAGGTTCGCGGTCTCGGTGTCGTGGGTGAGCAGCCGTTGCTGCGTCCTGGCCAAGAGTTCTCGTACACATCGGGTTGCCCGCTATCGACGCCGGTCGGGAGCATGCATGGTTCTTATCGCATGGTCGCAGAAAACGGCGAAACCTTTGATATCCGCATTGCGCCCTTTACGCTCGCGGTTCCCGGCTTGCTGCACTAAACCGCATCCGCGCCAATTGCAGGACTCGTAGCTGTGCCGGCCGCTGCTCCCTGGTTAGCCCCGTATCCACATCCCGTCGCAGCAGTGGAGCAAGCGACCAGCCTGGCAGAGCGCTTCTCCGAACGCTGCCGGGTGGAAACGATCGGTCAGTCGGCGCAAGGCCGTCCTTTGTTGGCGTTTCACGTCGGCCTCGATTCACTGGGCACGCTCCGCCCTCGCCTGTTGGTGACAGCACAAATACACGGCGGTGAATACATTGGCGGATATGTTGCGCGTGCTCTCCTGCAAACACTGCTGGAAGGAAGCGAACGCGACCCCATGGTGGCTTCTCTCGGACGACGCGCGGTGATTACCGTCGTCCCGCTTCTCAACCCCGACGGTGCGGAAATCGTTTGGCAACGCCGCGGCTGGGTCGGCTTTAAAGCCTCGCGGGTCACCGCCAACCGGGTCGACCCGAATCGGAACTTCCCCTTTGCCGCAATTCCAGGTCGCCGGGCTTGGAATTCGAGCAGCGCCCGCAAATGGTCCCCCTACTTTCGCGGCCCGCATCCGTTGAGCGAACCGGAATGCCTTGCTCTCGCTCGTCTTTGCCAACGGGAACGGTTTTGCGCTGCGGTGAACTTCCATAGCTTTGGCGGTGTGGTGTTTTTCCCCTCGACCCGCGACCCGAGATTGGACCGCATCTTCGACGTTTTCCGCAGCGTGTTCCCCGCCGCGCAGAAGCACTGCCGCTACCGACCCGTCCCCGAACCGATCTCCGCACTCAGTGGGCAGCTCGACCTGTTCCTCTTGCACGCCTTTGGCACTGCCAGCGTCACGGTGGAGGTCAGCCGTCCCGGTTGGGCGATGGTGGCTCGCCCCCACCGTTGGTTCCATTTTTTCTCTTGGGCCAATCCACCGAATCCCACACGCTGGGTAGAAAACGATGTGCCGGCAACCATCGCCGCCTTGGCCGCACTGCTGGAGCGCACCGGCGGTCGGGCCCAGCTGCCACGACACCCCGAGCTCGGCGAGCAAATCCCTCGGCAAGCCACCTTGCAAGCCCTCTCCCGTTGTTCTTAACCGCGCCCGGTATGATTGCGTGCCTGGATCTCGAAGGGGTACTCGTCCCCGAAATTTGGATCAATGTTGCGGAACGAACCGGCATTGCAGAACTCCGTCGTACCACGCGGGACGAACCCGACTACGACAGGCTCATGCGCCGCCGCTTGGAAATTCTCGCGGAGCATGGGCTCAAGCTAGCGGACATCCAAAACGTCATTGGCTCGATGCGGCCGCTCGAGGGGGCCACGGAATTTCTCGACTGGCTCCGCGCACACTTTCAAGTGATCATTCTTTCCGACACCTTCGATGAATTCGCTCGGCCGCTCCTCGCCCAGCTCGGCTACCCGACGTTATTTTGCAATTCCTTAGTGGTCGACGAAACAGGGAGGGTGCGGGACTACCGCATCCGGATTCGCGACGGCAAGCGCAAAGCGGTGATGGCCTTCAAGCTGCTGAACTTTGACGTGGTCGCCGCTGGCGACTCCTACAACGACATCACCATGTTGACAGAGGCGGACCATGGCATCTTGTTTCGCCCACCGGCCAACATTGTGGGCGAGTTTCCGCAGTTTCGCGTCGCCTACACCTACGAGGAATTGAAAGAAGCCTTTACCCAAGCCGCAGGCCTCAAGGCATGAGCGAGACGAGCTCACTGGATACAGCCGCGGCAGCGTGTGTTCAGCAAACCAACCCGCTCCTGCGCGCGACCAGCGCGAGCGTAAAAAACGCAGCAAGCAGTAACACGATCGTGGCACCAGCGGGGATGTTCCATTGGTAAGAACACAACAAGCCACCGATGCTTCCGAGGGCGGCAATGGCAACCGCCCAGGACAGCATGCTCACGTAGCCGCGCGCTAATTGGTAAGCCGCCGCTGCTGGAATCACCAACAGCGCTTCCACCAAGATCAACCCCACCACTCGCATGGCCACCACCACCGTTAGCGCCAAGGCTGCGAGCAACAGGTGATGGAGCATGCTCACCGGCAAGCCACTCGCTTCGGCAACTTCTTCATCGAACGCGGCGAACAAGAGCTCTTTGAACAACACCGCTACTACGACCAGCACGACGGTTGCCATCGTACCTAGGAGCCACAGGTCGGCCGTGCTCACAGCGAGGATGTTACCGAAGAGGTAACCGAACAAGTCGCTCTGGAACTGCGTGGACAAGCTCAGCAATACCACCCCGAGCGCCATGGCCGCAGAGAACAGGACTCCGATAGCGGTGTCCTCGTGCAGGCGGCCTAGTCGCCCGACCTGGCCGATGGACCATGCGGTCGCTGCTGCGAAGCCTGCCGCCGCAAGTAGAGGTTCGACCCCGCACAACACCCCTAAAGCCACGCCCCCTAAGGCAGCATGCGAGATGCCCACGCCGATAAACGAAAGCCGGCGCAGGACGACGAAGAACCCCAGCACCCCGCACAAACATGCGGCCAGCAAGCTGGCAACCAGGGCACGCTGAAGAAAGCCGTAGGTTAACCAGTCCGCCATCACTCATTCTCCACCGTGCGCGGCATCGAGGCCGGCACGGTCGGCATACAAGAAATCGAACTCGCAGCGATACGCTTCCCGCAGTTCGTGGCTGTGCAACACCACCTGCGGGTTGCCGTGAATGTGCATGGTCCCGTTGATGCACACAAGCTCTTCTGCGTGGGCGGCCAGCTCCAGCAAGTCGTGGGATACGGCCACAATCGTCAACCCGAGCTGCTGCCGGAGGCGTTGCAGCAAGGCGTACAGCTCATGCTGTGCGGGTAAATCCAAGCCCGTGGTCGCTTCATCGAGCAGGAGCAGTTGAGCCTCGCTGGAGAGCGCACGCGCAAGAAACACGCGTTGTTGTTCGCCCCCGGAAAGCTCCGCCAACCGGCGCTGCTCGCGACCGCGCATGCCCACCAGCTCCAGCGCGCGGGCAACTTGCACACGGTCTTCCCGTCGTGGCCAGCGAAACCAACCAATGCGGGGCACGCGTCCCATCATGACCACGTCCCACACGGAGACAGGAAAAAAGGGGTCGAACTTCGGTCGCTGGGGCACGTAACCGATGCGCGAGCCGCGTTTGCGCGCCTCTAGAGGCGGAAAGCCAAACACCCGCACCTCCCCACCAGAGGCTGGCACCAGCCCGAGCAGCACACGCAAGAGCGTGGTCTTGCCGGCGCCGTTGGGACCAATAATGCCAACGAAGCGTCCGGGCGGGATGGCTAAGTCGATGTCCCACAGCACGCGCCTGCCATCGAGCCGCACTTCGAGCTTGCGGGTCTCTACAACGAGCGCGGGCGTGGTCGTCATCGCAATGCCTCCACAAAGGCCCGGGCGTTCGCTTCCATCAACCGGATGTAGCCCCCGTGCAACGCACCCCCGCCGAAAGGATCCACAGTAACCAACCGGATGCCAGTCTCCGCAGCAATTTGGCTTGCCACTTTCGAGAACACGTAGGGCTCCACAATCAGCGCGCGGGCTCCGCTTCGGCGTACCTGTTCGACAAGCGCAATCATTTCCTTTGCTGACAGTTCCCTTCCGGGCACGGGTTCCACAGTGGCTGCCTCCACCAGCCCATAGCGGTGCGCGAAATACCGCCAGGCAGAGTGCACGGCAATGTAGGCGCGCCCGCGGACCGGAGCCAATTCCTGCCGCAGCCGCTCATCCAATCGCGAAAGCTCCTCGCTCCACTGCCGAGCGCGGGCCGCATGCGCCCCGGCGTGCTGTGGTGCCACACGCGCAAGTGCATCGGTGAGGGCGGGCATGACATGGTCGCGGACGAGAATCGGGTCGAGCCAAAAATGCGGATCCCGCCCCTGTTCGCCCGTGAGCGGCAGCAAGGGCACGCGATCGGCGAGCCTCAGCACGTGCAAGTTCCCCCCGGCTGCCACGGCGATCTTGCCCGCCCAATCATCGAGGCCAGCTCCCACGGTTACGAGCAAAATCGCTTGGCTGAGTGCGCGCACCTGGGCCGGCGGCGGCTCGAACATATGGGGATTCGCCCCCGCCGGGAGAAGCTGTTCCACCTCCGCGGTGTCTTCCGTCAATTCCGCAAGCCAAGAAGCCAGTGGGAAAATCGTGGCCACCACTTTTGGTTGCGCCGCCCAAGCCGAGGCCGCGAACGCGAATTGCAACACGAGCAAAAGCGCGCTGGCTGAAAACATCCGGGGCATGCTCGCGAACGAATGCCCTGTCGTCAAATGGTTGCGGCCGCAAAATTGCCTTGGCTATAGCCGCAGGCCATGAAGACCTTGGTTCTGTCGGCGCTCGCCGGTCTGCTCCTGCTTGCAGCCGCCCATGCGGAGGAGAAGAAACCCTTCAAAGTTGCTCTACTCAGCCCTGGTCCCGTGAGCGACGCCGGCTGGAACGCCCTCGCCTATGAAGGGCTGCTCGCAATCCGCGATCAACTGGGTGCGGAAATCGCCCAAATCCAAACCAAGACACCGGCAGAATTCGAAGAGGGTTTTCGCGACTTTGCGCGCCGCGGGTACAACCTGATCTTCGGGCACGGGTTCGAGTTTCAAGAAGCGGCCGCTACCGTGGCTGCGGACTATCCGAACACCGTGTTCATCACCACTTCGGGGAATACGGTGCGCAAGAACATGGCGCCGCTGCGGTTCCTGCTCGAGGAGGCAACCTACTTAGAAGGGATGCTCGCCGCGCTGATGTCTAAAACGGGCAAGGCGGGCGCCGTCGGTGGCATCGAAATCCCTTCAGTGAAAAGCACCATTTTGGCCTTCGAGGCAGGCGCGAACGCGGCACGCGCCGACTTCCAAGTGACCACCGTGTACATCGGCAACTGGGAAGACGTTGGCAGCGCGAAAACCGCCAGCCTCGCTCTGGTGCAGCAGGGGGCAGACTTTCTCTTCCACAACGCCGACGCCGCTGGCCTGGGAGTGTTTCAAGCGGCACAAGAAAAGAAGGTGTTTGCTTTCGGAGCCAACAAAAACCAAAACGACGTAGCGCCCGACGTAGTCATCGCCAGCGCCACGATCGACATCCCGCGCGCGTTTGTACAGGTGGCCCAAGAAGTGAAGGAAGGGAAATTCGTCGGGCGAATCGAGCGCAAAGGCATGAAAGACGGCGTCGTCGATTTGGTGTTGAACCCGCGCCTCGAACACTTGATTCCTGCCGAAGTGAAGAAGCGGCTCGAAGAAACCCGAGCAGCCATCATTGCGGGTACGATCCGCGTGCCCACCGTCGAGTTTTAGCGGAACCGATGGTTGTCACCGCTAACCGCCTCACGCCTGCAACGCTGGCGGCCTCCGCTGGCGGGGTGGTGCTCGAGGTTCGCGGGATCCGCAAACTGTACGGAACGATCCCGGCGTTGGTTCGTGTGGATGCCGAATTCTATGCGGGTGAGGTCCATGCCATTGTGGGAGAAAACGGCGCGGGCAAAACCACGCTGATGCGCATCCTCGCGGGCGAGGAGTTTCCCGACAGCGGAGAAATTCGTTTAGCGGGCCGCCCCGTGCGGTTGCGCTCCCCCAACGACGCCCGCGCGCTGGGCGTCGCCATGGTGCACCAACACTTTGCCCTGGCCGAGTCGATGACGGTGGCGGAAAACCTGGCGCTCGCCTTGGCCGAACCGCGCGAGTGGCGCATCGCGTCACGGACGCTCGCCGAGCGGGCCAGGCGCTGGGCTGAGACCACAGGGCTCGATATCCCGCCACTCGACTCACCTATTGCCGATCTCTCCGTCGGTGCGCGCCAGCGGGTGGAGATCTTGAAAGCATTGGTGGGTGCCAACCGCGTGCTCATTCTCGACGAGCCCACCGCGGTGCTCACGCCGCAAGAAACCCAGCAACTCTTCGCCCTCATCCGCCGCCTGCGGACAGACGGGCGTGCCGTACTGTTCATTTCCCATAAGCTTGCCGAAGTGGCGGAAGTTGCCGACCGCGTAACCGTGCTCCGCCAAGGCCAAGTGGTGGCCCGCGCCCAAGCGCCGTTTTTCGAGCTGCACACGCTTGCCGAGGCGATGATTGGCGAACGACAACCAGAGTGGACGAAGCCCCAGACTTCCATCGGAGCAGAGCTTTTGCGACTGGAAACTGTGGGCACCGAGGACGATCCCTTCGGTACCCCCCTGCGCGATGTGAGCTTCAATGTTCGCGCCGGTGAGATCTTCGGCATTGCTGGCGTGGATGGCAATGGGCAACGCGAACTCTTCGAGGTCCTCGCCGGCCTCCGGCCCCTACGCACAGGCACGCTGCGCATTGCGGGAACGCCAGTTACCCCCCGCAAACCGACAGATGTTCTCGAAGCCGGTGTTGGGTTCGTGCCGCCCGATCGCCACCGCGAAGGGCTGATTCTCGAAATGACGGTGTTCGAGAACTTGCTGCTACATTGCCGGACGCTTGCGCAGTTTACCCGTGCAAGCGGTGCCCTCGCTTGGGCTCGAGCGCGCGCCCATGCGGAGGCCCTCGTGCGAGAGTACAACATTCGCGCACCCGGCCTCGACGCACCGGTGCGAACCCTTTCCGGGGGAAACCAGCAGCGCGTGATTTTGGCTCGCGAGCTGGCCGCTAGACCCGAAATTCTCATCGCTGCCAACCCCACGCGCGGACTCGACTTCGCTGCGACTCGCTTCGTGTTTCACACCTTAGCCGCGGCGGCAACGAACGGCGCCGCAGTAGTCCTCATCTCCACGGATCTCGACGAAATCCTTGCGCTCAGCGACCGCGTGGCGGTTCTCTATCGCGGCCGCCTCAGTGCCCCGTTGGTGCCTCCCATCGACCCAATAGAACTCGGAGCATTGATGGGCGGCATCGTAGCAAATTCGGCAAACTGATATGCGCCGCTGGGCTGTAGAGATCGGTGTCTCGCTAACCGCCGTGGTCCTGGCCCTCGCCGTGAGCGCCGCCGTCGTTTGGCTTACCGGGAGTAGCCCGGCACTCGCGTTCGCCGCACTGCTCGACGGAGCCTTTGGCAGTCGCGACAGCCTGGCGGAGTTAGCGGTCAAAGCCTGCCCGCTGCTGATCACGGGCCTCGCTGTCGCACTGTCGTTTCGTGCCGGCATCTGGAACATCGGGGCGGAGGGACAGTTGCTGATCGGAGCGCTAGCACTTGCCGCCACACCGCTAGTGGTCGGCGCGTGGCTGCCGAAGGCGGCTGCGCTTGCCCTGGGGCTCGCGGCTGCTGCTGCGGGAGGCGCAGCCTGGGCCGGCTGTGCGGCTGTGCTCAAACTCAAACGGGGCGTAAACGAGGTCATTGCCACAATCATGCTCAACTTCATCGCTGCCGCCCTCGTGAGCTATCTCGTGCAAGGGCCATTGATGGAGCAGGGCGGGACCTACCCGCAAACCGATCCTCTGCCGGCGGCCTACCAGCTACCCCGACTGGCCCCCTATCGGCTGCATCTTGGCTTGCTCCTGGCCTTGCTCGCAGCAATCGCGGCCCACATCGGACTCTTTCGGTTGCGCGTTGGCTTCGAGTTGCGTGCTGCCGGACTTAACCCAACTGCAGCGCGGCTCGCCGGCATCGCGGTCAGCCGCCGGTTGTTTTGGGCCTTCGTGTTCAGCGGCGCCTTAGCCGGTCTTGCGGGGGGCGTCGAACTCAGTGCAATCACCCGCAGGCTTTACGAGCGCTTCTCGCCCGGTTGGGGTTACACGGCGATTGCAGTTGCGCTACTCGGGCGGCTGTCTCCCTTCGGCGTGGTGCTGGCGGCACTATTTTTCGGAGCGCTCGACGCCGGGTCGAATGCCATGCAGCGCGCCGCGGGTGTGTCCGCAGTTGTCGTTTACGTGGTGCAAGGCTGGGTGATTTTGTTCCTCGCTGCCTTCGACCGCTGGCGCCGCGCGGGGTGAAAGTTGAACCACTGCCGCCACGCGTTCTGGCGCCTGCTTTCTACGCAACCTCTACGAAGAACCCCGTGCAACGCGCCCCCCCCACGCGTGGGCCGGGCCCTCCGCAGCAACCCACTCGCGTCGTAGAACGGATGCAGCGGGGAAACGCGAACGTCGCACCCGAGCGGGAGCCTTCGGGCGGAAACGCCCGAACAGCCTATCCTGATCGTACCAACCACTCCGGCACTTTCGCTGCTTGTGCTCGAGTTGGTTTTCTCTCAGTACCTGGCGACGAACTTGTTCCCCAAATTCTTGCGCACAGTGGATGGCGTAAACGTGGTCTCGTAACAACCACCGCCAGATTGCCGAAGCTGCACAATCACACCGGCGGTGGCATCGAGGAACTGCGTCGGGCTGACTGGCGTCAGTAGGGGCACCGGACTGCCCGCGAGGCGGGCGACAAGGCGCGAGCGACCAGCAACGCCACCCTTCAACACCAGCCGTCGATAACCGTCAACGAGGCCCGCGCGATCGCGATACCGGTACCCATTTTTGATCGCCTTCCAGGCGAGAGCGGAGGGTCCGACCCGCGCCTCCATGACCAATGTCGTGCCGTTGTAGATACAAAGAGCGTAACTTGTAGAACCCATGACGGGGTCACCAAACGCGCTTTGAGATAACGCAGGGCCTTTGCGGAACACCCACGTCAGGGAATCGCGGTTGTCGTTGACCGCATCTTGAATGCGCAAGGTCCCTGCCCCAGCGCTCAGGCAGCCACTCGAGGGGCCGGCTTCACAATAGGCGTATGATGGAGTTGCCGTCGGGGTTGGGGTCGGCGTAATCGTCGGCGTGTGCGTCGGTGTGTCGGTGGGCGTGGCCGTTTGCGTGGGCGTAGGAGTCACGGTCGGCGTCGGAGTGGTGGTCTCCGTAGGGGTGTTCGTCGGCGTGAACGTAGGCGTTCGAGTGAACGTCCGTGTGAAAGTCGGGGTCGCGGTAGGGACGGAGAGGTCATAAGGACCCAACTGGGTTGCACCTATGGAGCCGTTTTGTACAGGGCTGGCAGACATGGACAGGTATTTCTGTCCGGGCGTGCTGTCATTCACGATCCCGTTCAAAATCAACGTGATACCCGCTCCATTGGCCACCGCGATGGGCGACTGGAAGTGCAAACTATTGCCCGTTGCTTGCGGCCACACAGTGATGGGCTGGCCGTTCAGCGTGCCGCCTGCTGCCGGCACCCCGCTGACATCGGTTGTTCCAGGAAACGTTAGCTTAAAAATCGTACCCGTCGTGATGTCGCAGCCATCGAGCGTGGGCACAAAAGTGGAGATCGTGTAATTCGTAACCGCGGACACCAAGTTGCTCTGCGGGCTCACCGTGTACGGCGATCCAAACGGGCGGTTTCCGCAATTATAAGCGTAGGTCCCTGCAGGTAAGAACGCTCCAACTGCCAAACACACCACCGCGACAAACAGTCGCGCGGCTTCTCGAGCGACCACAAATCGCGCACTCTGATCCATAGCTCCCTCCCTCGAGGCCGACGACCCAGCAGAATTTGTCGATCGCCCTCAACAAGGCGGCTGGCCTTTACCGCCACAAACAGCCTTGAACAGCGTCGCCGTGTTGCGGCGCACGCCTGTACCGGACCAAACCGTCTCCCAACAGCGCGCTCCGTCGTTGCGCAATAGTTGCACACGAAAGGTGGCGTCCACCGCCGCATACTGACTAGGGCTTACCGGCGCCGGTAGCGCTAAGTTTCCACCGCGTCCGGTGAATTTGATGATGTCCTTGAGTGGATTTGTCGGATGTCGGCGCAGCAGTACCCGCGAGACACCGGACTGTGCAAGTGTGGGATCACGGAACGCGTACCCCAGTTGGGTTCCCTTTTTCAGGACGCGCTTCCAGCAAGCTTGGCCGCCTGCCCCGCAAATTCCTCCCGGCTGAAGCCGCAACGCCAATTTCACTTGCTCGACTAATCCGCTTGCGTCGTAAGCACAAAGCAAATAGCTGGTTCGCCCACCAATCATGGGATTCCCGAAATCCTCGAACGAAGAAGTCGTCGCCGAGCCGCGCCAAGTCCAAGAAAACTTGTCCTTGGCGTTAGGGTCGGGGCCGCTGCCGGTGCGGTCTTGGATCGTTACCGTACTGCTCACTGGTTGCAGGCAGCCACTCACAGGCTGCACCGGGCAGTGAAATTTTGCGGGGAGCGGGAGTTCAGCCACCACTGCGTCTTTACCTCCCGTGCGACTCGGTTGAGCGGCGAAGTCGGTGCCAGGGACGTTGTCGGATTCCGTTGCCCCCACCACCACCAACCGGGGCAAGCCGTAGAGGTCCGTAAACACGCCCAACTGATGCAGTTCATCCAACTGCGCTCCGCCAAAAAAGCTGGCCGCACCCGAAGAAAGATCTGACGAAAAGGTGGCCACAGCGCCGTCGATGTTCCCTCCCGGCAGAGGTTGCAGCGCGTCCGATAATCCCGGCAGCCCTGAAGATCCGGTGGTCCCCACGGTTACGACTTGAGCGCCAGATGCCTGGATCGCGTTGAGTCGGTCCTCCGCCGTACCGCCGAAGAACGTCGCAACCACGCCCGAGCTGAGCGAGTTATCCACTCGCAGTACAAACCCATCAGCAGGGCCACCACCGTACGTCGGTTGCAAGCTCCCCGTCGTGCCCGGCAGAACGCCGCTGTCGGTCCAGCCCGCTGCGTACACGTAAGGACCAACAACGGCGATTCCCGCGACTTGGTCGTAACCGGACCCACCGAAGTATGTCGCCTGCACCGGCGAGCTTACAAGCGATGGCGACATCTTGGCGAGGACTCCGTCCTTCAAGCCCGCAAGGGAAGACTGCGCGCCGCCCAGTACAGCCGGGAAGTCCGGCGAGTCCGTCGCTCCGCCAATGAACAGCGTGGACCCATCGACCACCAACTGCGCCAGCAAGTCATCACCCGAACCGCCTAAATAGGTGCTCTGGGCAATACCACTCAAATCGCTCTGGAGTCGCGCAACGAACATGTCTTGCCCGCCCGCGCGCGTGTCTTGTCCACCGCCGGCCTTACCCGGGAGATCGTCGGACGTGGTCGTCCCCCCAACGAAAACCTCCCCCGAAAAGATTGCAACCGAACGAATCGAGTCCTGACCGCTGCCACCGAGGTAAGTTGCCTCCACGCTGCTCAAGTCCGGAGTGAATCTCGCGACAAACCCGTCTTCGCCCCCACCGCCGGCCGTCGCCTGAGCGTTACCCGTTGTTTCCGGCAAGTCGCTCGATTGGGTGGTTCCAGCCACGAACACCCATGAGGCGGGGTCCCCGTCCACCCCGATTGCAGTTGCGACATCGTCGTTGCCACCGCCAAAGAAGCTAATTTGGTTGAGAGCGGAAGGACCGGTACCAGCAAGGCGAGCGACGAAGGCATCGCGACCGCCAGCCTTCGTGCCCTGATATCCAGGCATCCACGAAGCTCCCGGGAACGATGGCGATGCTGTCTCCCCAGCGACGAAAAACACCTGCCCAACGCTCAACACAGTTGCACGCACCACGGCATAACCCACATCGTCCTGGGCCCCGCCAAGGAATGTCGCGCTCAAATATGGGTCGATCACTAGCGGTACCGAGCGGTCGTACTCGCCCACCGAAAACGCCACTCTGGAACCGCTCAGCACGCGGTAACGCACAGGCACGTCACGCCGCTGCCCATCGATGACCTGATAAGCAACCGGGGCGGACCAGTGCACCGCTCCCAAGCCGGTGTCCACCCGCAAACTACCGTCGGACTCCACCCGCAAGCCGGTTGCTCCTTTAAGTCGCAACCGGATACTCTCGACCCTCCCACTGGGAGAAACCACAAACACACGCTCGACATCGCGCGTGCCACAGCGTAATTCCGCCTCGATGCCAGCCCACACCTCACCCAGCTTTACAGTGGAGAATGTTGGCACGTTCGACCGCCACCGACGCGGGTCGCTGCCCAGGAACCAGTGGGTCACAGTACTTCCTGGGTCACTGGCGCTCATTCGCACCTTGCCGCCTTCCAGTTCCTCGAAAATCGTCCATTGTTGATCCCCACAACCAGGCTGGCTCGGTCGACGCAACTCGCTCGCCGCCGCACAGCGGCCTGCTTGACGCACGGTGTAACTGACTCGGCCGTCGCGCAGCACGGCCGCGGTACCCGCAAAGGTGTTCGCATAAAAGGCAACACGGGAGTCAACCTGACCGTAGTTGGGCACCCAGGCAGGACGAAACAGCGCCCCTACCCCGCCTTGGTTCGCAAAGGCAACTTGCCGACCTACACTCGTGGTTGGTGGCAACAATGCGAACAACCCACCGCCGAACGCGAGAATCCAAGCTTGCTTCGGCCATCCTTCGTTGCGCCCCATCTTTGTGATCCTCCCCGAAACTTACGGAGCTTTTATTCCGGTTTGCAGGCGTTAGTCTTCCTGGTACTCCGGCCGCAGGCAAGGGAAAAATTGTATCTTGTTCCAATGACCGCACTCTAGAACTTGTTCGCGAACAGAGCGCCTCTTCCCCAAGCCGCGCCGTGCTGCCTGCGTTGCGGACGCCCAGCGGGAACCACTGGCGTTTGCGTGCGCCGGTTGCGCTTTTAGCAGGCGAACACCTTCGAGCGCGCAGCTCGCTCGGATTTGATGCCGGGTGCCCCCTTCTATCAGCCCTGCCTAACGTCGCCGGGGGCGATGTTTGTGGCCGCTGAGATAGGCTTCGAGCCCGGCTGCCAATTCGACAAGGTTGGGTTCGATCATGCGCACGATGAAGCGCTCCACCTGCGGGGCGACACGCCTTGCCACGAATGCCGGCACGCCAGGGAGTTTCTCCGGGAACACGGACAACGAACCAGTGATGCGCACGAGACTTTCTCGCTCTGGCGCGTCCGGCTGGGGCAGGAAAAAGTTTGTGCCATGGCAGGTGTACAAGTCGGCGGCGGCCCGGTACACCGGCTCCTGCCGCCACTCAACCTTGTACTCCTTCGGCACCCACAGGGCATGGTCAAGCCACTGCAACAACTCCCGCGATAAAAACGGCTGCACGAGTTTGGGCACTTGCTCCGCCTTGGCCTCCCAACGGCGTGCAATTTCCCACGTACCATCGCGATGCTTTTTGGCCGACAACGTTTCGATCGCGGCAATGTTGGGGAGGAACGGCACGATGTCCTCCATGCGCTCGATCATCACCTCGAGCAATCGCGCCGCTGGATGATGCACCTTCGTCTCGCGGAAAAACTCCATTTCGCGACCTATCCGACAACAGCCTCTCCCACAACCACAAATGCCTTGCCACGTGCCCGCCCGCCACACAACCCGCCCACTACTCGATCACACCGCTCACGAACCCGCGACCGCGCGCTCTCCCCCAGCCAAGAACGAACCGCGCTGCGCGCTCTGTGTACAATCTCCGTCTTCCCCCTGCACGAAATTGTGCGGTGAACAAAACCCACCCATCGGCAGTTCCCCAAACGCTGCTTGGCACAGGAGTTGCCCCAACCACACTGCAACATCTCGTTGTGCAGGAGGATGTGGATGCGGTTGTTGGCAAAGGGCAAATGGCTCACGGACCAAAAGCGCTGGAGCGTGATCATTCCGCTCGCTTCGCAAACGACTGCGGAGAAGAACGCCGCCGACGCCAAGCGAAAGGCACCGATCAAGAAAGGTCGGGCACAGATGGTGCCGTTTCCCGCCCGCTCGCAGCGTTCGTGAATGCAAATTCGGGAGCCTCCGCTGCCGCTCCCCGCAAGAGTTGCGGTGCGAGGGGCGCCGGGCATACACCGTGCGACCACAGCAGTGTGAGCACCGAGGCTGCGCTCGGGGTGCGTGCCCCAGCCACGCCGGCCGCGGGGTGATCTCCCCAGCCACGCCGGCCGTGGGGTGATCTCCAAAGTCGGCGCACTTGCAGCGCCGCGCGGGGCGTCCTGAACAACTGGCGGACGCTCGTCCCTCGGCAGCGGTCGCGCCGACTCGTCGGGTCGACAGACGCCTCACACGCGGCCCATAGCCACAGGCCAACTTGACTGTGGCGCGACACCCATCGAGCATCGGCCGCGTGCTCCTGTTTTGGCGTCTGCTGACAATCACCCTGTGCCTTGCCAACGTCGCACGGGCAACTACTCAACCTGCGCGTCCAACGATGCGTGAACCAAAAATTTACGTGGCGCTCGGCTTCCATGCCAACTTCTACCACTCCTGGCGGGGGGACACTCCCGACGAAGCCGGCTTTGGTACGGATATCCGCGTCGTGCGCGGGATCTTGGACATTCTCGATGCGGCGAATGCCGCCGGCCGCGACGCCCGCGGCTACTGGGAGTTCGACAATTTGTTCACCCTCGAGTCGATCCTGCCAGCCCACGCCCCGGACATCATCGAACGCGTCCGCCGGCGCGTGGCCGCGGGCCGCGACGAAGTCATCCTCGCCCCGTACAACAATGGCATGTTCAGCGCCATGACCGCGCGCGAGCTCCGCGCCACCCTCGAGTGGGCCGTGCGCAATCCATGGGGTTCCGGGGTCGCAGATCTTTTCCCGACGTACACGCCCGTCCTGCGTCCGCAAGAGTACATGTTCACCACCGGCACGATTCCCTATCTCCAGGAGCACGGCATCGCGGCCATGGTGCTGGCGTATTCGAACTATCCGTTCACGGCATTTTCCAATTTCGTGCCCGCGCTGCCCCCCGACCAGCGCTTCAATCCGCTTTGGCTGAAAACGGAAGCCGAGGGCCCGCGCATCGTGTTGCTGCCGGCAGTGAGCCTCGGGGATATTGTGAATTTCGGCAGCTTTGAGCGATGGCTCCTGCACCTGCGACGCTGGCAACTTGCGCAAAGCGATCCTGTGGACCTCCTGCTCCACATCAACTTCGACGCCGACGCGGAAACCTGGCTGCCGATGCGGCTGCCGCGCTTCTTGCGCTGGCTGCCGAACACGGGAGGACTGGAGGAGTACATCACCGCGGTCAACCGCTACGATTGGGCCGAATTCACCACGCTGAAGGAGTATCTCCAACACCACCAGCCACGGGGTACGGTGCTCGTCCGCCAAGACATGGCCGACGGCGCCTGGGACGGCCAATATTCCTGGGCGGAGAAATTCCCCAGTCAGTGGCTGTGGACCCGCTTGGAACAATCTCGTCTGGCCGAACAACGCGCCCTCGTTCTCGCTGAATCTCTTGAAGAGGAGAGTCGCGCCCGCGTGCACGGGTTGTTGTTCACTGGCCGCTACAGCGCGTTTTTCGAGCGCATACGCGCACTGTCCACCACCCACTTCGGCATGAGCACGCCCCTAGTCAACGAAGAGCGCCAAGAGGTCGCAGAACGAACCGTGCGCCTCGCCCTCGAGCAAGCAAGCGCCGCTGAGCGGCTGGCTGCCGAGCGTGTACACAGTAGACACTCCTCGCTGGCAGCCTGCGACTATGAACTGCTGGTGGCCGACCTACGAGACCCTGGCGACCGCACCGCCACTTCGTTCGTACGGGTGCCGATCTGGTGGCCCGCACCAGTCCGTGACGTGCAGGTTACCACAGCCAATGGCCAAAGCCTGCCCGCAGCGGTCGTCCCGCTGCAGGAGCTCGATGCACCGCCTAAATCTGCGGAGCTTTGGTTCCTGCTGCCGCTCGTGGGCCGAGAACAGCAGCGAGTGTGCGTACGCCTCCAAGGCCCGTTCGCCCATGCGGCACAACCCGCCCCAGAGAAGCCGGGCGCAGCCGGCATCGACACGCCGAACGCCTCCGTGAGTGCGAAGTGGGATGCCGCTGGGCGCCTCGTTGCCCTCGCGACCGACGACTTCGACGTTGCCGGCCAAAACTGGGTCCGGCCGTTCGTTACCTACCGCGTCGGCAACGAGCCTCGGACCTTCGAGGCGAGCTGGCGAAGCGCGGAGGGCGATCTACTGGCCAGCAGTGGTCCTGTGGAGCGCCGGCGCTCAGTGGCAACGATTGCGCTCCCCGCGGAGGACAACAACAACACGGTAAAGATCGAGATTGCTTGGACTCTGTTTGCCAACGCGCCCGGCGTGATCGCCGACGTTCATGTCGCGTACCCGTACACGCCAAAACGCGACGTTTTGCACACGCTACAACAGAAATTGCGCCGGTATATCGACCTGCGTTGGGTCGAAGTTGCCCCCTTCCCAATCGAGCCGAACCTGCGCGGCACGCACCGGCGGCCGCTGCGCGTGTGGAAGCATAATTGGCTTGGCATCACCTCCTCGTATGACTTAAATTATGCCGACGTCAACCCGCGCAACGCCTCGTGGGACTCCTTCAACCATCAAGTCACGGCCGGCTGGGTGGCCATTACGGACGGTGAGCGGGGCTTGCTGCTCGCACAGTGCGCCGACACCTGGAGCTCCCCGGCGTTCGCACCGATGCGGCTGCGAGAGATCGATGGCCAGCAAAGGATTTGGGTGAATCCTTTCGGCTCGTACCATGGCCGGCAAATGGACTACTCTCACCTCGGCGGCTCGGGGATCGCGAACGAGATCGCCGAGCGGAAAGGCGCACAGTTTCGGCCTAACGGGCCGAGCTTCAACGGCCAGTCGCACCGCTTCCGCCTGTTGCTCGCGCCTTACCGCGGGGACGCACCGCCGGCGGAGCTCCAACGCAGCGCTCGATCGTTTTTCTACCCGCCGACGGTCGTTTACTTGCGTTCGCCGGCTGGTTCGGACGTCGTCCTGCCGCGCGACCTGCTCGCGTGGATTCGAGAACAGCGGGGGTCTTCACCGCCGGCAGCAGTGGCGCCCGGTGTGCCGCGCGCTGTTCTCGTCAATCCCACGGCTGGTGCCGCACACGTGGTGTGGGATCCGCCGTCCACCGGAGCAACGAGCTACGACATCGCCTGGCGCCGCAAGGGAGGCGAAGACTGGCAACAGCAGCGATTGCAGTCCACCCGCGCTACGATCGCGAATCTCATCGACGGCACCGAGTACGAATTTCGGGTGCGCGCCGTCGGTGCCGGCGATGAGGTCGGGGAGTGGACGCCGCCGCACGTGTGCCGGATTGGGGCGGTTGGAGAAATCGGCTTTGGCGAGGAAGCGCGCGGCCTCAAGCGAACGCTTCTGCTACGTGTCTTCGCGCACTCGATTTGGGCGGCGCTCACCACTTGGTGGGAGCGGTTGACGTTACACTAACCCCAACAACGGGCATCGACGCGTCTCTTCCGCCGGACTCACACGACGGGAGTTAGTCCCCAAGGGTATATCCCACTCACGCGTGCACTGGGTTTTAGACTTCCGAGTTCAACGATCCACAGGCAAGCCGCTCGGCACGCGCTGTGGGACAAACCGGTCGAGGCCAAATACCGCCGGATCGGTCAGAGCCTCCAAAAATGCCAGCAAGTCGGCAACCTGGTCGTCACGGAGCCTCAGGGCTCGCGGAGCAAGGGACCCAAGTTTGCGAACATTTGCGCGCGTTCGTGCGCACCCCCTTGTACGGTGGGCTGCAAGCGCTCATCAAGCTGCGACACATCGTACCCCTCCCACGCTTGCCACACATCTAGGTGGTGGCGCACCGCGGCTTCGAGGCTCGTGTATGCTCCGTCGTGCATCCACGGTCCGGTCACCGTCACATTGCGCAGGGGCGGCGTGCGGAAGGCGTAAAGGTCGCGCGGATCGGCAGTTTCGCGCCCACGGCCAAAATCCTCTGGTGCCTCAGCCCCTTTGCCTGGCCCTAATTGGGGCACTGCCAGGACGTGAAACCGCTGATCGGTCAGCAACGGGCCCGCATGACAGTGCGCGCATCGCGCTTCTCCGTAAAACAGCAGCCCGCCGCGCTTTGCCGCTTCGGAAAGGGCAGTCGTCTCGCCGCGCAAGTATCGATCCCACGGAGAGTTCACCAAGTTGCCCATCTCGGCTTCGAATGCCGCAATCGCTTCTGCAGCATGTTCAAAGCCCAATGTATCCACCGCAACCCCGGGAAAGGCTGCGGCAAACAAGGCGACGTACTCCGGGATGTCTAGCAGCCGCTGAATCAAAAGAGCCCAAATTTGGGTAAACGCATCGTCGGGAACGTCCGCGAGCTCGTAGGGCTTGCCGAATACCTCACGATCTCCCGGATGCCCACGCATCTCGTCGCGCGATGTTACCGGGAACATCGCCTGAGCGGCCAGAATACTCGAGATACCGGCCGGCAGCAGCGTGCCCGCCGGCGTGCGAAAACCACCCGCTGGAGAGCCAGCCACCCGGCCGTCCCAAAACATCGTTGACCACAGTTGGTCCCCGCGATTGAAGAGTTCGGCGGCATTCCGGGGAATGAAAGGCCGGCCTCGGCCTAGTGAGCGTTCCGGTCCAAGCCCACTCCCTCCGGTGCCGATGGATAGCGACACGCCGTCGCCCGACGCGAATCGCGGGTGGTGGCAAGTGGCACAGGCGATATCGCGATTGCCGCTCAATTCCTTGTCGAAAAACAAGAACTGGCCCAACCGCAGCAAAGCCGGAGACCGGTCCGACACGCTCGCCAGGGGCGCGGCCCCCGCAGCCGACGCACGCGCGCGAGCTCCGCATCCAACCCGACGGCTGCGTCACCATCGCTGCCACAGCCGCTCAGGATCACAACCGCAACCAGCAACGACAGGAGACAGCCCAGCTCCCGCACAGCGTTTCCAACCTTCCATGCCGCACTGCGTTGCACAAGAGAGAAAATGCGCGACACGTTGCCACAGCATCAGCATCGTGTCCCTCAGTGAGGGGCTGACCAAAAAGGCTATTGCGAGGCGGAGCTTCAGGCCGTATTCGCCCTGACCACGGAAGCGACGCCGCAGCGGGCCACTCAGCCTCTACGCCGCCGACGTTGGCGATGCTGTCACGGGCCTTCCGGCCGCATCCGCTTCGCTCAGTTCCCGTTCGAGCGCCTCGATGTCGCTTTGCGACAGGCGGAAGTACTGCGCTTCCGGGTGATGGAACACCAAGGCAGAAACCGACCCCTCTGGGTCCATCATGTAACCTTGCGTCAGCCGGACCCCGATGTGCTCGGTGACCTGCAGCAAGTCGAACAGAATCGCTTGATCTTCCAAGCGCGGGCATGCGGGATACCCGAACGAATAGCGGCGTCCCCGATACTTGGCTTGGAACAGGTCTCTCTTGGTCGTTCCCGGCGGATCGGGAAAGCCCCACATTTCGCGGATCTTCTTATGCAAAAGTTCCGCGAATGCCTCGGCCCCCTCGAGTGCCAGCACTTGCAAAATGTGACAACGCAAATAGTCGCCTTGCGCCTTCCACTCCTCCGCAATGGGGCGGACATCGGGGCCGATGGTCGTGGCGAACAGGCACAAGTAGTCGGCGTGCCCGGAAGACAGCGGCCACACATAATCAGCCAAGCACAGGTACGGCGGATCGGATTGGCGCCCGAAACGAAAGGTCGCCAAGATTCGGCTCCCGTCGCTACTGAGGATGTGCAGCCGGTTGCCTTCACTGGCAGCACGGAAGAAGCGGTAAACCGCGCGAGCGCGCAACTGCGGGTGCTGGACCATAAACGCTTGGACCTCCGCGACGCGCTCCGCCAGCTCGCGGGCGGTGCGCTCGCCGCGCGCTAGTGCCGCCTCGAACTCGCCCTGGAAGCCCAAGTGCCGGTTATAGAGCATCTTTGGGTTGATGTACTCGAAGATGGTGTCGAGGTCGTAGTTGTCGATCACGTGCAGCTTCAAATCCGGCGGCACGGGAACTTCCGCCACCGGTTCCACATGGGATCGCTGCGGCGCGCTCTCCGCTCTCTCTGGCGCAGGGCGTGCCGCGGTTTGTCCGAGCAAACGCTCTGTCTCCTCGCGCAGTCGACGCTCGAGTTCGGCACGCTTTTCCGGATCGGTAATTTGTTTGGCCAGATCGAGCCCCGTCATCGCATCGCGCGCGTACGCAACCAAGCCCTGGTATGCGGGGGCAATGCGCGTGCGGGTAAACTGGTTCGACAGCGCCGCACCACCCACCAAGATCGGGCACGCAATGCCAGCCTCTCGCAGTTCTTGGCCGGTGGTCACCATCATTTGTGCGGAGCGCACGAGCAAGCCGGAAAGCCCAATCGCATCCGGGCGGTGCTCCTGGTACGCACGGATCAACTCTTGAGGCGGCACGTTGATGCCCAAGTTGATGATCCGAAAGCCGTTGTTGCTCAGGATGATGTCCACGAGGTTTTTTCCAATGTCATGGACATCGCCTTTCACGGTGGCGAGTACGATGGTGCCGCGCAGGGAAGCATCGGTTTTTTCCATGTGCGGCTCGAGGTAGGCCACTGCGGCTTTCATCACTTCGGCTGACTGCAGGACCTCGGCCACAATCAGCTTATTTTCGGCGAATAAGCGGCCCACTTCGTCCATACCGGCCATCAACGGGCCGTTGATAATTTCCAGCGGCGTGCGGGTGCGGAGCGCTTCGTCCAGGTCGGCGAACAGGCCGTCGCGCGATCCTTCCACGATGTACCGTGCGAGGCGCTCATCGAGCGGCAAATCGCGTACCGGTTCCTTTTTTTCCTGCGGCGCCTTGGCACGAAAATGCGCGGTAAACGCCCCGACCGGATCTGGGCCGCGCCACCAAATCAAGTCTTCCGCGAGGCGGCGTTCCTCTTCAGGAATGGCAGGGTAGCGTTCCAGTTTCTCGGTATTGACGATGGCCAAATCGAGGCCTGCCTGTACGGCGTGGTAGAGGAACACGGAGTTGAGCACTTCGCGCCCAGCCGGTGGCAGTCCGAACGAAACGTTCGAAATGCCGAGAATCGTTTTGCATTGCGGTAGCGCTTGCTTGATGGCTCGGATCCCTTCGATGGTTTCCGCTCCCGAACCGATGTAGTTCGGGTCGCCCGTACCGACAGGAAACACCAAGGCGTCAAAGAAGATGTCTTCTGGCGGCACACCGTACTTGCGAGTCAGGAGCTCGTATGCACGCAAGGCGATGGCAAGCTTGCGCTCTTTGGTGATGGCTTGCGCCTGGACCTTGTCCTCATCGATGCACCCCACAACCAGCGCCGCACCGTAAGCGCGTGCCAAGGGCACAACTCGAGCAATGCGTGCTTCGCCATCCTCCAAGTTCACGGAATTGATGATCGATTTTCCCGGGGTCCGCTTCAGCGCCTCCTCGACCACCGCCGGGTCGGTGGTGTCGATCATGATCGGCACTTTGATCGCCTTGACCAGCACCTCGAGAAAACGGCGCACGTCTTCGACCTCATTGCGGTCGGGATCCTGCAGGCACACATCCACCACGTGTGCGCCTTTGCGTACTTGGTTGCGCCCCACCTCCGCGGCCATTTCCCACGCGCCCTCGGCAATCAGTTTCTTGAACTGCCGGCTACCGAGCACGTTGGTGCGCTCACCGACGAGAATGGGGCGCGTGTCTTCGTCGATCACCAGTACCTCCATTCCCGAAACCGCCGAGCGACGCGGCGGCTTGGCTTGCCGCGGTTTGTGCCGGCGCGCCACCTCCGCAAGCAAGCGGATGTGTTCCGCCGTTGTGCCGCAGCAGCCCCCGATGATGTTTACCCAGCCAGCCGCGCAAAACCGCTCGACTTTTCGGGCTAGATCAGCGGGCGTTTCATGATAGTGCCCATGTTCGTCGGGCAGGCCAGCGTTCGGATACACGGAAATGGGGAAGCGGGAGATTTCCGCGAGGGCACGCAAGTGGTCGGTCATGAAATCCGGGCCAGTGGCGCAGTTCATGCCGATGGCGAACAAGTCACGGTGTTCCACCGAGGTATATAAGGCCTCGATGGTTTGCCCCGCCAACATCGTGCCCATGGTTTCAATCGACACCGACAACACCACCGGCACACTCCGGCCGACTTGCGCAAACGCATCGTCGATGCCCAAGAGGGCGGCTTTGACGTTGAGGGTGTCCTGCTGGGTTTCCAAGTAAAGAAGGTCCACGCCCCCCTCGATCAAAGCCCGCGCTTGCTCGGCAAAGAGTGCGCGCACCTGATCGAAGGTTACACCTCCAGTCAGTGAAATTGTTTTCGTGCCTGGCCCCATTGCGCCCGCCACGAACCGCGGCCAGTCGGGGGTGCTGGCCGCATCTGCCACCTTGCGCGCGAGTTCCGCCGCGCGGAAATTGATTTCGTACACGTCGTCCTGCAGTCCGTATTCACCCAAAACCAAGCGCGTGCCGCCAAAGGTGTTGGTTTCAATGATGTCCGCCCCAGCTTCGAGGTAGCCACGATGGATGGACTCGATGACGTCCGGACGCGTGCGCACCAGGTTTTCATTGCACCCTTCCAGCGCTGCCCCACCGAAGTCTTCAGCGGACAACGCAAACCCCTGAATGGCAGTGCCCATGGCACCGTCGAGAACCAAGATGCGTCGCTCCAGGCTAGCGCGCAGCGCGGCAATCCGCTCCTCAGGCTGCATAGGGAAAATCCCATAGCCCAAACCCTCGATGCCGCAACCGTGCGCGCCGCGAGCCGGGCAAAGCCAAGCGCGTCGCGCCGCCCCGCCCCGAGGAGCTGCACTTGCTTTCAGCGACTCGCGCGCACGCGCCCGGCAGGCAGGTCCGGCGTCCTGACCATAGGGGTGAACAACGCTCGCCCTGCCCCTCAGTGCTTTTTCAGGTAAGCCATGTCGCGTTCTTGTTGCGTCTTGAGCGACACGAGCACCGCGTACCGATCTTGAACGCGCTTGAAGTAGAGACGGCCGTCGTCACCCCGGCCAGTCGAGTAGCGGAGCTCGCTCCACTCAGGAGCGGTTTGCACCCGCTTAGCACGCACTCGATTGGGCGCAGTGGCCAAAAGCCGCAATTTGCCGAGGACGTCCTCGTAACTCGGTAACTCCATGGCGATCACGTCCAACGAGTCACGCAGCAGCTCGATCTCCGGCAACAACAAGGTCAGGAGCTTCGGCAACTCTTCTCGTTGGGCCTTGCGCACCTGCCGTTCGGTACGGCGGTTCTGTGCCACAATCTCCTGCGCCATCGCGCGTGCCTGCCGGAGTTCCTCCCGCAGCTCCGTGATGGTCTTTTGCAGTCCCGCTTTTTCTTGCTCGAACAGCTCCATCCACTCGTTCTCTCGCTCCTCGAGTTGTCGCTGCAGGGGCACCAGCCCAAACTCGCGGGCAAAGAATTCTTGCACACGTTCCTCATTCGCGTCCCCCTCGAGAACGACGTACCAGCGGTACTGGTGCCCATCGATGGCCGCGCGGGCACTCATCGCGTGGCGTACGCAGCGGTAACCCGTACGTTGGAGCCGCTCCATTACCTCGTGCAACGTCGGCTCGTCGCAGTCGAGCGAGAGATACTTCGTGCCGGCCTGGCCGATTTCGAAGCAGTAAGCGATGTCTGGCCGTGCCGCCGCCTGAATTTGCTCCACCAGAGCCTCGGGCAAGTAAAAGCCCACTTTGAGCCCGAGCAAACCGCCTCTCACGTCGCTCGCCACTTCCGTGACCACAGCGGGCACGGGATTGTGGCCTTGGTCCATGAACCCAGCCAAGATCGCAGCCAAGCGGCGACTGAGATGGCCGAACTTGACGCCGCGCTCGTTCGCTACGGCGATGGCGTTGCCATCGAAAGGGTTCAGGGGTTCACGCCAAAGCCATACAGGATCCCGCAACTTCAGGAGTCGCACGAGTTCGTTGCGGGGTTCGTAAGCAATGCCCACAACCGGCACGGACAGCGGCTCGTGACCGGGTGGGCCTTCGAACTCTTGGGCACTCGCCCGCTGGCCCACTGCTCGCCGCAACCAAGCGCCGAAGAGCGTGCGCATTTGGGCGAAGGATTCGCGAGCGCGCAGCAAGAGATCGCGCCGGGCTCTGCCTCCTGCAGACAGCGCTGCAGATTCTCCACCGGAGCTCTCGTGCAGTATGCAGGTCTCGCTTTGCGGCTCACTCTGGTGCATCCCTTCACCCTGCGACTCGGCGCATACGCCGTTCGCGCCAAGAGGTCAACGCGAAATCGCCCGGCAGGTGGTCGCTGGGCTGGACGTAGCGATTCGCTGTCGCGCCCACGGGCACCGGCGCTGGTGTACATTAGCGGGAGCCTCGGGACACTCATTGGGCCGGACTTACTCAATCTGGACAAAGTTGCTGGCCTCGGTGCTCCGATTGCCTCGATTGGCGGCGCCGGCACCTTCGACGGTATCTTCGTCACCGGCATCCTCGCCGCCCTGCATGCGTAGGCTGGGGGGAGAAAGGGCTGCACTCTCCCTCAGTGCACGTGGAGAGCGCCCCCGCACGGCAAGCAACTTCGAGAAATGTTTCTCTTCGGTTGCGAAATGCCGCACCTCGGCCACACGCCCAGTGTGAGCGGTAAACGCCACGCCCTGCCGAAGCGGCCGTCCCGGGCTGCAGAAGCCGGGTACGTCAGCGCGGCCCACGTGTGAGCCGATACGTGTCGGGATGGAGCGCCATTTCCTCGCGTGCCACTGCCGAGTGCAAAAATTGCCCAGTCAACTCCTGCGGCCGCCCGTCACCATCAGGCATGACAATGCTGCAACTTGTCGGCGCGTCAACAAGAAGCTGCCAAACCAAGGCAGGGATCTCGACCCCTTTGCCGTCCAGTCGCTCGCTCGTAACCCAATACCGATGCACACCGTCCCCATTGCTTTCTCGGCGGAGCCAATCGAACGGTTCTTCCGCACGGACGATCCGACTACCGTCTCGGTGAACGTAAGAGCGCGTATCCTCCTCCCAGCGATAGCCGCGCGACTCGGCAAAGCGGCGAAACAGACGGTCCGTTTCTGAGCCCCGCGACCGGCGCTGGCGGCGAACGGTGATGCTGCGCTGTTCGCCTTCCAATTCCGGGTCTTCGACGTCCTCGTCGTCGCCACCTTCGCTCACCATTGGCGGCTCCTCTTCCTCCCGTGCCGTCGACGGCTCCTGCTCGGATGCAGGGGAAAGCGGAGCAACCTCTTACTCCGGTACCAACTCCAAATTCTCCGCCACATAATCGGCAACGAACTCAGCATCGCGCTCGACGCAATAACGAATTGCCTGTCTAACCGCGTCGTTGTCGAAGGGCCTTGCGAGCTCTTCACCGATCTGCCCCACGCGCGCCCCCCTTTTTGCCCTCGCGCGCGAAGAGGTATTGATCGTACCACAACACGTCACGCGCGGACTCTGGCCCTACTGGCGTTCCATCGATGGATGGCTCAACCAAGAGTTTGTCCTCCTTGCGCAAGCGCACCATGATCGTGTCGCTCATTCGCCGCGCCAATTCACGGCAGCGTTGCTCGAGGGCGGGATCTTGCGCGAATCGCACGCGCTGCAACTGCCTCCCCAGCTCCGGGATCCACGGAGCCGGTTCATGCCTTGCGGGCGTCAACGCGTAGGCAAGGAGTTCTCGGAGGTTCGCGGGTCGCTCCTCGATCACCTCTTGCAACTCACGCAGTCTCGTAAGCGGCTCTGTTGCATACACTTCAGCCTTCAACATTGTAAAGTCGGCGGTCGCTTCCCTCACATGCGGAAACAGTTCCTGGCGCCGGACCAAGCCCTGCATTGTGACCCGGTATTTCAGCCGCTCCACCGGCACCCACGTGTTTGCAGCCGAGAGCCAGTGCCGGCAGTGCTGCCAAACATCGCTTGGGTGTTTTGCCAAAGTTTTTCGTACGCGCTCAAATTCGCGCGACTGCAGCTCCTGTCCCGACTGGAGCTGAGACAACCACCGGAAAACGTTCTCCCATGTCCGCTTTTCGGGAACACCGACGTGCGACCACAGCCGCAGGTCACTCAAGCTGGCGTGCACGACCGGCGCTTGAGGATCGTCGTCGCTCCGTTGATACACTTCGCTGGCACGCGCCCACTGGAGGTCATCGGTCAAAATCAACGCGGCATCGCGAAAAGCTTGACGAACTTCCTCCTGCCCCTCAGGATTCAAGCGTGGGAAGGCGGCGTCGATCGACTGATAAATGTAACGTGCGTCGGGCAAAACTTTTTTACTTCCTTCGCTGCGGCTAATGCCCGCAGCCGTTCGAGCAGACGGCTTGCGCCCGCCGGTCGGGTTTTCACCCCTAGCGCCTCGAGCAGCGACCGATTCTTTGGTGTGTCCAACTCGGCATCGACAAACGGCTCCGTGTGCAACAACGCCTCGGTGTCCGGAGTGCGCACGTACAACTCCGAAGGCAGGTGGGGCGTTCCGCGGGTGTCTGGCAAGCAGGGGCGCTGCCGCAGCAGGTGCAGCCACGCTGCGGGGATTGGTTCGGTTACTACCTCCTTTTCATAATCGTAGCGATAGGACTGGTAAATCCGCGCTCGTTGCCGCTTCTTCCAATATTCGGCCGGGGCGGCTGCAAGCGCGCTGACCACACCAATCCAGATAGTACCATCGCCTGCTGCTAACGTTTCCCAGAGGTCCAACAGCTCCGGCGGGAAGTTGTAGTCCTCCCACCTTAAATCACCCCTAGTGTAGGGTAGGAGGAATCTTTCGTCCCGCACTCCGCGCTGTCTTAACATGCCGGCGATTGCGCGCCTTGCCAATTCTTTATTCCGTCCAAGCCTGGACTCATCTCCCTCAATTGGTGGGTACCACACTAACCTGGACCTTTCCGAACGCACCCATCCATGCCATTACTAGCGGGAGCAACCCTCAAAATCGCGATAATAGGCGTCGTGCAGCACTTTCGTTTGCTGCCACTCTTTCGGCAGCAGCTCTTCTACCCACGGATCGTCACCGCTGATGAGAGGCGGGGACGATTCCGAATACCACGGGTGCGACCGGCCATCGCGCGTTACCGCACGCAAGGTATCAGGTGCCGCCGCGCCGAGGCCGACGATCAAGTGGGCAATCCGCACATGTTCTTCGAGCGACACCTCGGAGCGCGAAAACAGTTGTTGGCAAGCGCTTTTCGCGATCGTGTCTGCTTTCGACGCACTACTGAGTTCCAACGTTTCCAGCAATCGCTGGGCAGCCTGGAGCCGTTGGTCTTCGGCCGCTCGCTCCTTGGCGGCCGAAAGGTAATCGATCCATTCAGGATCGACCAGCGGAAGCAGTTGCGTCAGAAACTCCCACGCAGCCTCGGTTATGTGGGCTGCACGCTCTGGTAACCGCACGGCACTGGTAGCGGGGTGCAGCGTGTCCCTTCCGCCCACGGGGACCAGGTGGCATCGTTTCAATTTCTCCTTCCCAAATTTCCGCGAACCGTGATCATCTGCCCACTGCCAAAGGCGTAAAAGCTGGCTGTGGGAGTCGGACCTCGGAATCGATGCGTTCGTTTCGAGCGCCCGGGCGAGATCATCGCTGGACAACAGCTCGATTTGCTCCCATTCTTGTAACATGCTGCGCTGCCTTCCGCTCACCTCGGCGGCCAGCACGTGCTCGTTGCCCGCGGCTTGCGCAAACACCCTCTGAATTTGTACCGGCGACCAAACCTCGTACACAACCTGCGGTGGGGCCAGGCAGCTCTTAGGTCCGACTAACCGGCCATCGGCAGTCAGCACCATGTGCTGACCTTCCAGACTGGCGCGCATCCCACGGTAAACCGCTTCGGCCACATCCGCTGCCAGCGAATCCCGAGGCTGGGGCGGTTCCGGCAACAGGTCGTACGCACGGGCGCGTTCTTGTAGGGGAAGTCCCTGATTTGCGAGCCAATGCATCATGGCCTCTGCCGCCAAGCGGCCGATGCGCTCCAACAACCAGCGGTTGGTCGGAGAGCCGGAAAGCGCTTTGATCTTGTTACGAGCTGGGTCTTGCAAAAATGGCGCATTGCAAGAGAACGGGAGCGGCGGGGTGACTTCGGTCGGCAGCACGACGAACAAGCGTTGCGGGTCCTTCAAGCCCAAGACAATTTGCACCCGGCAAGCGGGAACTTGATAACCCTCCTCGTTCCGCTCATCGCGAATTTCCTGCTCTGCGTTTTCTGGAAACGGAAGCTCTTCGGAGCTGATCAGGAGCAGTTCTTCGTTCGCTGCTGCTGGCAAGCGAATGCGTTCACTGCCTGGCGCGGGTCCCGGTCCGAGGCGATCGAGATGGATTTCCGTTTCGTTAATGACCAGCCGCTCGATGTGCCGGAAGAACACCAAAGAGACGGGATGCGTACTCCACTCCCTGAGGTTCTTCTCCAGCTCTTGGTGCACCTCTGGCTGGGAGAAACGCACCGAAATCTGTGTCGTCGTACTCGGCGGCGCCTCCCCGACCCACTCGGGCAAGGTGAACCGCTTTTTGTGGAACCTTACCGCAAGCGTCGGGGTGAGGACTTCGACGGCGTCACCCAAACTGAACGTGGATTTGAAACCGATTCCGCGGAAACCGATGGTGTACAAGCTGCGCTTGTTCGAGTATCCAAAGCTACACAACGAGCGGAACTCGTCGCCCTTGAAATCATGCCCATCGTGCTCGAACAGGAACCGTTCGCTGTCCACCTGCACCCGTACCGTGCGGGCGCCCGTCGTCGGCATTTTGCAAGAGCTCCGAAAGCACGCGCCGCGCGCTCTGCACCTGGCCTAAACAGTTGCCAGAGCGGCGCCGCGAGTTCTGGATCGCTCTCGAGCTGTTGCCAACGCCCCTCTACCGCTCGGTAAACCTCTTCGAAATACTCCGGCCGCTCTCGCTTCATCACTACGCCCCCGGCATACCGTTTTCGGATTTTACTGTCGTCCTAGCCGTCGCTTGCTCAAAACTCGGCAGCTCCTCCACCCGGACACGCCCGTAACGAATCTCTGCTCCGCCGGTGGAATCCATCCGCACGCAGGCAAACACACTGTGCTCCGGTTGGTTGCAAGCGAGCAGCAATTCCTCCCGGTTCAGAGCCAACTCATCGTTGAATTCTTTCACCGGCAGCACCACGACGAACCGCACGGAGCCCGGCTCCGGGTGGTAGCTTCCGATGTGGTACGCCAACCCCTCAGTTGAGCGATCGACTGGTTCCCGCCCACGGCGACGCTCTTCTTCCATCACCACGGCCACGGCTTGCGCACGCCTAGCCTGCACGGGCTCCAGTACCGAGCAAGACTGGCCGGAGCTGCCGCTGCCCTCAGCGCTATTTTTACCTCCGCCCACACGGCGCTGTTCGATTCGCCGCAGCAATCCTCGGGGAACGACGACGAAACCCATCTCTGTCACGGGACGTGTGGGGACAATCCAGGTCTGCCGGTCGAACTCCTCCAACCGGCGTGCCAGGGTGTTCTCCAACTCCTTCGCGCGCTCCCGCGCCTGCTGAGCACTCAGTTGCGTTTGTTTCCCCATCGACTCCTGGATGCTCAACTCGCGTGCCCGTTGTTCCCAATACGCGATGTTGCTGCGAATCCTCTCCTCCACAGCGCGGCGCACCTTCTCAATTTGCGGACGGCGATACGCAACAACCTCCTCCAAATGTTGCTTGGCAGGCGCATTCGCGGCATAGGCGAGCGGGTTTTTTCCAGCGCCGTGGACTCACCCGGAGCCCTGCTCGAGGTTGGACGAGCGGCGGCTCCGAGAATCCACGAGCACTCTGGACTAGCCAAAATCTCCGCCGCACCTGGTTCCCCTTCAGCCAGGGGTCGAGCATTCAAATGCGGCGCTCGGCCGGCAGTGCGGGCGTGTCCTTCGGAGTCGATCTCCACAAACAGAAAGCGCTGCGAAATGGTCCTGCGCTCGCCTGCCTGCGTCTTCATCCCGTCGACCACACTGTGCCGAAAGCCGAACACGACCCTCGGCTGAGAAGTTTCGTCGCGATCGTCCACGAGCACACTGCCCACGCGCAGCAGCGAGCCATGCTGCTCCAACACCAGATCCGCCACTGCCCGCACCAGCGGGTGCCCCAGGTGTAGGAGTTCCACCCGCCGTCCGGGCCGCCCCACAATTTCCTGCCGGAAGGTCACGCGCGGGTAGCTCCGTTGTACGAAGGCACCTCCTGGAAACGAACGGGCGCGCTGGCGCAACTGCGCTGGCACCAGCTCTAGCTCGTACACCCCCACATCCCGCCGGTGAATCTTGCCGCCGAGTTGTTCGAACGCGTGCACGAACCACGCCTCTGTGGCGAACGGATTTAACCGTGTGGCGCGCGCCCGCTGCACGCCAGCACTCAAGCGCTGCACCTCGTGGGCGTCGATCACTTGGCGGACGAGAGCGCGGTCTTCTACCAAGTCGCGAATGCGGCCAAGATCGAGCGCGGCAGTCACCGTGCGCTCCAAGCGCTCCTCAACGGCCGCGTCATGCCCGCGGCGCACTGCTTCCAGCAGCAGCTCGCGCAGCGGCTTGCCATCGAACTGCAACTTGCCCAAGACATCGAACACCTTGCCTCCCAAGGCACGCTGGATTTCCGCAATCTTGACCAGGAGGGTGGCATAGACCCTCCCCTCGCAGGTCTGCTCGGCAACCAAGTTCCACAGAAAACAGGGCCGCGTTTGGACGATGCGGTGAATGCGGCCGAACCGCTGATCGATCCGGTTCGGGTTCCAGGGAAGATCGTAGTTCACCATCAGATGCGCGCATTGCAAATTGATGCCTTCGCCGGCGGCGTCAGTCGCAACCAGCACCTGGAGCCTCGGCTCCGAAGCAAAGCGTTGTTGCGCTTGGAGCCGCTTTTCTCGCGTGATCCCTCCGTGGATGGCTATCACTCGCCCCGGCCAGCGCTCCTCAATTTTGCTGACCAGGTACTCCAGGGTGTCGCGGAACTCCGTGAATACGATGAGCTTTGGCCGAAGGCTCTCGCCGTCGCGGCGCTCCAGCTCCCCGAAGAAAGCCGCATCGCTGCGGTTTGCGGCGATCGCCGCCTGGCCGCTTACGAGCGCTTCGATGACCGTCGCCAGCTCGCACCATTTCGTATCCTCGCCCCTCGCCCGTAGCTCAGATGCCTCCCCCTCCAATCTTCTCGACGTGGCAATTTCCGCTTCCAGCTCTGCGATACTCTGGGCGGCGGTTGCCTGATCGAGAATCTCCCGGACGTTGTCCTGAGTCTCTCCCTCGGGATCGTCTTCCAAACTGTCGAGCACCTCGTCGTCGAGAGCCGCAGCACCACTCGCCAACCGCGCCGGATGCTGTTTCGCTTCCTTCAAGCGCTGTTCGAGCCGTCGGCGCCGCCTTTGGAGGGAGCGGTAAATCGCTTCAGGAGAGGAGGCCAGGCGCCGGTGCAGCATTATCAAAGCGAAGCCCACGGTGCTCGCCCGGGTCTCGTCTTCGAGCGTCTCGGCACGGTTCAACTCGCCGCGGACATGCTCGGTGACGCGTTCGTACAACTGTGCCTCCGGGGGCGAGAGAGCATACGTGCGCGTAAATGCGGCGCGCTCGGGGAACAGGGGAGTGCCGTCGAATTTGACAAAATCCTCCTTCACCACCCGGCGCATCACATCGTCGAGCTCTTCGGGCTGCAATCTGCAGGGGCTGGCGATACTCGAACCGTTCCGCATCCAACAAGCGCAAGAACAAAGTGAAGTCCTCGGGCTTACCGTTGTGCGGGGTGGCGCTGAGCAACAGCAAGTGCTGGGTTTGTCCTGCAAGCAACTGGCCGAGCTCGTAACGCTTGGTGCACTTGATTTCGCTGCCGTGCCCCGAGGCGGCCATCTTGTGCGCTTCGTCGACGACAACGAGGTCCCACCGGCACTCAGGCGCCGACAGTAACTTCTGCACATGTTGGTTCCGCGCCGCGTGGTCTAGTCGGACAATCGCCAGCGGACGATTCAAAAACCAGTTCCGCTCGCTGGCTTTTGACAGCGCCTCCGAGGTCGCTACTTCAAAGGCAAGATCAAAACGCTCGGAAAGCTCGCTCTGCCACTGTTCCACCAAAATGCCGGGACACACGATGAGGCACCGCTCCACGTCGCCACGCAACAAGAGTTCTTGGATCAAGAGTCCGGCCATGGTCGTTTTGCCAGCGCCAGGTTCGTCGGCCAGCAAAAACCGGAGCGGCTGCCGCGGCAACATGTGCTCGTACACCGCCGTGATTTGGTGCGGTAGCGGCTCGATGCGCGCGCTGGTCAACCCGAGGTTCGGATCGAACAGATGAGCAAGCCGGAGGCGAAACGCCTCGCACGCCAAGCGGAGGTTTGCTCCAGAAGCCGAGAACTTCCAAGAAGACCCATTCGACACGATCCTCAGACGCGGTTCCGCATCGCGGTAAAGGATCTGTTCGCGCGCTTGGCCAGCGGCAGTACGGAAGGTCACACTGACCACATCGGGGCCTAGGCGTTCGACAGCGATGAGTTCTACTGCTTCGCGGGGCTCGATCCCCCGCACCTCTTGGCCTGGTTCAAGCTCCTCGAGCCGCGCCATGACTGCCCACCATCGAAGCGTCGCCTTGCGCGGGAACCCATGATGCGTTCCCGCCAGTTAGAACCCACCCCCTGGCTTGCAAAACAGCCTGCGCTCACCGCGCTGGCCACATCCGTACGAGCCGACCCAACAACCACACATGCCCCTTCACGCCCCTACCCCGGAGCTCACCATCTGTAACGCACCCCGTTTATCGCGTTTCCGCCTCGGAGTCTACCGTGTTTGTGCACAGCGCCGCCGACGACAGCGCGAGGGAACCACAGCCCAGCCCAGCCCAGCCGGCACCAACGCGGATTGGCACGCACACCCCGCCGTGCATGACCCTGAACAAGGGCAGGAGCGGCACCTCAATTGGCAGCACGACCGGCACAAGGGCAAAGGCTGGTGACTATGCTCCGAGTTGCACGGCGGTGAAGAGCACACCCGCGCCCGCCGAGCCTGCCATTGGATCGCGCCAGCGGCGCGTCGTGAGGCCATGGAATGACGGCATGCAAGCGGGCGCCCCGGCACCACCTAGCACGCTGCCGCGCTCTGGCGCCGTAGGGGCACGGCATGCCGCCCCCTACGAATCGCCGCTCGACGGTCGCTGGTACCCCCCACGGGCGACGCATGCGTCGCCCCTACGCCGACAGTCGTCCCTGCTGGCCAGCAATGCTCCATCGAGCCCAACAGACCAAAGGCGTGGCTGCGCAGCCTCGGGGATGCTTCGCGGCACAAGCGCGCAGGTCAAATCGCGGAAGGTTAGCGGGCAGGTCAGTTCCGGGCCGAGCGCTTGCCTTTGCTACGGCTGACCAGCTGCACCCCGCCGGACTTGGTTTGCTGCCCGGACTTTGCAGTTCCCTTCAACTGCTTGCGCACCGTCCCGGATTGCACCGCGTTCGTCGGGCTTCTGACGGCAACCTGCCGTATGCCCTTGGCCACCAAATCTGGTTTCGAGGCAACGTTTGCGGCAGCCTTTGGTTTGCAGACGAGCCGCTTGCCCTTGCGGCGGCAAACGCGCGCCGGCGCGGGGGGTAGGGCCGCGCGCTGCAATGCGAGAAGCTCAGCTGGCGTCAGGCGGGCGTACGCCTGCTGCACCAACGGGCGCGTTCCCTCAGGCACGCGAATCGTATAGCCGCCCGGCGGGACGATTCCGCGGATCAATGCCGGATTCAGCTCTTGCAATGTGGAAAGCGGGTGATCCGTCCAGCGGGCCACGGTAGCCAGCGGCATCACGTGGGCAATATGTACGAGGTCGTACTCGAGCGGCTGCGGTTGCGGGCGATCGAACCCGTACGCCTCGGGCTGCGAGGCAATCTGCAATGCCGCGAGAAATCCGGGTACATAGTCCTCAGTTTCGCGGAACAAGTAGCCCCGCTCGCTGAGCTCCCAAAAATCACTCGCATCCGACGTGCTAAGCAAGCGGCTAATCCGCCCCTCGCCCGTATTGTAGGCCGCGAGCGACAAGTGCCAGTCGCCAAACATGCCATACAAGTCCTTCAAGTAACGCGCGGCAGCACGGGTCGATTTGATCGGATCACGCCGTTCGTCCACAAAGCCGTCGATCCGCAAGCCATAGCGGCGGCCGGTGTCCGGAATGAACTGCCACAAGCCGACCGCCTTCGCAGGCGACACTGCATGCGGGCGAAAACCACTCTCCACGAGCGGGAGGTAGGCAAGCTCGGTCGGCAACCCTTCCTTGCGCAGGATCGACTCGATCCGCGGCAGGTACCGGCCGCTGCGCTCCAACGCGCGCCCGTAAAATCCCCGCAAGTCCGTTTGGTACTTACTAACGAAGTCGCTCACGCGCGGATGGTCAAACTTGAGGCCAAGGTGATCCCCGCGGTGTTTCGGCCGTTGCGGCCCCACGGTGACGCCGTATTTCGTCGCCAGATCACTATCGCTCGGCGCATCTGCTTTCTGCCACTGCCACCAATGCTTCTCCGCGTCGTTTCGTCTGATCGAGCTGCAGCCCGTAACCGCAAGCAGCGCGACGGCCACACCCAAAAACGCCGGCTTCCTCGTCAGCACCTTCAGTCCTCCCTCACACTCCTCCACAGCCCGGGGGTGGCTTGCGTGGCTCCGGGCCGTAGACTGTTTCTTCTACACGGCCCCTGGCCTCCTTCTTCCGCTTCGCCTGGATCCGGTCTCGCGGCTTCCGGCTGATCGCTCCAGGCCGAACCCTGGCGCGAGACACGCGTCAACCCAACGAGACAAGAACAGCACGGACCAGCGTCTACACTTCCGCTTCAACCGCACGTACCACTCCAACCCAAAAAGTGGCCGCCTACCTACCACGAACGGCTCAGAGCAGCAACCCAAACGGGGTCGAAAGAAACACGAAAGAACTTGGCTCTCGAAGCGCGCGGGAGATCCTTTGTGGGCCGATTCTATTGCGGCGCTGCCTTCAGCGCGGAGACTGTTTGCCCGCGAGAAAGCTGGCCCGAGCTCGCTGTTCCAAATGTGGGCGTATCCGGCGCGGCACGGTGGCCACGCCTCCCTTCGGCTCTTCAGCGACGAAACAACACTTCCCACGCCTCGCTGAGCGAGGCCACCCCCACCCGCTCCATCTCGGGAAGACCCTCGATTTGCCGCACGTTGGTTTGTGGGAGTAAGCAGCGTCGCAGCCCCAAACGCGCCGCCTCTTGCACGCGCAATTGCGCGTGCTGCACCCCGCGAATTTCTCCCGCGAGACCAACTTCGCCGAAGACAACCAGTTCAGGATCGAGCGGTTGGTCGAGGAAGCTCGACGCAAGCGCCGCCGCAATCGCCAGGTCGGCCGCCGGCTCACTGATCCGCATGCCCCCGGCCGCATTGATGAACACGTCTTGCCCGAAGAGCTGTAACCCAAGCTTCTTTTCCAGCACGGCCACGAGCATGCTGGCCCGGTTCGGGTCGAACCCCAACGTTGTACGCCGTGGATTGGCAAGCGCACTCGGCGACACCAGGGCTTGCACCTCGATCAACATCGGGCGACTTCCCTCCATGCAGGCAACCACCACAGAGCCCGCCGCTGCGCGCGGACGTTCCGCGAGAAAGTGCGCCGATGGGTTCCCGACCGGCTGCAGCCCCCGTTCCGTCATTTCAAACACACCGATCTCGTTCGTAGAGCCAAAGCGGTTCTTTACGCTGCGCAAAATGCGAAAGGCATGACTCCGGTCGCCCTCGAAGGACAGCACCGTATCCACCATGTGCTCGAGCACGCGGGGACCCGCAAAGGCGCCCTCCTTGGTCACGTGCCCCACCAATAGGGTCGGCACATACGTCTCTTTGGCGAGGCGCACAAAACGTGCAGCGCACTCTCGCACTTGGCTAATATTGCCCGGAGCCGACTCGAGCTCCGCAGCCCACATGGTTTGAATGGAGTCCACCGCCAACACCGCGGGTTTGATTCTCTTCGCCCGCTCGACGATCGCCTCGACATCCGTGGCGGTGAGCAGCATTACAGGAGTGTTCGCTAAGCCGAGTCGCTCTGCGCGCAGTTTGATTTGTTCGCGCGATTCCTCGCCAGAGACGTACAACGCCGGTTGCTCTGCGTTGCCCAAAGCGGCCAAGGCTTGCAGCACCAGCGTCGACTTGCCAATGCCGGGATCGCCACCGATCAGCACGACGGAACCTGGCACCAGACCACCGCCAAGCACGCGGTCAAACTCGTCCATACCCGTGCATTGTCGCGGGGTGGCCGCACTATCGATCGCCGCCAGTGGTACCGCAGCAGCGTCCTCTTCGACTGCTCTGCGCGCACCCTTCGAGCGCGATGGGGCGACCCATTCCTCCACGAGTGAGCTCCACGCCCCGCAATCGGGGCAACGCCCAAGCCAGCGCGGCGCGCGATAGCCGCAGCTTTGACATACATAGGAGGTCTTCGCTTGAGCCATGGGCGTGATTTCTCTGGTAGCATGGCCCTCAATTTCCGGGCAGAGCATAGACGGTAGAGAAGCTTCGGAGCCGGACCAGTGAGTGCCCGGCCGCCCGCGACCCGGATTGAGTTCAGCTTTGACTCAGCAGCGCTCCGCTAACTGCCCGCGTAGCCGCAGCACCTGCACGTGACCCCCAGGGTCACCCACAAGCAGTCGGTCGAGCTCGCCGTCACAAGCAACCACGGCAGTCGGTCTGGACGACTGACAAACCCCGCTGCTTTGCTCCCAAGCCGCGCTGCCCCAGAACCGCAACGTACCATCAACCCCGGCGGTGACCAGCGAGCCGTCGGCCCATACTGGCAGGACGTGAGTCACACCGCCCTCGTGAGCGGCAATCGACCGGCAGCATTCTCTGCTGGCAACCTCCCACATTTTGAGCTGGCCATCGCTACCGCCCGAAACCAGCAGCTCGCCACCGCGAATGAATTGCAAGGCGTGCACGGCTCCCTCGTGCGCCTGCCATCGGCAGACCATCCGCCCGGATTCCGGGTCCCACAACACCACAGTGCCGCCCAAGTCGCCGCTCGCCAAAAACTTCCCAGTATCCGTTGCGGCAAGTGCCACCACTTGCCGCTCGTGCCCTCGGAGCACCGTCACACAAGCTCGCGCTCCGGCGTCCCACAGGCGCACCGTGTGGTCATAAGACGCCGAGGCGATTCTTCCGCTCGGTAACGAGAGCAAACAAGCGACGATGCTTTCGTGCCCGGGCAGCACGCTGAGTTCGCTCGCGGCTGCTGGATCGACGAGGTAAATGCGGCGGTCGAAGCCTGCGGTCGCAATCACAGTATCGCCGGGCAACAGAGCCAGCGCCCGCAGAGGAGCTCCGGACACGTCAAGCGCAACCCCGGCCTCCGGACGAGCGAGGTCAAGGATCACCAGTTGGCCCGTGCGCGTTGCAAGCAACCAGCGATTCGTGGCGGCATCGAAGAGCGCGGCCGTTGGCTCATTGCCCAGACGGTACTCCGCATCGACACCTGCGGCCTGCAGCGATACCAAGCGCGTGCGCGGGCGCAAGGCGGTGAGCAAGTCTTGTAGGCGGGGGTCGGCGGCGCCACCATCGGCTGCAAGTCGGTTCCACTCCGCAACGCTGGTTGCCACGTCGCCCGCTCGCAGGGCTTCGTATGCCAATTCGATGCGCTCCTCCGCGGTGGGCTCCGCCGGCGGCAGGGCAGCATAATCGTAACGCGAGGAAAGGCGAGGAGTGCAGACTTCCGGACCCGGCTGCGGCAGGTTCCACAAGCGCACCGAAGCGTCCCAGCTCGCCGAGGCGAGGCAGCGGGCGGCCGCGGCGAGCGCAACGCTCGTGACCATTCCGCGGTGGCCTTGTAGCGTGCGGATGCAGCGCTGGCGGGCCAGATCCCAAACGCGCACGGTGCCGTCCCAGCTCCCCGAGACCGCCACTGTGGCATCTTCGCTCAAGCGCACCGAGGTGACGATGCCGGAGTGGCCGCGCAACACTCCCTTACATTTTCCCGTACGGGCATCCCACAAGCGTAGGGTGCGGTCCCAACTCCCGGAGGCAACCGTCTGTCCATCCGCGCTGATCGCCACCGACGAGACGAAGTGCTCGTGTCCCGCAAAGGTGCGCAGCGCTTGGCCTCGAAGGAGATCCCACAGGATGAGTTTTTGATCATCGCCCCCGGAAACCAAACGGCGGGCATCCGGCGTCATCGCCAAGGCTTTCACCGAACTACTGTGGCCTTCGAGCCGGCGCACGGGACGCTCTTTTTCCAGGTCCCAGAGGTCGACAATCGTGCCGTCAATGCCGAGGAAGTTGTCCGACCCCGCGCTGCTCACGACGGCGAAGCGGCCGTCTTGCGCAAGCGTAAGAGCAAAGACTTTTCCCGCCAGTCGCAAGCTTTTCGCGGGGCGGCCGCGTTGCAAGTCCCAGAGAATCACCGTGCCGTCTTCGCTGCCCGAGACGGCGGAGCGGCCGTCGGGGGTCATGGCCAGTGCCGTCACGTTTGCGCGATGGCCTTCAAGGCTGCGTACTGCTGTGCCCGCAAACGCATCCCATAAAAGGAGCGCATGGTCATCGCCACCCGAAAGCACCCACTTGCCATCGTTGCTCATGGCCACCGCGGATACGACTTGGCTATGTCCCACGAGTTCGCGCGCTACGGAATGCGGCGGGCGGCACCGGCGCGCGGCCCGCTCGAGCTCTGCAAGCTCCTCGTTTTCCGGAAGGGCAGCCCTAAGGTCCTGCAAGAGATCGAGGGCTTTGTCACCATCGCCGCTCTCCAAGGCCACCAGTGCCTGCAAGAAGTTCGGGAGCCAGGGTTGTTCGCGAGGCGCGCGCGCAGACGCCAATGCGCTGAGCAAAGCCTCGTCGGAGCCGTTGCCCGAACGCCAGCGTAACACGCCAAGGTTGAAGTTTGCTTCCAAATGCCTGGTGTCGGCCGCCAGTGCGGCCTCGAACGCGCACTCCGCGTCCTCGGTTTTGCCCGCAGCCAAGGCAACCATTCCCTGGTTGTTCCACCCGTCGGCATCGAACGTATTCGGGGGAAGTACGGCAAAGGGGCTCGGGCGGCGAAACAGCTCTTCGCGAAGCCGTACGAGCTGTAAGCGTACCTCCGACACTGCGCGCGGGCGTCTGAGCGGTTCCCAATCCACACACGCTTCTAAAAGTTCAGCTAGTGGCGCAGGCAATCGGCTGCCGTTCACTGCAAGCGGCTCTGCCGGTTTGCGCCGCGGCCCGCGGGTAATCTCGTAGGGCCGGCCGTGGCAAAATAGCTCGTACAGGCACACTCCGAGAGCAAAAATATCGCTCGCAATGTCACTCGGGCCGCCATCCACCCACTGCTCCGGGGCGAGGTAAGCTTCCGCTGAGCCACCGCGCTGCAAGGTGACGCCAAAATCGGTCACCCGCACGAGCCCGACCGCTGTCAGCAAGATGTTCTCGGGCTTCAGCCCACCGTGAGTCAGCGCCCGGCTGTGCGCGTACTCGAGCGCGTGGCAAAGTTGGATGGCAACGTCGAGCTGCTGCCGCAAAGTCGGTACGCTGCGAGCCGTTAGCCACTGGCGCAACGAGCCACCGTCGACGTGCTCGATCACGAACACCGGCACTTGACCAGCGTGGTGGACCGTGAAGCAGTAAGCAATGTGGGGATGGAGGCCGCACTGTGTCCACCGCATCGCCGCTTGCGCAAGAGCTGCCAAGCGCGCCGCATCCTCGCGCAACGCCTCGCCCGGAACTTTGAGAACCAGGGGGATTCCCCACAAGCGATGGCGTGCCAAGTACGCCCGCGTGGATGCGTTCGCCGCAAGCACACGTTGAATTTCGTACAAATCGAAGGCGACCTCGCCCACCTCCCACCACGTCTTCTCTTGCGGCAATGAGTGCGGAGCCGGATGTCGGTCCACTCGAGGGGCCAAAGCGGCCTGCGCGGCTGTCGTGCCGACCACCGTGGTGGTGGGCCCGATTTTTTCCGCCAGTGGCTCGGGTTGCGCCTCCGACGTTTGCGGAGCATGGCTTCGGCTGCCGAAGAGATCGCGTACGTCGGTTTGCAGCAACCGGGCAACCTTATTGGCCCCCAGGCGGGCAGCCTCCCCCACCGGCATGCGCAACGTGTCGCGCCACTTCACGACCTTACTCCTTCGAGGCCGACAGGAACCGAAAGCTCAATGGTGGTGCCGCCGCCAGGGGTGGAATGGACCTGGATGGAGCCGTTGAGCTTATGGACCGCGGTGGCCACCACGTCCATGCCGACCCCGCGCCCGGCCAAAGCATCGGCGTCGTTACGCGTGGAAAACCCAGGGCGGAACAAAAACTCTTGCAGCCGCTGCTCGTCGCACGGCGCTTCCGCCTTGAGCCAGCCGAGGGCGACGGCCTTCGCCCGTATGGCTGCATAATCCAAACCCTGCCCATCGTCGCTCACGGCCACACGCCAGCAGCTCCTTTGTTTCTCGACGATCACGCGTACGCACCCCTCCGGCCTTTTGCCTCTGCCGCGACGGACCTCGGGGGTTTCGATGCCATGAGCAACGGCATTGCGGACCAGGTGCAGCAGAACCTCGGCCAGTGTTTCGGCGAGATCCTTTGGCAAACGAAGCTCGGCACCGGCAGTTTCCAGCCGTACTTGTTTTCGCTCGTGCCGGGCGGCATCGCGCAAGGGCCGCTGCAGCCGGCGAAACAAATCATCCACGGGAACCGTGCGCAACTCCTCGACTTCCGCCTGCAAGGTTGCCGCCATAGAGGCGAAAAATTCCGCCTTTTGCTGCAATGCCTCGATCATGGCCACCAGTTCCGGGTCGAGCTGGCCTTTGGCGGCTTTCTCCCGCAACGCGAGCAAGTTCGGGCTACTCGGTTGCGGACTCGCAGCAGACGGCGTTGGCTCGTTGCCGAGCGGCAATTGGGTTTCGGCGCACGGCTCTTCGTCGTCGTCGCGAGCCGATCCCGTTTCAGGCACCGGCTCGCCCTGCAGTAAGGCAGCGATGGCGTCGTCGAGGTCGTTGATTTTCGTTGTTGTCGGCGTGCGGCCGCAGGCCTCGTCGATCATCGCTCGAATCGAGTCGCCGAGGCGTAAGAAGAAATCCACCACCGCGGGTGTGGGCAGTTCGAGCTCTCCGTCACGAAGCGCCTGCAAGAGTGCCTCACCCTGGTGCAATTGGTCGGCGGCTTCTTGTAAATCCACGGCACCCGCTGCCCCTTTCAGGGTGTGGTACTGACGAAATAGCGCGTGGAGCAAGTCAGAATCCTGCGGCGATCTCTCGAGGCGAAGCAACAACTCTTCGGCGTTGCGTAGCCCCTCATCCATCTCTTCCAAGAACGCTTGCAGGAGCTCATCCTCCTCGAGCGCAGCGGCGCTCGAGGGAGGGGGAGTGTTAAGCTCTCCGACCGCGCCCGCCTGAGACTGCGGCGCCGCCTCGAGCCACGTCTGGAACGTCGCTTCGTCCGCGCCAAACAGCTTGGCCAGCTCTTCCGGCAGGTGTGCTTCCCATTCCCTTTCCCATTCGCGCAGCCAACGGGCAGCGCCGGGTTCTTCGAGCAGGCACTCGCTTGCCCACAGGAGGTCACGCAGCGCCGTGTGGACCTGCGGCCAAGCCGCGCCGAGCAAAGCTGTGGCGGAGCTCCGGAAATGCAGCAGCGACACGGCGCGGCGGAGCTTGCGGCTGACATCTGCCGCGAATGCTTCGCTGTCCGCCGCTGGCGAGCCCGCCAACAAGCGCAGAGCTCTTTCAAGCTGTTCTAGATTAGCGGACGCCGCAGCACCGCGCACGCTAGAGAGCACAGCGAGTTGCCACGCACGATCGTTCTTCGCCGTGGAGAGTTCAGCAACAAGGTTCATGACCACAGACCGGTGTAACCCATTGGCAAAACAGGTCCAAAAGACAGCGCCCCGAAAGGCAATCATTGCGCCACCGCGGGCAGGCTCGTTGTTACGTCAAATCACCCGCGAATCGCGGGCCCACCAGCGTTGCATTCGCAACGAAGGAGCGCAGCGCTGACGGCCCCGAGAACACTGCGGGCATCGCCATCCGCTGTGCGCCCACTAACGGATGACTCGCCCGGAGGCGACGCACAAGAGGCGAGATCGGAGGGTCAGCGGCAACGGACCCGCCAGCGCAGACACCACCCTATCCACGAACTCGCTCGGGCGCAGCAGCACAAAGCGATAACCCCCTTGTTCTCACTCCGTGCTGCTTTGGAGGGTCCGACCGGTTCTACCGAGCAGGCGGTAGCCCCACGGCGTACTGGCCCGAACCTTGCGTAGGCGAGAGCGCGATTTTCGTCTCGCAAGGAGGTTGCTCATGAGGAAGCAAAATGTTGCAGGCAGTTCCTACAGGTTTCGGTCTTGGTTCGCTCCCGGCGGTCGCAGTCTTTGTTTGCTCGGCCTCGCTGGTTGCCTTCTCGGGGCGTGGTCGTCACCCGGGCATGCAGCGCTGCGGGAACCCCCGCCTCTGAATCGGGATCAAGTGCGTGCCGGCCTTGCAGATCGCGCTGAGCAGATGCGCATGCGGCAGGAGCGTCATTGGCAAAGGCGGGAGGGTGCGGGCCGCTACCAGATGAGTCCGAGCGGTCGGCCGATTCAGCGAGTGCCGCGCGAGCCGCGGCCGGTTCCACCGCCGGAGTCGCTGCCATAGCGAGTTTTTCCTGATTGGCAGTCCGCTGATTGTTCTGGGGGCGGGGCACCGCCCGAGGCGTGAGTGCGGTGCCCTCGAACTAACGCTGATTCGAGGGGTGTCCTATGAGCAGGTGGAAGCTCTTGATCGTGGTCAGTGTGTGCCTGCTGTTCGCAAAGCACGTGCGGGTGGAGGCTAGCGCAGCACACGGTGCCAAAACGGGCGATGGGTCGACGCCGTTTACCGGGCTCGCGAAAGCACCCGAGGCCAATATGTTCATCGGTGCCGCGATGACAGAGATTCCCATCGCCGTGCCGCCGGGGCGTGGGGGGATCGAACCCAAACTACGGCTCATGTACTCTAGCCAAGGTGGGCCGAGCCCCTACGGCTACGGCTGGGATTTGCCGCTGGGGCACGTGCAACGCTCGACGCGCAACGGGGCCGTGCTGTGCGGCTATGAAACCGATGAGTTCCTAGTTGTCCTTCCGGAGGCCCAAGTCGAGTGCCGGCTTTCGGGCGAGCGGTGTCTCCCCGTGGTCGAAGAATCCTTTTTAAGGATCGAGCATCGGCCGTCTTCGGACTCGTGGGTCATTTGGGACCGCAGCGGCCGGCGCTACGAGTTCGGCACCACTCCTGAAGGTCGCGAGCCCAAGCGGCCGCTCCCCAACTGCAAGACATTTCGCTGGTACCTCACTCGGGTAGAGGACCTGAACGGCAACTTTCTCACCATCGACTACGAAACCAACCTTCGGCAAGACACTGCGTATCCCAGCCTGATACGCTACACTGGCAACACGCGCACGCAGTGGCCACCAGCATTTGCTGTGCACTTCTGGTGGCGCACCACGGGGTTTCGCTGTCCGGGCGGAGAAGAGTCGGGGCGCCCTTGTGCGGACCGCGTGATTGACGCGATCGGCGGCTACCCCCGCGAGCTCGATCGCTTGCTCGACCGCGTCGAAGTTAAGTTCAACGGGCGCACGGTGCGCAGCTATGCTCTGGAGTACGAGTTCGATCTCGGGGGTTCCTGGTCGAATCGTTACGGCCGCGTGTCGTTTCTATCCGCGGTCACGCTGTTCGATGGGCGCGGCCTCGCTCTCGCTCGACGGGACGGCCGTCCGGCGAGCACGACCTTTCTTTATCGCAATCTCCACACCGGCCAGGCGGGATTCTGGGCCGCGGCGCAGGTGATTGCACGCCCACAATTCGGCACTCCCATCGCGCCTTTACAAGGCAATGGCTCCCCCTACCCAGCCGATCTTGAGGCTGACCGTAAGGCCTTGCGTCGCGTGGTGACGTGGGGACGCGAGCGGACGACATACCGCGATCTTCTCGACCTCAACGGCGACGGTTTCACCGATCTCGTCAACGTGAACACCGACTGCATGACTTGGGGACAGGATCTCACGCTGCGGCGCGCCGACTGGGACGTCTACTTTGGCAGCCCGGCCGGCTTTGCCGCGACGCCAACGGAGTGGTCGATCCGTGGCATCGTCGAGGACGAATTTGGGCCACCTGTCGGCAGCGAGTGTCCGGGCATTCGCTTCACGCGCCTCGGCGAAAGTGATGCGCGCGCCATGGCCGATGTGTTCGATATCGATGGAGACGGGTTCCCCGACTACGTCACCTCGTACGGCTGGAGTCCGTCGCAGCCCTACTGGGACGTGCACCGTGGTCGGCCGCCGGATGCCACCCATCAGCAGTGGCGCTTCGACCCACCGGTCCCGTTCCCTGCGCCCGCTGGGTACTTGCGCAGAACCGAGTCCGGCCGGAGTTTTCTCGGCTTTGAAGACGGCTCGGCGGACCTGGCCGACCTGATCGATATGAACGGCGACGGCCGGCCGGACTACGTGTCGATCGAAAACGGAGAGGTGCTCATCTGGCATAACAACGGAACGCAGTTCTCACCCACTCCCATGCGCCTCGACACACCGTGGCGGGTGTTGCGCTTCACCACACGGAACGGTTTGCAAATCGCAGCACTCGCCGACATGAACGGCGATGGCTTGGCTGATCAAGTCTTGGCGCGGGATCCACGCGTTGGGTCGAGCTACACCGGCAAGTGGTTCGTCATGATCAACACGGGGAACGACGTGGTCGGGCCACTCGAGTGGTCTTTGCCGACATCCCCTTGCGGGTGGAACGGCATCCAAATGACCCTCAACGACGGGCGGGGTGACGTGGTGCGGGATCTCCTCGATGTCAATGGCGACGGCCTGCCGGATGCCGTCGAAACGTGCAGCAGCGTGGCTCCCGGCCGGTGGCAGGTTTGGTTCAACCGCGGGGCGGGCTTTGCCGACGAGCCATTTCCTTGGCGAAGCGCGCCCGCGCAGCTCCGCAATCTCGGGGAGCAGCGCTTCGGTGGAACCACTGTTTCCTACACCTACGCAGACACATTCGACGTCGATGGCGACCACATGGTCGACTTCGCCAACGCCGCGGCCGAATTCAGCTTCCCGGGGAAAATCGCCCTGTACCACAATGGCAACGGTGCCTGGTGCCCGAGCGAAAACGGCCGCAATTGCGCGAACCAGCCCGCCGCCCTCGTTGCGCGGAATCCTTTCGGCTTGCGGCCGGACCTCATGATCCAGTCCGAAAACGGTCTCGGCAGTGTGACGCTCCTCGAGTACGAGCCCTCCACCGTTTGGGACAACACCGACAACTACGGCGTTTCTCGTCTCCCTTGGGTGCAGTGGACCGTGGCCGAGATCACGCGCACCGACGGCCTATGCGGACGTGGCTCCGGAACAGATTGCGTCATCGAAGGCAGCCACCAAATCACCACCGAACTCCACTACGCCTACGGCCGTTACGAACCGCGGGCACGAGAGTTCCGGGGATTTCGCACAGTGATGGAAGTGCAGCCCAATGGCTACCGCAAGGTTCGCTTCTTCCATCAGGACGCGGTGCGCAAGGGCAAAGTCGAGGCCAGCATGGTGCTCACACCCGACGACGAGTTGCTCGTGCACGAAACCAGCACCTGGGGTTGCTTGCGGCTCGACCCCTCATGCCATGCGAATCCCGCAACTTGCCAACCAACACCATGTCCGCACATACGACAGAGCTCCGACCGCTACTGGGTTCGCTTCGAGCAATCCCTGCGGTACGACACCACGAACTTCGTCATCCGCGCCGTCAGCGGCACAACCAATCTCGAGTGGGACGCTTACGGCAACGTCGTCCGCACCCGGCGCTTCGGCTCGCAAACCAAGCCAGTGGACACCATCACGCTTTACCACCTCTGGGATGAACCTTCCCGGTATTTGGTGGACCGTGCTCGGGAAAGTTGGACGGTGGACGACCCCCAAGGCACGCAAGCGACGTTGCAGCGCGAGTGGTACAGTTACGACGACGCGGGCAACCTCACGGAAAAATACGCGTGGGTGAACCCCGTCCCACCAGGACTCGAGTGGATGTATCGCTGGTGCCCAGGGGGCGGGCTGTGCACCAGGTCCCGCCTAACTTACACCGCGGAAGGCAACGTGCAGCGGGTGGAGGACACGTGGGGCCGACGCACCATTACCCTCTACGAGGACGTGACGCGCACTTATCCTCGACTTGTCGAAGACCCCGCCGGCCACCAGGTCGACTTCGAGTACGATCCGGCCTGTGGAGTCAAGACCGGGGAAACCACCCCGCATACACCGACTGCTCCCAACCCACCGGCGGCCCGCTGGGAGTACGACACCTTTTGTCGCCTGCGAGCGGAATTCCGGCCGGGAGATCGGCTGCCTACGGAGGGTGACCCGCGCGGGCAGCCTTACCGGCAATTTGCCCATGTTCTCGGAGCCCCAGGCTATCCCACTGCCATCGAGGCACGCACCCTCATCGACAACCGCCGCTACCTCTCTCGCTTCGAGTTGTACGACGCGCTCGGGCGCTCGGTCCAGTCGCAACGCGAGGGATACGTCGATGGCCGCCGCGTGCTCGTTGTGGAAACGACACGCGTGTATAACGAGTTAGGACTTCTGACCCGCAAGGCGGCACCGTTCACCACACGTGGGCGCGGGGGCGAACTCGTTCCGCTCAGTCCCGACACGGGTTGGACCTCTTACCAATACGACGGGCTCGGACGGGTGATCGTGACCAGACTACCGGACGGTGCGGTGACACGCCGCGACCACAGCGTGGCTTGGACAACAACGTCTTGGGATGCTTGCGCCGTTGCCCGCAATTGCGCCGGCTCCATCACCACCGAACGACGCGACGCTTATGGCCGGGTCGTCGAAAGCCGAACCGTGGCGTCGTCCGACGGGCGCTTCTTGCAAGGAACGCTGCGGACGTACGATGGCCTGGGGCGCTTGCTTACGCTGACGCAGGCCGGCGATTCGGGGCAGTGGAATTATGCCACAATGGTCATTCACGAGTACGACACCCGCGGGCTCCTCGTGCGGCGCGAGGATCCCAACTCGGGCACTTGGTCGTACGGCTACGACCCCAACGGCAAGCGCGTTTATGAAGACGATCCCACGCCCGGGCGGCACATCAGCCTTTGTTACGACGATAAGGATCGCCTGGTCGCCAAACATTACTACACTGGGGACAGTTTCGTTTGGCGTTGCGGCGAGGAGCCGGCGATTTCCTTTGGGTACGACACGTATCCGGATGTGATTGACGCTGCTGCGGTCGGAGCAGATCCGGAGGGAGCGTTCGGGCGCATCACTCGCGTCGAGGAGCGCAGTGACGACGGCGGCACTGTGATTTCCTCGTTGTACTACGACCGTGCCGGGAGGGTCGTTGCCGCTCGCACGACGATGAGCCTACCCGGCGAATCCGCAACTTCCGCACTCCTGCAACGAACCTACGACGCCGCCGGCAACATCACCAGCCTCACGTATCCCGATGGCGAGGTCGTGCGCCACCGCTACGACCGCGCGGGGCAACTGTACGCGGTGCTCGGCAATCGCGTCTACGCGCGCAAAATTACCTACGACCTCTTCGGCCGTCCGCGCGAAATCCGCTTCGGCAACGGTACGCGCGACGTTCGCACGTACGCCACCGCTACGGGGGCCTTCCGCTTGTTGGCGAGCGAAACCACCCGCGGTGCTGCGCGCTATCAAAGCCTCGCTTACCGTTCCTACACGGCCAACGGACTCGTCGGCGAAATTCTCGACCAAGGGTCGACCGCCGGAATTCCCGAGTTGGATCGCTCGGAAAGCTTCAACTACGACGGGCTCGGCCGCCTCACCTCGTGCACGCTGCCACAAAGCAACGCCACGATCACGTACCAGTACAACGCCTTGGGCAACATCACGCGGAAAGAAGGGTCGACCTTTGCGTACGACCCGTACCGACCCCACCGGGCGACCGCCATCGACACTACCGACAACCGGATTTCCTACGACGCCAACGGCAATCGCATCAGGAAGCCCGGCTACGATTTCACCTACGATGCCGACAACCGCTTGGTGCGGATCAACGGCGGCGCCGTCGAGTTTCACTACGACCACACCGGCATGCGCATCGGCGAACGACGCAGCGGAGGGTCCTGGAAGCGTTACTACTTTGGACTCATCGAGGCCGAGCCCGGGTACGCCACCAAGTTTTACTTCGCCGGCAACATCCTGCTCGCTTCACAGCGGTCCCCCAACCAGCAGCTTGCTCAAGCGGACCGTGAAGTGCCTCCTTGGACTTTGCTCGCCCGCACCGCCGCCACTGGTCAGCCCGGATTGCAACTATCGATACGCACCGACGTGGCGCAGGTTGGAGCAACTGTTCTGTTTGTCACGCTGGCGCTGTTGTGCCTTGCCCCCGGCCGCGGAGCCCGATGCTTCGGTCAACGCATCCGCCCGGCCTTCGTGATCGGATTACTTGTCGTTTGGTCGTCCGGCACCCTCCCCTGGCCGCTCTTCGTGTCCCGAGCCGAAGGCCAATCCCTTCCCTCTGAGTTTCGTTACTTCCACCTCAATCACCTCGGCTCCACGCAACTGGTGACCGACTCCAGCGGGCGCGTCGTCGTTCACGTGCGCTACCTCCCGTACGGAGGCGTGCTTGGCTACTTCGATAGCGCCGGTCGCCGTCTCCCCACCACGCGATGCGCAGCGAGCAGCCACGGCTGTCGCGAATTCACCGGCTATGAGCGCGAACCAGCGAGCGGGCTTCAGTACGCGGGCTTTCGCTTTTACGACCCTGATCTCGGCCAGTTCAGCAGCCTGGACCCCGCAATGCCGCAAGGCAGCCCGTACGCCTACGCTGCGTGGAGCCCAACCAATGCCACCGATGCCCAAGGCGCATTCCTCGAGACGATTCTGGTCATCCTTGTCGGCATTTTCCTCTCTGCGGCGATCAACGCCATGTCGGCCGCAGCCCAGGGGTTGCCGCTGTCTAAAATCGGCCAGGCTGCCCTGGCGGGCGCAATCACCGGGGCAGTTGCGATCGGACTGGGCATCGTTGCCGGCGGCGTTGCCCTCGCAACCAGTGCGCTTGCCGGAAATATCAAGTTGACCAGTGTGGCGCAGGCCGTAGATGGCCTCGCCAAGGTCGGCGCTCGCGCCGCCTTCAGCACGGTGATCTCGAAGGCCACGGAGAAGGTTGCCGAAGGGGCCGGATTGTCCGACGAGTGGGTGTACGGCTTGAGCACCCTGGCCGGTTACGGCGCGACCTATATGTTCGATCAAATGATAGGAGCCGGGCTGCCGAGCGACAGTTCGGCGCCTGCCAAGCCAGGCTTCCAACTGGCGAGCAACACCTCCACGCATAACGGAATTACTTACGACGCTGCATTGGAGGCCGGCTATCCCGCTCACTTGGCCGAGCGCATCACCGCTGCTAACCAAGAGCAGGACGCCGTCGGCCAGGGCTTTTTCAAGCAGCTCGGCCGCATGCTGAACAACGAGGATCACTTCGACCTCGCCGCGAAGCGCGCAGAAGCGTTTCACCTGGACAAGCTCGCCCGCGGCGGCAACAAGGTATACCACCTCGGCGCTGCCTCGCATTACTTGCAAGATCGCTACGCCTTTGGCCACATGCTGGTCGGCACTCACCTGTTCTCGGGACCGCTGGGATCGCCGGTGCGTGTGCTCATCCACCAAACGGTCGGTGGCGAAGTGACGCTGCACAACGCCTCGAGCGCGCGTACCCTGGAACTCTTCCAGAAGTACTGCCCGACCTGCAACGCCACCTAAGCAGGGTTCCGGTCACGTCCACCATCGCGAGCGGAGCGAAGCACTCATGGCTCGTCATCTCTCGCCTTCCAGGCTCAACATCCAAGCAGCGGGGACTGGTGGTACCCCGCTCCCCGCTGCTTCGGCCCCTCTCCGCTTCCCAGGGTTCGTCCACCCAAGATGGACAACCGGCCACGGCCCTGCCGGCTCCGGCGCTCCACTCAGGGCACACTCCGCCAAGCAATCCCAGCCCTGCGCCCCTCATGCCTCGCGACTCATCGTCATCCGCAACACGAGGCACGACCCGTTTAGTGAACCGCACCGAAGTGCCGCACAACCTTGACTTTCTCTTTTGGCAAAGAGTCGATGCACAGGAGGTTGACCATGATTGTTCGAACGGCAGCAGTCATCAGACTCATCCTCTTCGCGCTCTCCGCGGTGATGCGTGCCGGTGCGTTGCTCGTCACGGTTCCCCCCCGCTTCGGGTGCGCGCGGAGGGGCGGTCGATGTGCTCGTCGTCGTGAGCAACAGCGAAAATCGGGCCGTCGGGCTGCAGGTGGACTTGAGCATTCCCCAAGATGTCCTGTCCTTCGCTGGTTGCACCATCGACCCTACGCTCGCAGCCCTCGGTTTCACGCTCACTGCTGGCCAGAGCCCGTGGAATCCCGGCAAGATGCGGCACGTTTTTCTACCGTCGCCGGAGGCATTTGCAGCGGGAGTACATTTGCCAGATGGTCCTGTGGCGAGCTGTTCGGGGTCGATTTACTCCACAGCAACACCTGGCTACACGGTTCCGCTCGCGCTTTCGAATGCAATGGCCGCAGATGCCACGGCAAGCGCGCTTGCAGTGAGCGTCGAAACCGGCTCACTCACGGTGGCCCGCCCCAGTCCACCTCCTGGTGGCCCGGTTTGCGCGCTTCTCCCGCCCGGCCGAACTGCGGGCTTCGCGGCCCTGTTGTTCTTCGGCGCTGCTCCCCTCACGGTGTGGCGACGATTTCGGCCGAGAAGGTGGAGGCCGTACGACAATTCACCATTGCTCGGGTTCCTCGTTGGGGCGATTCTTTTGTTCTCCTGTCCCCCGCCCACGTGGGCAGAGGAAGGATTTAGGTCCGCTGTCGGCGTGCCTGGCAACTGGGCGCTCGTAGCGGGCGGGTGCGTGTCCGGAATCGGCGCCACTCCGCGCAGCAAGTGTCGCACCCCACTGCACGCCAATGGCATCCCTGGCAAACGTGGGACTTGCGCTGTTCGGAATCGATCTGCTGTGGCCGCATTGCCTTTGTGGGCGGCACGTTTGCCCGGCTCGGATCCTTCGAACTGCGACGCGTCGAAGCCCGTCGGGTCGAAGGACTTATTTTTGCCGACAGCGGCGCCCCGCTCGCCAAAGTGCAGCCACGCGTGCATCGGCATAGCCTGCGAGGGTACTTGCGGGAGATTAGCGGGCAAAGTGTTGACCGCTTCATGTTGCCCGCACCCCCGGTCTGTCCATTCATGCTGTACGCGGCAGTCCGCTCATGCTCCATGTGGAGCAACCCAGGAGGAACACACCCACACGAGCAGCGGGAGGAGAGCAGCAATGAAACCGAGGCGTTCCTTCAGCAGAGCGATCGCATGCGCATTGGCGGCCACACTTGCCTCTGGCCTCGTCGCTCCAGCGAGCGCCCCCACCTTTCGCCATCCCAAGCTCGGCTACACGGTGTGGTACCCGGATGGCTGGAAAGTGCACTCCCCACCGGAACTGATCGAGCCGCTCGCGCCACCCACGCCCGCGATTTTGGGGGATTGGCGATTTACGGTGGGGGTATCGGTGAAAAAGCGTTCCTCTTCCGAAGTCGACGGGTTGTTTGTCGCCTCTAGCAGTGGTGCAGCGGGGTACGTGAACGACGGCAAAGTGTTACCCGAAGATCACACGGAAGTGGCCGTTTGGCGGGAGGGCGTGAGGACCCCGTGCTCGTAGGTACTCGAGAAGCTGCTCGTCAACCGATTCGCCGGCAGGGGTCGGGATGAGGCCGAGGCACCCGGGAAAAGGGCGGGAATTCCTGTCATATACACGTGGGCAAGCTCATACTGGCAGTGGCCGGTGCTTTACATGTTTGCCTGCAAGGAGCTGGGGGAGTGGCGCTTTGTGGTGAGGCTGGCCGGCGGCGGACTAGGCGTGAACTTGGAGCAACTGCTGCAGCTCATGGCGCAGACTTACGACAGCTTGCAATTCGCGGGAGGGGCAAAATGAGCAGCAGAGGTTATCGGACGTTGGGCACGCGCCGGTCTGTTCTCGATTAAGTTCGTCGCGCCCCAATGACCATGATGGCCTTCCGACGATTTTTGACGGTATCGACACTCTGAGACGGGCGCTGAATTCGCCGTTCGGCAGACGATGTTCTCCTCCGGATTTTCTTTCGACACCAAAACCGCTGGATTGTCCTGGACGAAGTCGCCGTCGCCCGGCTGGTGGTCCATGTCAACGAAATGGGCATCGGTTTTCCTGCCGGAGGCAACTCAGGCATCCTGCTCGGACACGAAGGAGGATCGATCATGTCTTCGTGGGCAAGGATCGTGGGCGGGACAATGTTGTGCGTGCTAAGCGCGGGAAGCGCAGCCGCTGCGTGGTTTATACACCCATGCCGAGGATACCGGGTGTGGTACCCGGACGATTGGTACCTCAAGCCGGATTCGTCCGAGGGATGCGGGGACTTCTCGATTATCGACGTGCCCTTGGATGACCCCCGCACGACCAACCCGAGAACCATCATCGATGAGGGAGTTGCAGCCATTTGGTTGAAAATCCAAGAGTTCGATCGTTCGTGCCGCGATTTGCTGTAGAAGTGGACGCGAACGGGTACGCAATGGAAGCATTGGAACGAAAAGAGCATCGGGGGGTGTAATTTCGTCACCGTGTGGCGAGCGGAAGCTGGCGTTGTGGAACACCATGCCTGCTGGTCGGATGCGCACCAGCAGTACGGGTTCCATCTCCACATCGGTGCGCCCCATCCCCGTTACAAGCAAGTTGTTGCCACCTGGGAGAAGGTGATCGCGAGCCTCTAGCTCCCGGCACAACAGAGCCCGAGCAAGCCGCCTGCTACGCCCTGATCCGCGGCGCCCCCCTTTGAGCAATCGTCGCCCCAGAAGCGTGTGCGGAGGTCACAAGCTTTGCGGGGCGGGTCGCCACTGCTGATGCAGCGCAGGGTGCGTGAGGCAGCCGCCGGAGCGACCGAGTGGTCACACAAGGGGCGGATGGCAAATCAGCAGCGAGCGGCGAGTCGGGAGCGCTCGATGAAACAGCGAATGAGGAATGGCCGTTCGGTCTGATGGTCAGCCGGACGGGGGCCAACGCATGCGTCGCCAGGCCTGCGGGCCCGATGCGGCCAGCAAATGGATCAGCGAGCAGCGAGTGGCGAGCGGTGTGAAAGGCGAACGGCGAATCGGAAATCGGGAACGCGCGCCATGCATCTTACGGCCCTGCCGCAACGCGATCGTAGGGCCGACGTATGCGTCGCCGCCTTCGGTGTCACAGCCCAGCAGCGTGCCCGGTGGTCCGGGAGCGCCCCCTTACCCTGTTTCCCTCTCCCCCTCGCGGGGGAGAGGGAGATTCTCTTGCTGGGCTCTGCACGTTTGCCGCCCGTGTAGTCGCCGCGCGATATTCGCAAACCCTCGCCCCCGGCAGGGGGGAGAGGGTGCGGCGTTAGCCGCGGGTGAGGGGGCGCAAGTGGCCAGTAGCGAGCAGCGACTGGAAGGGAATGGCGAATTCGGAACACGTCGATTCGCGATGGTGTTGCCACCGCTGCCCCGCGGGTGGCCGTCTTGGCACGCGCCACCAACGCCATTGTAGGAGCAGCCCTTGTGGCTGCCCGCGTTGCCAGCCATCGCGCCGCCGCTGCCTGCTCGACGGCCGATCCCCCCACCCCCACGGGCAGGCACAAGGCCTGCCCCTACAATGCATTTGCCGGTGACCACACCGCGAGGGAATCTTTGCCACGACGCAACCCGTAGGGGCGACGCATGCGTCGCCCGTGGTTCCGTCACCACCCGCGTCCCACACCCTCATCCCCCGTCTCCACCGGCGGTGCACTTCCAGCGCCTCCGGCGATGACGGACTAGCCTCGAACACAAAAACAGGGTAGGCAACGAACAATCGTTCGTTTAGGAAGGGGCCCATGCCACAAAACGTGCCCGAATTCCGCTTCAGCGATGCAGCGCTCAAAGTGCGGCAGTTTATTTACGAGTACTGGTGCACTCACGGGCGCGCGCCCAACTTGCGCGCTGTGCACGAGGCCACCGGGCTCTCGCGCCGCGAAATTGCCGAGGCGTACAAGGAGCTGGACCTCGGCATCATGTGCGTGGTCGATCTCACCACCCAAAACCTCAACATCCTCAAGGCCCCACCCTTCTCCAGCTACCCAACTCCCGCAGAAATTCACGTGGGGAACCGCTTCCTCGCCTACGCCGGGTGTGCGATGGAATCGCTAGCCGTGTCGATGATGCCGCCGCTGCGCGACCAAGACGTGCGGATCGAGGGCTACTGCGCCCAGTGCCTCGGCCCCGTGCGCCTGCTGAGCCGCAACGGCGAACTCCTCAACCACGAACCCGCATCGTTGGCCATCCACGTGAGTTCGAGCCCGCGGGAGTGGAACACCACCAACATCGTACACATGTGCGATTCGATGAATTTCGTGTGCAGCCGCGAGCACGCAGAAGCCTACGAACGGGCAATCTGCCGGCGGGGAGTGTTGTTTTCCCTCGAGCAAGCGCTGCGCTTTGTGACGCCAACCGGCAAGTCGCGCATGTGGCAGTACGACCGGCCGCCGGATTATTTGCGCCCGGACCGCGTGCTCGATTTTATTCGATCTCTGGGGGTCGATGTCAGCGGCTGGGGGGAGTAACGCGCAGCGCGGGGCTAGGAGCACGATGACACAAGCATGGTACGAACCACTGAGTGCTGCTGACCGATCGTTTCTGCTGTTCGAGAAGCGTTCGACCCACATGCACCTCGGTGGCGTCACCCTGTTCGAAGCTGGCTCCCTCGTGCGACCAGACGGCGGCATCGATATCGAACGCATCCGCGCCTACATCGCCTCCCGATTGCCGCTCATCCCCCGCTACCGGCAGCGGCTCGCTTTCGTGCCGTGGGAAGGAAGCCCAGTTTGGATCGATGACGATCGCTTCAATCTCGACTACCACGTGCGGCACACGGCGCTGCCGCGCCCCGGGGACGAACAGCAACTGAAACAGCTTGCTGGGCGGCTGATGTCCATCCCCCTGGATCGGCGGCGGCCACTTTGGGAAGCATGGGTGATCGAAGGTTTGCAGGACGACCGCTTTGCCATCCTGTTGAAAACACACCACGCCGTGGTGGACGGAGTTTCCGGCGTGGACTTGATGGCCACGCTCCTGCAACCGTCACCGGTCGAACGCTTCGAACCGCCCCCACCTTGGCGCCCGCGGCCAGCACCCTCAGGTGCCCAGCTTCTCCGCGACAAGGCACTGGAGCGAATGTCCTTGCCAGTCCAACTGTGGCGCGCGGCGCGTGCGGCGTTGGAGAACCCGCAAGCGGCGCTCCAGCAGGCAACGCAAGCAATGGATCGGAGCTGGTCGTTCATCCGCTCGGGCTTGCGCTTCCCGAGCCCGACACCGTTGAACCAGCCCATCGGCCCCTTCCGGCGCTTCGACTGGCAAGAGCTCCCGCTGGCTGCAGCCAAGGAAATCAAGAACCGATGGGGCGGCACGGTCAACGACGTCGTGCTCGCCACCGTAACCGGAGCCGTGCGCCGCTATCTGTTACGAAAAATGGTCAGCCTCGACGGGTTGGACTTTCGCGCCGTCGTGCCGGTGAGTTTGCGGCGAGCGGAGGATCACCCAGGGCCGGGCAATCGCGTGTCCGCGTGGCTCCTCTCTTTACCCGTCGCAGAGCCTCATCCGCTGGCCCGCTACCGCACACTCGTGGCCGAAACCGAGCGCCGTAAACACACAGGCGAAGAGCGCGCGCTCGAAGTGTTCACCCGCATCGCGGATGTGATGAACCCCGTGCTCACTCTCGGTGTGCGGGTGGCGATGCGGATGTCGCCCTTCAATTTGATCGTCACGAATGTGCCCGGACCGCAGTTTCCGCTCTACCTCCTCGGCTCGCGCCTGCTCCGCGGGTATCCAACCGTGCCCTTGTTCGATTACCAAGGGCTCGGCGTCGCCATCTTTAGCTACGACGGCCGCCTGTTGTTCGGCGTGAATGCCGATTACGACTTGGTGCCCGACGCGCACGACTTTGCCGCCGACCTACAGGCAGCATTCGGTGAATTGCAGCACATGCAAGAGGCACGCGCCGAGCGCGAACGGCGCACACCCCTTCGGCGCTCACGGCCGACGCGTGCGAACATCCGCAAGTGAGTGAAGGGAAGGAGGACTGGGATGGAATTTGGGCTGTTTGTTCAAGCGCACGTTCCACGGCACGAAATGGAAGCCAATCCGGAAGGAGCCGAACATGAACGGCTTCTGCGAGAGCTCGATCTCGCGGTGCATTGCGACCGCAACGGCTTCAAGTACGTCTGGTCGGTCGAGCACCACTTCCTGGAAGAATATTCGCACATCAGCGCTTCGGAGGTATTTCTCCCGTACATTGCGGCACGCACCGAGCGCATCCACGTCGGCTCAGCCATTTTCAACATCACCCCTCCCGTCAACCATCCGGCCCGCATAGCAGAGCGGGTGGCGATGCTGGATCACTTGAGCGAGGGCCGCTTCGAGTTCGGCACCGGCCGGGGCTCGTCGAGCACGGAATTCAAAGGCTTTGGAATTCCGGACAGCGATACAACCCGCGAAATGTTCGACGAAGCATTTCCACAAATACTGAGGATGTGGAAGGAGACACGCTACAGCTTCACCGGGAAGTATTTCTCCATGCCGGAACGCAACGTACTCCCCAAGCCGTACAGCAAGCCGCACCCGCCGCTGTGGATGGCGTGCGGGAACCCCTCCACCTTTGAAAAGGCAGCGCGCTTGGGCGTCGGGGCGCTTTGCTTCAGCTTGGGCTCACCCAAGGATTTTGAGCCGCTCATTCGGGTCTACAAAAAAACCATTCGCAACGCCGAGCCCATTGGCGACTATGTCAACGACAACGTGGCCTGCGTCACCCAACTCGTATGCGCGGAGGACGGCCAAGAAGCGCGCCGCATCGCGTGCAACATGGGGAACATGTATCACGTGAGCTTGGTGTTCCGGTACTTGGACACCTTCCCCCGCCCGGCCGGAATTCCTCCCTGGCCGCAAGTGATCCCCGAGCCGACACTCGACCAACTCGAAGAACGCATCCGCACCGGGCAAAGGATCGTCGGCGATCCCGAGGAATGTGCTCGGGCCGTGCAAAAATACGTCGACATCGGGTGCGACCAAATTATCTTCGGCATCTTGGCATCCACCCAGCCCCAGTGGGTGGCCAAGCGCTCCGTGGAGCTGTTCGGTAAGTACGTCATTCCCCGCTTCGACAAAGATCCGATCCACAGCACCACGCGCTATCGCTTGGCTGCCCTCGGCCGTACGCCTTCCGCCGAAGGAGCGCAGCCCGCAGTGCGGAGTTGACCATGACCGGCGGTTCCCCAGCCAGCGGTGCCGTGCAAATTTGCCCCCCGGGCCGCCTGGTTTGCGGCATGCAACTCCCAATTGTGGCACAAAGCCGCGTGTTCGCTCAGCCTTGGGAAGCTGGCGCCGGCCGCGACGAGATTCGCCGCATCGCGCAGGCCTGCGACCGAGCTGGTTTTTTCTATCTGGCGGTGTGCGACCACATCGCCATCCCTCGTGCACAAGCCGAAGCGATGTCGACAGTTTGGTACGACATTTTCTCTACTTTGGGCTTCCTCGCAGCGTGCACCGAACGCATCCGCTTGTTGTCGTACGTGCTAGTTCTGCCTTACCGGCACCCGCTCGTTGCCGCCAAGGCTCTGTGTACCCTCGATGCGCTATCCGGCGGACGCTTGATCATCGGCGTGGGCGCCGGGCACCTGCAAGGCGAATTCGCCGCCTTAGGGGTGGATTTTGCCAGCCGAGGCCGCTTGCTCGACGAAGCCATCGTTGCGCTGCAGGCAGCATTGACGGAGGAATTTCCCACCCACCAAGGAACCTACTGGCGGTTTGCCGACTTGGGCATTCGGCCGCGGCCCGTTCAGCGACCACGCCCTCCGATTTGGGTGGGCGGCTCGACACCCGGTGCGCTCCGCCGCGCTGCACGGCTCGGGGATGGGTGGTTGCCGCAAGGCGTGCCGGCCATAGGCATGGAAGCTGCGCTCGAGTACTTGCGCCGGGAGCGTCAACGGGCGCGTGGCAACGAGCCGCTGGAAGTGGGCATCAACTCACCTTGGTTATACGTGGGAGAGCCGCCCCCCGAGCTGGCACCGCACTGCACCAGCGGCTCGCCCGAGCAAATTGCAGCGCTTATACGCCGCCTCGGTGCCTTGGGCGTGCAACACATCGGCGTGCGTTTCCGTAGCCGGTCGTGCGCGGAACTGGTGGAACAAATCGAGCGCTTTGGATCCGAGGTCCTACCCCTGCTGGAAACAGCGAGCGAGTGCGACCCGGCCAAACGCTGATTTCCCCGCCGGGGGAACAGCGCGCGACCACGCAACCATTGGACGCAGGCGCAAAGAGCCTAGCGCTCGGCGCGCGCCTACCGGGAGTTGCCTCCGGTGCCCACCCTTGCTTGCAGAGCGCGGCGCTGTGTTTCCACTCGTTGCCGCTGAGCGGGGTCGCCCGGTGTACAGCGCTCTAACGCGACCAACGCCTCCTTCCATCTCTGCAAGCCCTCGAGCGCAGCCGCACGGATGCAGGCGCGACGCGTCCACTCGTCGTTGGCGGCCATGACCCGCATCCCCTCGCTGGAGTCGAGCACGTCGAGCGCGTCTGCAAAGGCGTGCGCTGCCACGTACAGTTCCGCTAGTTGGAGTTCCAACTCAGCATCACGCCGCGAGGTTTGCGAATCGAGCGCGAGCGGTCTCAACAAGGCCAAGAAGCGCTCGTTAATGGGTTGCGGACCCGAGCGCAGAATTGCGAACAAACCCCGCAACCGTTCGCCACGCTGCGGCCCTCCCGCGCCCGCGACCGCAGTGAATTCCCGCATCACGAAGAGGTCTCGCGGATAGGCCCTGAGAAACTCTCCGCCCACTTCGTGAAGCACCGGGTCCAGGGGATCCTGCTCCAACCACGCAAGGAGGAGGCGCAAGCTGCTGAGTTGGTTCAGCCCCGCAAGCCGCTGTTGGTAGCGGCCCCACTCTCGCAATGCCGCCACCGGAATGTCACGGGCACGGAGCAGGAGTTCATCGTTGCCCTGCAAACGCGCCTCCTGGATCATCGAGGCTTGCGAGCCTTTATAAAATTCGCGCGCTGCCTGGAACTCGAGCAGAGGTCGGCGGTCGGTGTGCACCGGCCCTTGCCCCGCCAACGCACGCACACCGCTAGGCCCGGCGATTTCCAATGCAAAGACGCTTTCCCATTGCGTCAGCCCGATCGCACGCAAATCCGAGGCGTGCGCAAAGGCGGCGCGAGTGGCTTCGGGGTCGAGCGTGCGCGGCCCTCGGGAGGCCACCAGGACAAAGTCCGCATGGTTGCACTGAAAGAGCCGCACATCGGGAAATTGCTCTGCAGCAGTGCGTAAGATCATGCTTACCACGTCATCGCTCGTCTCGTACGTATGGAACCACTGGACCAACATGCCGCGCGGCGACAGCCGCTTTCGCGCTTGCGTGAAGAACTCCCGGCTGAACAGGTTGCTCACCCCCGACACCCAGGGGTTCGAGGGTTCGCTCACGATCAGGTCGTAACGGTGCGGGGTGCGAAACAAGAACGTGCGCGCGTCTTCCACGTGCACGTGCACGCGGCTGTCCCCGCGCACCGAATTCACCCAAGGGCGAAAAAACTCGGCGGCCTCGATCACTTCCGGGGTGATTTCCACGACGTCAATCGCCTGCACGGGGTGCCGCGCAATCGCCCCCAAGGTCATGCCACTGCCATAGCCGATCACCAAAACCCGCTCGGGATCGCCGAGAATCAAGGGCCCCAAGTGCCCCACCAGGAGTTGTGTCTCGCGATCACCGACGGCCGAGGCATCCGACTTGCCGTTGACGCGCAAGATCACATCGTCGGCGGTGGTTTCCACACTCACGGTAGCCGTGGCACCGTCGCGGTAATACACGAGCTCTTGCGCGAAGCCAGCCTTGTAGTCGCCAAAGCTCAAATCCGGCCCGATCCCCTCGTGCCGGCGGAATTCTCCGGCAACGAGCAAGCGCAGGTCCCAGTGAGGAAGCAAGAACACGTAGAGGCCGAACACCGCCGCCAGCGCCACCACGACCTGCGCCCTTTGTCGCACACTCGCGTGGCGATCCGCCACGATGAGGGCACTCACGACAGCAAGCGTCATCCCGGCCGCAGCGAGAAACGTACCGCGCAGCGATAGCCACGGTAGCAAGAAAAGCCCAGCACCCACCGTACCCGCAATCGTTCCCAACGTGTTCGCCGCAAGCACGGCGCCCACCGGACGACCACGCCCAGAAATCACTTGCGCGGCCGCATGCGCGAGCGCCGGGAAGGTAAGCCCACTCGTAAAGGTGAGCGGAAACATCACGGCAACCCAAAAACCGAGGACGGCAAGCTGATACGCCCCAAAACCCCAGCCCGACTGGCGTACGAACCACAGCAGGCGCGCGGACAGGTACGGAAGCCGCTCGTAAAACGGCAAACAGGCGAGCAGCACGGCAACACTTGCGAGCGAGGCGATCAAAAAGAACCGGAGCGGCCGACGCCGCGCCGGCTCCCACAGGCTGTACACTAGCCCCCCACTGGCGATGCCGAGAATGAACGCTGTCAGCATGATGGAAAAGGCGTACGTGGAGGAGCCCGTCACCAGCCCGCACAAGCGGATCCACACTACTTCGTACATCATGGCAACGGCGCCCGATGCCGCGGCCGCTAGCGGAATCAGCCAGCGGTAGCCTCGAATCGCTGTTGCCTCGCCAAACGGGCCTCGACCGTCGCCAACTTGGTCAGGCAACGCCGATGCCCGAAGCGCGTGGTCCAGCACCAAGGCCGCCGCTCCCACGGCAAGATTCAACGCCGCCGCGGCGAGGAACGGAGCATCCAGACCCCAACCGGGCACCAAAATGAAACCCGCCGCTGCCGCTCCGCTTGCCGCCCCGAGACTATTGACAGCATACAACCACGCCACCCCCCGGCCGAATCCCTCGCGGCTCAACCTGAGCGCACGCACCAACACCGGCAGGGTGCCACCCATACAAATCGTGGGCAGCACCATGGCGACGACACAAAGCCCGGCTTGAACGACCTTTGACCCAGGATGCGGCGGGGGCACGACGCCGAGTAGCCACCAGTAGGCGTTGCTCCAAAGGGGAAAACCGAGCGCAAAGGCAGCGGTGCCCACCGCAACGACAATTTCGAGAAGGCCATAGAGGCGAAGCGGCCGAGCGCTGCGATCGGCCGCCGCACCCCACAGCGCACTGCCCACCGCCAATCCACCCATGAACACGGCGAGCACCCCAACTTGGGCATGCGCCGTGCTGCCGAGCAAGAGCGCGAGGTAACGGGACCAAATCACTTCGTAGACGAGCCCGGTGAAACCCGACAAAAAGAACAACAGCGTAATGATGGCGACACGCATGAACACCGCGACCCTCGACCCTCGCACCATACAAGCGGCACTGGCCCTTTTGCCAGAGCGTTCCGCTTCGCAAGCGAGAAGCGAGTGGCGAGTGGCGTGAGAAAGAGCGAATAGCGGATAGCAAATGGTGAACGGCGGACCGGGAACGCGCGCCATGCACCTGGCCACCCTGCACCAACACCCCCGTAGGGGCGACGCATGCGTCGCCCGTGGGGCGGGGACGGTGTGGCCAGTGAATGGCGAATGGATCAGCAAGCGGCGAGTGGCGGGAGAAAGAGCGAATGGCAGATGGGGCATGCGGAACGCGTGCCTTGGCGGACCCTGTCGCGACCGCTGCCGCGCGTGTGGCCACCTTGGCACCCTGCACCAACGCCATCGTAGGGGCGACGCATACGTCGCCCGCGCTGCCGTCGTGGCACAACGCTACCACGGCCCGACGGCATCTTTCGATCGATACGCAACGCGCAGGGGCGACCGGCGGTAGCCCCTACGATCATCCGGGGACGGCCACCTCTCGTCCGCGGCCGCGATACAGTCGGTAATAGACCAACGGGACCACCACCAAGGTGAACGTCGTGGAGGCAAAAATGCCGAAAATGAAACTCCACGCCAATCCGGAAAAAATCGGATCCAGCGTGATCACCACCGAGCCGAACATGGCGGCGCCCGCAGTGAGGAAAATCGGCCGAAAACGGGTGGCGCCCGCTTCGACAATCACCTCGCTGAGCGGGCGCTCGGGGTCGCGCTGCTGGATGAGCTCGATGAAGTCGATGAGGATGATCGAATTGCGCACCACGATGCCGGCAAGGGCGATCATGCCGATCATGCCCGTGGCTGTGAAAAAGATCGGGTCAGGGTATTGGCCAACCGGTTCCGTAAACAGCACGTTGAGTAACCAAAAGCCAGGCATGATGCCGATGATCGTGAGCGGAATTGCAATCATGATGATCAACGGCAGGAACAGCGACTGGGTTTGTGCCACGAGCAGGACGTAAATCATGACCAAAGCCGCGCCGAAGGCGATGCCGAGGTCGCGGAATACATCCACCGTGATTTTCCATTCTCCCTCTCCCGCGAGATCGACACGGAAGCCTGCCGGAAGGGGATTCGTGCGCAGCCAACGTTGCAAGTCGAAGACGGCCTCCACCGGGCTGCGCCCGGCCGTTTCCGCAATAACATACTGCACTGGGCGGAGGTTTTTATGGAAAATGGTCCGCTCTCCCTGGCCTTCACGCACGCGCACGACCTCGCCGAGGGGCACCAATTGGCCGCTTTGGCTGCGCACTTGCACAGCCAGCAGGTCGGGCAACGAAGTACGCAGCGGGCGCGGCAAGCGGACCTCGAGCACGAGCGGCAGCCGTTCGCTCGGAAGTTGCACGCGGCCGATGCCGAGCCCGCGCACTGCCGCATCGAGCGTGTGGGCGACATCGGCAAGGGCCACGCCCGTGGTTGCCGCCTTTTCCCGGTCGATGTGGAGCACAACCTTTTCATGCTCGGCTTCCGCGAAGTCGTCGACGTCGACCACCCCTTCGGTGCGCTCCATTTGCCCGCGCACCTGTTTAGCTACGGCGACCAGCTCCTCGTTGCTCGCTTCCAGCGGGCCATAAACCTCTGCCACCAATGTGGAAATCACCGGTGGGCCAGGGGGTACTTCAACGATCTTCACATTGGCACCGTGGGCGCGGGCGATCCTCTCCACGTCCGGACGAATGCGCAATGCAATCGCGTGCGATTGCTGTGCGCGTTCCTCTTTCGGCAGCAACGAGATGCGGATTTCCCCTAGGTGTGACCCGTACCGCAGGTAATAGTGTCGCACCATCCCGTTGAAGTCCATGGGCGCCGGAACACCGACGTAAGTGGTGTAATCCGTCACCTCTGCGACTGTGGCCAAATACGCGCCCAGGGCGCGTGCCACGGCATCGGTTTCCTCCAGGGTGCTCCCGCGCGGCATGTCGATCACGAGAGCAAGCTCGTTCTTGTTATCGAACGGCAGCATCTTCAGCGGCACCGCCCGCGTCACCGCCAATAACGCGGAGCCGACGAAGGCAGCGACCACGAGCCAGAGGAACCAGGTGCCGTAGCGTCGCACTTCGAGCAGCGGCAGAAGCAGCCGCCGGTACCCGCGGTAGACTGCGGTGCGCGTAATGTCGAACGGCTCGTGCTCCTTGCCGTATTCGCTTTTGAGCAAGTGGTAACTCGCCCACGGGGTCACGGTGAACGCCACCAAGAGCGACACCAGCATGGCCACGGGCACGTTGAATGCCATCGGCGCCATGTACGGCCCCATCATGCCGGTAATAAAAAACATCGGAAGAAACGACACGATAACCGTAAACGTGGCGAGAATGACCGGCGGGCGAACCTCGTCGACCGCAGTCAGCGTCGCTTCCAGCGGAGGCTCGCGGCGCAACTGGAAGTGGCGGAAGATGTTTTCCACGTCCACGATCGGATCGTCGACCAAAAGCCCGAGCGACAAGATCAATGCGAAGAGCGTGACGCGATTGATCGTGTATCCGAAAATCAAGTCGAGGAGCAGCGTGATCGCCAAGGTCATCGGCACGGCCAGCGCGACGATGAACGATTCCTTGGGGCCGAGGGCGATGGCTAGGAGCACCAGAATCGTGGCGACAGCAATGGCTAGGTGTTTGACCAGCTCGTTGACCTTGTGGTTGGCAGTCTCCCCGTAGTTGCGCGTCACGGTCACCGCGACATCGTCGGGGATGACCACGCCCCGCTGCTGCTTGACGGCCTCTATCAAAGCCTCGGCCACCCACACCGCGTTGGTGCCCTTCCGCTTGGCCACCGCGATGGTGACAGCCGCGCACTCGCGCCCTTGTTCGGCCGGGCACAGCCGCTGCGGATCGTGCGCGGCATTCTCGAAACCAGGAGGCCACCACAGAGTGTGGGCCTTGGCTGCGGCAGGGCCAAAGCCAATGCGCGTTGCACTCTCCACTTCCCGTGGGCCATCGACCACGCGGGCCACGTCCCGCAAATATACCGCCTGCCCGTTCGGGGCAGCGATCACAGCATTCTCGACTTCGGCTGCCGAACGGAAAAACGGGCCCACCTCGAGCAGTACTTCGCGCCCGCCCCGCTCGAACGCCCCTGCGTGCACGTTGATGTTGCCAGCCTGCAAGCTGCGCACGACTTCCAGCAGCGAGAGGCCGCGGGCAGCGAGCTTGCTCGGATCGATATAGACCGAAATCTGCCGGGGCTCGCCGCCCACAACCCAGCTCTTCCCTGTGTTTGGAATCCGGTTGAGTTTGTTCAGCAGCTCGTCCGCCACGCGCCGCAAGTCGGAGGAGTCCCCGCGATTGCCTGGCGACCACAGGGTAAACAGCACGATGGGCACGTCGTCGATTTCCACCGGCTTGACGATCCAACTGGTCACTCCGGGCGGCATCGCGTCCTGGTTCGACATGAGTTTGTTCCAAACTTTCACCAGGCTGCGTTCGCGGTCTTCGCCGACGTAGAAACGCACCGTCGCGACCGCTTCGCCCGGACGTGACATGGAGTACACGTATTCCACCCCGTCGATTTCCCACAGCTTAGCCTCGAGCGGTGTGGCCACGAGTTTTTCCGTTTCTTCCGCGGTAGCCCCCGGAAACCGCACGAACACATCGGCAAAGGGCACGACGATTTGCGGCTCTTCCTCGCGCGGCGTGAGGTACAACGCCGCGGCCCCGGCGAGAAACGAGGCGAGGAGCAGTAAAAGGGAAAGTTGCGAGGTGAGAAACTTCTCGACGATGCGCGAGGTCAGTCGGCGCCGGGCTTCACTTCTGCCTGCACTCATCTTCCCTCACCCCTGGGCCTTGCGCGGGATCACCACGCGCTCTCCGCGCGCCACGCCGGAAAGAATTTCAACTTGGTCCCCGTAAGTTTTCCCGGAGCGAACTTGCCGCATGACGACACCGCCGTCGGTTCGTACGTACACGAATTCGAGCTGCCCGCGCCGCTGGAGCGCGGCGATGGGCACGAGTGCGGCCTGGTGTTGCCCGCAGGGCACGCGCACCACACCGTAGGCGCCGGGACGAACCTCGGGAGCCTCGGGCAGGCCAAGCTTCACCCGCACCGTGCGCGTGGTGGGTTCGGCTTGCGGCGAAATCTCTTCGAGGCGCGCAAGTAGCTCCTCAGCCGGTTGGTCTAAGCGCACGCGCAGCGTTGCCCCGAGGGCCAGCGCCGCACTGCAAGACTCGCCAATGGCGGCTTCGAAGCGCAGCGTGGCAGGGTCGTGCACGACCACCAGCGGTTGCCCCGGCACCGCCAGATCACCGGGATCTGCCCAGCGGGAGGCAATGACCCCGTCAAACGGTGCGCGCAACACGGTTTCGCTCACGGCCACCTCGGCTTCCGCTAGAGCGTCGCGAGCGCGCTGCAGAGCAGCGGATGCGGCCCGACTGCGAGCAATGATGGCATCGAGGTCTTGCTTAGTGGCCGCGTTCTGCTCGAAAAGTCCGCGCACCCTGCGCTCCTCTTGCGCCGCATGTTGCGCCTCTGCCTCTGCCGCCGCGAGTGCTGCGCGGGCCTGCTCCCGTTTGGCAGCCAGCTCGGCAGCATCGAGGGTCACGAGCGGCTCGCCAACTTTGACCGGAGATCCCATGCGCACGTGAACTTCCGCCACACGGGCAAGCACGCGCGGCGCCACGTTGGCGACGAGCCGGGAGCGCACCGCGCCGGGCCAATCGATGATGTCGGGGACTTCCCGCACCGTCACCACGGAATCGGTACCTTCGAGCACCGCCGGGGGAAGCGGTCGGGTGCCGGGTTCCACTTTGTGACCGCCAATGGCCCCGGAGAGATACAAGAGCAACACAGCCAAGCCGACGATCGACCCGACCGCGCCGAGCAAGCGCGGCGACACCCAACGGGTATGCTCTGCACTCATGGTTCCATCTCCTCCTCCCAACTGCCCATCGCTTTGCGCAATGTGGCGGCACTGCGGTTAAGCTCGTAGCGCGCCGCCACCGCCTGCGAACGCGCCTCGGTACGGGCAGCTTCGGCCTCGAGATAGCGGGTAACAATGACGGTACCGGCACGGTATTGCTCGGTCACCAGCCGCAACGCCTCTTCGGCAGCAGCGACCGCTGCTTCCGAAGCCTCCAGCCGTTGCCGCGCTTCTTCCCAGTTCGAGAAGGCGACGCGCACCTCGTGTTCGATCACCGCTTGGGTTTTGGCCTCGAGCTGACGGGCTTCTTCGAGGTTGTGCTCTGCGGCCCGCAAGCGCTGGAGGGTGCGGAAGCCGGAGAATAGATCCACTTCCGCCGTTGCGCCGAAGAACCAGTTGTCGCGGCTCGACGATAAACGCAGATCCGTGGCGTTTTGGCCGTAGGAACCGATGAGGTCCACCCGCGGCAAAAATGCTGCGCGCTCAGCAGCCACTTCCGCCTCCCGTGCCGCCACAAGTTCCCGCATCGCAACCAGCTCGGCGCGTTGGGTGCGGGCCCGCGCCAGGGCATCGGAAAAGCTTGCTGGCAGCGTCGGCCCGACCTCGGCTGCCGGGCTGACGGCAACCTCTTCCGTTGCCGGTAGAGCCAACACCAGCCGCAATGCCGAGCGGGCAAGCTCCACAGCATTGCGGGCCCGCACGGCGGCAGCCTCCGTTGCCTGGAGGCGAGCTTCTAAGGACAGCACGTCTGATTTCAGCGCCGCGCCCGCAGCAAAGCGTGCCCGGGCGTTCTCTAGCGCGCTTCGCACCGCAGAAAGAGAAGCCTGCATCACCGCAACCTGCTCCGGTGCAGCCAGCAATGCGTAGTATGCTTGGGCAGCGGCGTCGATGACGGCGTTGCGGCTCGCGACCTCTTCGGCTCGTGCCGCCCGTGCCCCGGCCTGGGCTGCTTGCCGCCGGAAGTAGTCCTGCCCGCCGTGAAACAGCGGGACAGCAGCAAGCACCTCAGGGCGCACGTCTTGCGTCGGTCCCGGCCGATTGAAGTTGGTGTTAAACGTGAAGCGCCGCTGCGACAGGATCATGCCAAAGGCACGCGACGGATCGTCGGTGCGCGCAAACGTGATCCGCGCACCCAGTTGCGGGAAAAACGCGGATTCCGCCTCGCCAACGCGCGCCAGCGCCGCTTCCGCCCGTGCTCGTGCTCCCGCCAGATCGGGATTGCGTTGCACGGCCAAGGCAATCACCTCGCGCAACGACCAGCCCGCAGGCGGCGGCTGTGGCGGTTCCTCCGCACCGATCCTCCCCGCGAGCACAAAGCCCAGGAGTACGATCCAAGCGGACACGCTGCGCATCGTCGCCTCTATTTCGTGCCCAGGCGGCGCAGGATCTTTTCTGCTGGGCAAAAGCCGGTAAACGACGATTGGACCAAGTTCAGCGAAACGAACGCCGCCAACAAGAACCAGGCGGGATGCACGAAGTAGCCGAGAAGCAAACTGATCCCGACCAACGTTCCCGCGAGCAACCGCACGGCCCTTTCCGTCGTCATGCGTGTCTTCCTCCTCTCTTGTAATCGCTTTCTCACAACCAATTGGAGCCAACAACCTGGAAAAGGTTCCCACGCTGCTGACCCCCAGTTCGCCGCCGGGTCGATGTTGCCTGGCCCGAACGCCAAACGGAGCCAGCGCCGTGGATCAGCCCCGCCGTTCGCCTGCACTGAGGGACCCGTTCGCCAACTCGATGACCGCGGCTACGGGCACCACGACCGCAGGCCGGTTGGCCGCTCGGTGCCCATTTCGGAGGGGGCATGCAGAGTCATCGACGCTCATTGTTGCACTCATGCGATTGATGGAGCACCATGCTGGCGATGCCTGCGCTCGTTCGCCTGGTCGTGCTTCTACTGGCAGTGGGAGGCAGTGGTGCGTGGTGTTCGCGAGCCGTCGCGCTCTGCCCCGGTGACTGCGACGGCAGTGGCCGCACGGACGCTGAGGAAATCGCTCGCGCGGTTGAAGCTGCGTTCGGGCATGCTCCAGCTTGCGGGGCGGCTGACGAAAGGGCCGGTGCTGCGCATGTGCTAGCGGCCGTAGCCTACTCGGCGCTCGAAAGGCCGTTGTGTGCGCGCGGCATTCGCGCACGGTGGGACCCTCAAGCGCCGCTCGCCGGCGGGCCGCGCCAGGAGGTTGGGGTCGCCGCCCTCGATGGCGTCATATACGTCATCGGCGGAATCACCAGCCGCGCAGTCGGAGTCGCCACCGTCGAGGCCTACGACGTTTCTCGCGGTGAGTGGCGGGCGGTGGCACCGCTACCGCGGGCGCTGCATCACGTGCCCGCGGCTGCGGGTGAGAGCCATGTGTTTACAGCCGGTGGTTTTGCGGGCGCAAGCTTTCGACCGGTCGATGATGTTTTCCGCTACGACCCCACACGCGATCTGTGGGAACCGCTGCCCAAGCTTCCTACTGCCGTCGGCGCGGCGGCTGCAGCGGTCCGCGGGAGGTGCTTGCATGTGGTGGGCGGCGGGCAAGGTTTGGCAAGCTCAACACAGCACGCTGTGTTGGATCTCGAAACTTTGGTTTGGCGCACAGCCGCCCCGCTTCCGGATGCGGTCAATCACCTCGCCGCAGTCGTGTGGAACCACCAGCTCTATGCCGTGGGCGGTCGCCGCGATCCTTCTGGGTTGGCCAACTCTGCGGGCTTGTACCGTTACGACGCGGAAAACGATCGCTGGCTTGCGCTGGCCCCGATGCCGACGGCGCGCAGCGGACAGGCCGCCGCAGTGGTGGGCTCGTGGCTGGTGGTGTTCGGGGGCGAAGTGGACCAACAGCGCTTTCCCAACGGCACATTTCCTCACGTCGAGGCTTACGATTTCACCAGCGACCAATGGTGGTCGGAGCTGGCAATGCCCGTGCCGCGTCACGGTTTCGGAGCGGCCACCGTGGATGGAGCGATTTACTTGCCGGGCGGAGCCGTACGTGCCGGGTTTGGCGAAACCGCCTGGCACGATCGCTGGATCGCGTTCTGACGGTGCACTGCTGCGCGATCCGTAGGCGGCAATGGCCGTCGTTGCCTTAGCTTGCGCCGCCCGGATAAACGCTCTTCTATGCCGGAAGTCAGTGCCATCTATCACCGCACCAAGGAAGTGAACATTTACCCGCTCGGCGGCGATCGCTTCTTGATCGAAGCCTTTTTACAAGATGAAGTGCACGACGTGCACGCCGAAGTCGAAGTGGTCCATCCCTCCCTCGAGATCGTGGCCGCACGCGCTGAGGTTCGCAGTGGCCCCTTCACCAATGTGTGCAATCTAACCCACCGCAACATCGAGGGGCTTGTGGGCATGCGCGTGCAGCGCGGGTTTACCGTGGAGGCACGAAAGGTGGTCGGTGGACCGACCGGTTGCCATCGCATCTCCGAGTTGGTGGTGGAAATCGCCCAGGCTGCGTACCAATTGCACTTCGTGCGCTTGTTCCAGAACATTCCCGCAGAAGTGCGGGAGCGCGAAGACGACCCGCCACGGCGCCATGCTTTCGTGATGGATCACGTGCCGGGGATGCGGAATACCTGCTTCTCGTACAACGAGGCGAACCGCGAGCTCATCCGCCAGGCACAACCTCTGCGCCTGCGCCGCCAACTCATGCCAGTGCGCAAAGTGGGGGAATGAATTCCATACGCGCGGCTGCACGAACGTGCGGGTTATCCCCCTCACCCGCGGCTAACGCCGCACCCTCTCCCCCAGCGGGGGGTGAGGGTGTGACAACATCGCGCGGCGACAACACGTGCGGCAAACGTGCAGAGCCCAGCAAGAGATCATCCCTCTCCCCCGTGAGGGGGAGAGGAAAACAGGGTGCGGGGGCGCCCCCGCACCACCCAGTACCCTGCCGCGCTGTAGCACCGTAGGGGCAACGCATGCGTCGCCCCTACCAACGTCACCCACCCGAACCGCCATTGCCCATTACAAACCAGTTCCCGCGCGCTGTCGGCGCGGACCCTTCCGGCGCTCTCCGAGCCTGGTCACTCACGTAGTAATCAGAGCTGCCCAGCGTCTCCGCGCCGTTGACATTAACGCCTGGCTCTGACAAGGGCGCCCCATGTCGTGCGTGAGCGTATCTTGAAACAAGCTTTCGCTTCGGCCGGTTTCGTTGGTAGGCTTATCTGCGGTGCTCCTCGTCACCGGCGGCTGCTGGACCCGGATCGGCGATTTCACAGCGATTACGTCGCGCAACGTTGCCGTAAATGTTCGCCCGGTTGCCAGGAAAGTCTCAGGAACCCACTGCGTCCATGCCTTGTTGTTCGTGCCCATCGGTAGCATCGAGCCGAATATTCAAGAAGCGATAGATTGAGCATTGGCCGCGACACCTGACGCAAACGCGATGTCGAGTGTCAGGGTCTATCGCGAAACCCTATTTACCTACGTCTTCAACGTAGAGTGTGTACGCGTACAGGGTGATGCCGTACAGGTAGAAGGAGGCAACCCATGAAGCGTGTGCTTTGCGTCTCATTGCTATCGCTTCTTGCATTCGGCTGCTACCAACGAGTGGGCGATTTCGCGCTCGCCAGCACTAAGAACCTTGGGACCTCGTTCACCATCGTACAGCCGCGTGTGCGGGGGAAGGATTGCGCCTACCTACTCTTCTTGTCCATTCCGCTAGGAAGCTTGCGTCCGAATATCGAGGAAGCGATCGACCGCGCGATGCAGGACGGCGGCGATGGGGATATTCTGGTTAACGCGTCTTTGTCCGCCGACATCTACATCACACCCGTGATCAGCCAGCAGTGCATTCGAGTCGAGGGGGATTTGGCGAAGTCCACGGCACCAAAGGCGGCGCCGTAAACGCCGACCTCAGACCCGATCGAGCATGCTGGTCCAACCTCTCTTACCCACCACAGCAAGCCTCGTAGTGGCACGGCATGCCGAGCCCCTACGATCGCGTTGGTGCTGCGTGCCAAGACGACCACGCGCGCGGCACCGGTAGCAACACCATCGCCAATCGCCGTGGTCCCCGTTCGCTATTCGCTATTCGCCATTCGCCGTTTCTCACCACTCGCCACTCGCCTTTCGCTGCCGCGCGAGGCGTTGCACGAGGCATCGAGGAGCCGTGTTGCCTTGAATGCCTGGAACCAGTGGGTTAGTGTCGGCCAACTGTACGGAAAGAGGGTGAACCGGTGGCCAAAAGCACATTGTTTTTGAACCCGCCGTCCTTCGATAACTTCGATGGCGGCGCCGGCTCGCGCTACCAAGCGCGGCGCGAGGTGCGCTCGTTCTGGTATCCCACGTGGCTCGCACAAGCCGCAGCGCTGTTGCCGGACAGCACCTTGATCGATGCTCCGCCTCACGGCCTCACCACCGAAGACGTGATCGCGCGCGCGGCCGGGCACGATCTGGTGGTCATCCACACTTCCACTCCGTCGCTGCGTTCCGATGCCAAAGTAGCCGCTGCCTTAAAAGCCGCGTATCCAGGGTTGGAAGTCGCATTCGTCGGCGCGCACACGATGGTGTTGCCCGAGCAAACGTTGCAGCAAGCGCCCGCGGTGGACTTCGTGACCCTCGGCGAGTTCGACTACGTCATCCGTGAAGTTGCCGAAGGCAGGCCGTATCGCGAGGTTGCCGGTGTTGCCTATCGTGCGGAGGACGGCTCGATTGTACGCACCGGCACGCGCCCCCCGATCCACGATCTCGATGCGTTCCCGTTCGTGGTCGATGTCTACAAGAAGCACCTCACGATCGAGAACTACTATATTGGCTACCTGCAGCACCCTTATGTGTCGCTGTACACAGGGCGAGGCTGCCGGAGCAAATGCACCTTTTGCCTTTGGCCGCAAACGATCGCTGGTCACGTTTACCGTACGCGCAGCGCCGAGCACGTGATTGCGGAAATGGCTCACGCCAAGGAGATCTTTCCTCAAGTGCGGGAATTCTTCTTCGACGACGACACGTTCACCGATGATCGCCCACGCGCCGAAGAAATTGCCCGCGGGTTAGGGAAGCTCGGCATCACTTGGTCGTGCAACGCCAAGGCCAATGTGCCGTACGAAACCCTCAAGGTCCTCAAGGACAACGGCCTGCGGCTCCTGCTCGTCGGATTTGAAACCGGCAACCAACACATCCTGAACAACATCCGGAAAGGCACCCGCATCGATCGTGCACGCGAGTTCATGCGCGATTGCCACAAGCTCGGCATCCTGGTTCACGGTACGTTCATTATTGGCCTCCCCGGCGAAACCGAGGAGACTATCGCGCGCACGCTGGAGTTCGCCAAGGAGCTCGACCCGTACAGCTTGCAAGTCTCGCTGGCTGCGCCTTATCCAGGCACGGAATTGTACCGGCAAGCCAAGGAAAAAGGTTGGCTACCTCCCGACAAGGAAGACGACCTGGTGGAAGACCACGGCATCCAGCAAGCGGTGCTGAACTATCCGGAGCTCTCCTCGGAACAAATGGAGGAGGCACTCGAGCACTTCTACAAGGCGTTTTATTTGCGGCCGCGCCCGATCCTGCGCATCTTGCGCGACATGCTGAAGGACCGCCGCGTGATGGTGCGGCGCTTACGCGAGGCACGCGAGTTTTTTTCCTTCTTTGCAACTCGCCGCGAGCCGACGGCAACAGCGTAACTCCAGTGCGTACGAGCGCGCACCGCTGCCCGATCGGCTAGTTCGCGGCGTGTCGCCTGCAGAGCACAGCAACGCAACTCATGCCCTTCGAGCTTGCCATTGCCATGTCGGCCGTCGCCAGCGGCGCCCTCAGCATCGGCCTCTACGTCATGAAGATCCGCGCGGCAGAGTTGCCCTCCCTGGGCTCGGGGTTTCGCTGGCAAGCCTGGCGGGCGTTTTTGCGCGACCCTCGTTGGCTTGCGGGGCTCGGCCTGCAAATTGCGGGCTACGCGTTGTACTTCACCATGCTCCGGTTCGCGCCGTTGTCGCTCGTGCACACCGCCCTCACGGGCGGCCTCGTGCTGTTCCTCTTGCTCTCCGTGTTCGCGTTGGGCGAGCATGCCGGCGTGCGCGAATGGCTGGGGGGCTTGGCCATCACTGCCGGGCTTGTGTGCCTCGGTTTGTCGCTCAACGAGGAAGCCTCCTTCGTTCCAGCACGAATCGACTTGGTCGCTTTTTTCTTTTCGACTACGGGCCTCGCTCTGCTGGCAATCGCCCTCGACCGCAGCCCCGGGCGGCCTATCGGTCGGAGCATCGCCTCTGGCCTGATCCTCGGTATGGCGGCAGTGTTCGCCAAGCTCTTGGCCACCGCACCCTCCCTGCACCAAGCGGTGCGAAGCAGCGCACTGTGGCTTACGCTGGGGAGTAACATCGCCGGGTTTGCGCTCATGCAGTCGGCCCTGCAAAATGGCCGCGGCGTCGTTGTCGTACCGATTTTCTCCGTGCTTTCGGACATCGTGCCGATTCTCGCCGGGATCTTGGTATTCCACGAAGGTTTGCCCCGTGCCGGCACCGCAGCAGGCCTGCGAGTGCTGGCTTTCGCCCTCGCTCTCGGCGGCACCGCCTTGTTAGCCACCGCCACCGAAAGGCACACCAACCTCAGTCGCGCAACTGCGCGTAGCTGATCAGCTCGATACCCGCCGCCTCGATCAAGGCCCGCAGCCGCGGGCTTATGAGTGCCCGCAACTCACCCTCGCAGTCGTAGTGCCGCGGGCGCCAATGTTTGGCCTCTTCATCGACGAACGAGGCGTGCGTGTACACTTCCGTCGTCCCCGGTGGCAAGCGACGCAGAATCGCTGCCAAGTACGGTTCGGTCATGCGCCCGGATTGGTGCAACCCGAACATCCAATCTGGGTACCGCAGGCCGGCCCCATCCAGACGCGGACGCGCATGGGCGGTCAGCGCGCGAAAAGTCACAGCTTCGGCGATCTTGCGGCACCACTGCCACCAGCTCGCGCGCAAGGTGACCCCCAGCGGCTCCCGCGGCAATCGCAGCGCCACAATGCCGTATTCGGGGGCGATGCGCACGAGGATTTGCAGCACCGTGGGGTGCATGTGGATGTTGAGGTGCCCATCCACATGGGTGAGCCGCAACCCGGTGGCCAAGAACTTCTCCACTTGCGCGCGAATTTCCCGTTCCAGCTGCGCGTGCAAGGCGCGCACGAAGAAGTACCGTAAACCGGTCCGCACCGGCTGGCGAGAAAACTCGCCGCGACTGTCGACCAAACCCGGAATTTGTTGCGGCGGCAACGTGGAGTATCCTTGCAGCAACACGAGATGGAGGCCGACTCCTAGGCGGGGATGGGCGCGGGCAAGCTCGACGGCCTCGGCAACCGCAGCACCGTTGACCATCAAGCTTGTGTTCGTCAGTAGTCCTTGCTCGTGCGCTTGCACAATGCCGCGATTGACCCCGGGAGAAAGGCCAAAATCGTCGGCCGACACAATGAGCCTGCGCTGCCGTTGGTGCCGATGCGGCTCGCCCATCGCTGCTCTACGTCAGCGGGCTGCGGCTGACGCCACGCCGGCGCGGCCCCATTGCTTCCACCACCACAGAGACAAACCCACCGCCGCCCAAAACAGCTCCCGCACCCGCCGGAGTACCCCTGCAGCCAAACCCTTTGCGGGATCGAGCCCCAGCAAAGAAAAGATAAGCACCTTGCCACCCTCTTGCGTTCCCAACTTCGCCGGCACGAAAAACAGAATGCCATCGAGCGTGGCCGAAAACACTTCGATGGCCAGCGCCAGCATCCAACTGGGCGATCCGTCGAGCAGCCAAAGCACGATGTACATCTCCACCGTGCCTAATGCCCAGCCCACGGCAAAGGCAAGCACCGACAGCCCAAACCGCCAGCCATCGCGATGCAAGGCACGAATTTCCTCGTCCAGTCGCAATATCCGGCTGCGCCAAGCCGGCCCCTGCAACCAGCCGAACTTCTCCAACGCAAGCAAAGCAGGAGCAAACATGCCGCGCCGTTGCCACCACACGAGGCCCGCGCACACTCCGACAAACCCACCCAAGGTGAGCCACGCTGCCCACTGAATTGCCTCGGGCAAGGAAACGTACACGGCGACGACGGCCAACCCCACCAGGATGAAGACAACTTGGCCAAGCGTCTGGGCCAGCTTCGCCACACTCAGCGATGCGGCGAGCGGAACCCGCCCATGCGCGGCTGCGAGCATCTGCAAGCGCACGAACTCGCCTCCGAGCGACGCTGTCGGCGTCACGTAGTTGAACGCATCGCCAGCCACGCGCGCCGCCAGGAGTTCGGTAAACCGCGGCGCACTGGTGTTGCGACGAAACGCCCACCGCCAACCCAGAGTGTTCGCCGCAAAAGCGAGAATTTCTTGCGCTAGAACCAACAGCAGCCCCCAACCGACGAGGGAGAGGTTCGCAACTAAATCTCGCCATCCGAGCCGGTACACCAAGCCCCCCAACAACGCTGCCCCCAAACATGCGAGACCGCGCTCGAGCCACCGCATGACCGTCGTGTCCTACCGTTGCCGGGAGGCCCACTCCGCGGGGCCTGTACTGGCCAGCTCTGCCCGCCGCTGCGTTTCGCCTTGCCTGCGCACGTGGACGCTCCCGAATGCGCACCGTTACTCGCTTTGCGGCCACGAGGCGATCGGCGCCTCGGCTGCGGTCCCGGCAGGCGCCGGCGTTTCCTCCGACAAGGCGCCTGACGCGCCAGGGCCACAGAACGACTCGAACGAGAGTGCGAGCGCGGCGGCAGCGACGGCGTACGAACCGAAAGCCGCACCCCAAAGAAACCAGTGCAAGCGGTCCGCCAGAGCCAGCAGCAACAACAGGTAAGAGAAATCGCGATTCATCAGCGCAGCCAAAAAGCGCTCCAATCGTCCGCGCCACGAATGAGTGGCAGCGCCTGCCACCGCGGCACTGCACGCTCGATTGAGGAACACGTAGCTCGCCAGCCCTGCCGACGCGAAACCACCGAGCAACAGCAACACCAACCACCCGTGCGGAGCATGCGGATGGGAACGTAAGAAACCCAAGCCGAGACCGAGGAAAATCGCAGCGTGCACCAGGTTGTCCGTGGCGACGTCGAAGAATTTTCCCCACTCCGAATCCCGGAATGTGAGGCGCGCCAGTTCGCCATCGCAACCATCGAGCACGCACGCCAGCCAAAACAACACCGCCGCGGCAACCCCGCCGGTGAAACTCCCGTGACTAAAGAGCCAAGCCGCACACAAACCCAGCGCGGTGCCCGCAGCAGTCACGTGATTCGGCCTGAGCCAGGGAAACCGCGCCAACCGCCGGCTGATGGCCAGCGACAAGCGACGATCGAACCAATGCGCAAGGACGCCATCGGTGGCCGCAGCCGCACGCCAAATCTGGCGGCACAAAGCCCGCTCTGCCTGCTGCGCGGAAGTCGGTGACGCCACCGGCACGGCAACCTCGGTGCTCAATGAGCACTCGGTGTCCGCCAGTCGCATGGCATCCGCCCAGGCGGCCACGGCATCGGTGCCGCTGTCAGGGAATAGCTGCCTGGCCGAGCCGCTCACCGCCACAACTAGCCCGTCGACGCACCAGCGCACGGCGCCCCCGCCACTCTCCGCACGGATGCGCAGCAACACCGTCGGCGACACGACCACATCGCTCCGCACGACCACCCATGGGTCGTCACCGAAAGGCGGCTCGGCGGTGAGCTGCACGCCGCGCAAGCGCGAGTGCGCACGCAAGATGGTCGCCAACCGCGGGCAGGGCTCGGGTGTCCACACCACGATCTCAGCAAAGCCAGCCCGCTGCGCAGCGAGCAGCACGCGCTCCATCACCGTGAGCCCGGCAACGCGCAGGAAGCTCGCAGCGTGTGGCGGCAACACGAGCAACTTCGTTCGGTCTGCCCTTGGCTCGCTCATACGTTCGGTAGCGCCACCTTGAATTCGCGCCCCTGGGCTTTGGCCGAACGATAGGCTTGTTGCAACAGCACCACGCACAGGCCCGCTTCAGAAAGGTTGTCCCGCCCGAGCTCGGGGTGCTCCAGCGCAGCTCGAAATTCCGCAATCACGCCATCGAACCAATGGGGATGGTGCGAGCTCTCCGCGGGGGAGGGGAGTTCGGCCCGGCGCAGCCCGCGCTTGCCGCGTACGCTGAGCTGCCCGTTCTCCACACGAACCTCGCCATGTTCCGCCTGCACCGCCCACGAAGTTTGCCGCGCTGCACCCGCCCACGTGAGCTCGATTTCCGCCGTCGCCGAGGGGAACACCACGCGGCACTGAGCCGTGTCCTCGACCGCGACATCGGTGTACCGCCGGCGCCCGACGGCAGCCGACACGGCTTCGGGCACCTCGCCCGCAAGATCCGCAAGCAAGTAAAACGTGTGCCAGCCATGGTCCACCAAAATCCCCCCACCGGCAACCTCGTGGTCGAGCCGCCACAGGCCGCCGGCACCCGGGGCGCAGCCCTGGCGAATTGTTTTCACCGCTATGTGGCGCACCGGCCCCAAGCGTTCTTCGCTCATCGCCGCACGCATCGCCTGAAAGGCTTCGGAAAACCGCCAGTTGTGCACCGTGTGCAGCACCACGCCGGCAGCGCGCACACACTTCTGCAGATGCACGAACTCAGCAACCGAGGTCGTCAGCGGCTTCTCGCACAGCACGTGCACTCCAGCGCGCGCCGCAGCTTCCACTTGGACAGCGTGGCACGCCGGGGGAGTGGCAATGTCGACGAAGTCCAAGCGCTCCTGCTCCAATAATTCGTCGAGCGTCCAATACACCCGCGCCTCGGGCAACACGCTCGCCGCCAGTGCCCGCCGCTCCGGATTGGCATCACAAACAGCGACTAAACGGAAATCGCGCTGGCGTCGCCACGCCGGTAAGTGCCCGTGAAGGGCCACCTCACCAAAACCCACGATCGCCCCGCGCCACACCCGCATCAGGCGAGCCCTCGCACCAGTGGAGCGATTTCGGCGCACGCTTCGTCCAGAATCGCCGCTCCCTCCAAAGCTTCGCTCTCGCTCAGAATCAGCGGCGGGTTGATGCGCACGCGCGAGAAGTAGCCCATGAGCAGCAACCCGCGCCGCAGTGCAGCAAGGAACAATTGCTCGGTCACCGCAGCGGGCAGCGGTTCTTTACTGCGCCGGTCCTTCACCAGATCGAGGCCGATCAAGAGCCCCACACCGCGCACGTCGCCGATGAACTCATACTTCTCTTGGAGAGCGCGCAGTGCCTCGAGCAGCACACCGCCCACGCGTGCGGCGTTGTCCACAAGGTTTTCCTCCACGATCGTTTCCACCGTGGCCAGCGCGGCGCTCGCTGCCAACGGGTTGCCGCCGTAGCTCGACGAAGATGCACTGGGCTTTGAAAATGGCTCCGCCTGCGTGAGTTCCTCGCGAGCGATCAGTCCGCTGACCGGGAAGCCGTTGCCAAACCCTTTTCCAACCGTGATCACGTCGGGCTCCGTGCCCGTGTGCTGGCAGCCGAACATTTTTCCGGTGCGGCCAAACCCAGTGATCATTTCGTCGCAAATCAGCACCGCCCCGAGTTCCCGTGCAATCTCCGCCACCCCCGGCAAAAACTCGGGCGGCGGAACGACATTGCCCGCCGTGCCCTGCATGGGCTCAACGGCAACCGCTGCCACGGCACCGGCGGTCGAGGTGCGAATGGACTGCCGCGCAAATTCCAAGCAGAACAGCCCGCAGCGCGGGTACTCGAGTTTGAACGGGCAGCGATAGCAGTCGGCATACGGGACCAAGTGAGTCCCTGCCGGAAGTGGGCCCCACTGCTGTTTCCAGGTGTCGCCAATGAGGCCGAGGACACCGCCGGTCTTCCCATGAAAGCCGCCCCAAAAACCCACCACCTCGAACTTCTTTGTGTACGCCTTGGCCAAACGAATGGCGGCCTCCACCGCCTCTGCCCCGCCGCTGTATAACTGCGTGCGCGGCCTCGGCAGCGGAGCGAGCTGCGCGAGCAAGCGGAGCAATCGCAGCCGTGCGCGACTGGTGAAGCTGCCAACCACGAGCCGCCCGAGTTGTTCCGCCACTTGGCGGGTAAACCGCGGATGGCCATGCCCCAAACTGGCCACCCCCACACCCGCGAAGAAGTCGAGATAGCGGTTGCCGTCGACGTCAACGAGGCGACATCCCTCCCCATGACTCAGCGCAAGCTCCGAGAGCTGGGCGATGCGCTGAACCCCAGGGGCGAGGTACTGCTGCTCCTCCGCACACAAAGCCCGGCTTCGCAACCCAGGAACCGAGCGCTCGGCTTCCAACGAGGCGTTCGACAGTGACGAGGGTTTCACGCGACCTTTGCCCTTTCTACGCGCGCGTACGCCGCAATCGCTTGCGCCGCTGCGGGGCGGCACGGTGCGTAGCTAGGCCAGTCGTTCAAGTCAATCAAATGACATGTACCGGTTTCATCCACCACACCATCTCCGCCAAATACTTCCAAGCCGGCAACCTGCGCTGCACGACGCGCTATGGCCGTGAGGCGCCGCTCCCAGGTCGCACGGCTGCCGTTGGCCTCGCCCACGACATGGAAGAACTGATCGGCCACTGCGTAAAACTTCACCGTTCGGCCGGTCACGTGCTGTTGCACGACCGCAGTGGCGATTCCCCGCGAGCGCATTTGTGCAAGCGCTTTGCGCACCTGCTGCGCACCTACGGCAAATTGCACGTCGGCTGCGGTCATGGCATGCACGTCGCCACGCTTGACCCAAACGGCCGGGACTTCGTGCAGCCAAGCCGGTAACTCCTCCGCAGCCGTGGAGACCACAGTGGCCAGCGGCGACGATACGCCGCTACGCCGAAACAGCTCGTGAGTGCGCGCACGGTAACAGTTGCGCACCGCAGCAACGGAATTGATCACTCGAATCCCGAGCTGCTCCCACTCTTCCAGGCGTGAAAGTGCACCCGCCCCTTGCGCCATATTCAACACGACCGTGCGGCGCGGCAACTCCGGCCAGCGCCGTGCGCGGGGATCGAGCACGTCGACCACGTACTGCTCGCGGCGCAGCACGCTGGCCACACTTAACAAGATCGCGGCGTCGTCTTCGACTTTGCCCGGCGAGTATTCCGGCTCCCGCAAAACGCACAAAAAATCAGGCATCGCTCGCGTACTCTTCGGCGACGAATCGGGCGGCGACGGCTAAATCTTGTGGGCGATCGACGTCCACACACACACCCACAGGCAGCGCGCGCATCTCCACACCCGCCTGCAACAGCAAGGCGAGGAAATCGCGCAGCGCCGCAGCGCCGGCAGCGCGCGCGGCGGCTACGTGGCGAAACACGCTTCGCGGCATGGCGTAGACACCCGCGGTCACCCAACCCCTGCCCCGCACCGCACTCCCCAGTGCTTGCACCCGCGCGGTATCATCGGACTCGACCCAAAGCGGCTTTTCGTCGTCCACGAACGCGGTCACCCCGAGCACCACGGCCTCGGGCCCGAACTCTCGCACCCGAGTGCAAAACTCTCCCAGGCGCGACGGCGCGATGAGCGTATCCGCGGTCATGAGCACGAAGGGATCGCCGGCAATCAGCGGCTCGAGTGCGAACAAACTTTCCATGGAATTTGGCGTGTCGCGATACACGAAGGAAAAATCGAGCCGCGGCCAATGCCGCCGGCAGTAGCGCTCGACAGGGAAACCCCGCGTGTTCAGTGCCATCACCACTCTGCGCACCCCGGCGTGCTCGAGACCGCGCAAGACATACTCGACGAGCGGCCGACCCGCCACCGGCACCAGCGGCTTCGGCAACACCCAGCCTGCTTGGCGCAGGCGCTCGCCGTTACCGGCAGCAATTATTGCGGCTTGCACGACAAGCACTCATCGAGGTCAGCGAGGCGCGCGATGGGGAAAGCCGTTGCGGGCAACGAACAGCCCGCATCTCGCCCAGCTCGAGAATTCAACCACGCCGCGTACATCCCAGCACCGCACGCACCCAACACATCGTGTTCGAGCGAATCGCCCACATGCAAGACTTCCTCCGGCTCACATTCCAGCTGCGCGCACGCCAGTTCGAAGATCGCACGCTCGGGCTTGCGCATACCCACCAGAGCCGAGTCGATCACCACAGGAAACAACGACGCCAATCCTTCCTCCGCGAGAATCGCCGCCAGGTTTCCGTAAAAGTTGGAGATCACGCCCAACCGCACGCGCTCTTTCCAGCGCCGCACCAATGCCGCGTGTCGGTGCAGAGCTTTGCGCGTATCCTGCACGAACCGGTGCACAATGTCCTCCACAGCATTGCTCGTCGGCCATCCCAGCTCACGCATCTGCTCCTGGACGTGGAAGCGCACCAAGCCAACCAGTCCGACGGTGCGCAGCCTCGGTTCCGCATAGGCGGCACGGGTGGCGAAACCAAAAGCTCGCTCGAAGTCTTCCTTCTCCGGGTGCAAGCCCGCCGCGTCATACACACGCCAGAAGCGATCGCGCCAGTGGTCAGGTCCATCGAGCGTGCCACCGAAATCCAACGTTACCGCGCGCACCGGAAGTCTCACGCTCCCCCACGCTAGCGACACCCGTGGTGGCGGGCAACGAAGTTCGCACACAACGTTCGCCCCCAACCGCAGCGCGCCGGATTGACAACAGCGAATAGAGCAGCGAGCGGTGGGAAATCGCAAACCGCGAATAGGGAATCGGAAATGCGTGCCTTGCATCTTGCTACCCTGCGCCAACCCCACGGGCGACGCTTGCGTCGCCCGTGGGGTTGGGCGGGGGCTACCGGCGAGTGGCGAGTGGTGAGGAGCTGCGAATCGCGAATAGGGACCACGTCGATTGCGGATGGTGTTGCCACCGGTGCCGCGCGCGTGGTCGTCTTGCCACCCTGCACCAACACGCAGCCCTTGTGGCTGCCTTCGTTACCGGCCACCACGCTGCCGCTGTCTGCTCCGCGGCCAACACCCCCACCCCCCATGGGCAGGCACAAGGCCTGCCCCTACAATCTCTATTTCCATGCCTGCGCTGGCGCTGCGCCATCCGCACACCGGCGCGCCCGCATGGTTTGTTGGCGGCAGACGTCATCACCAGCCGTCACTCGCGCCTCAGCGTGTGGGCGGGTAAGAAAGGACTCATGAAGCGCAGCGACATGGAACGCAGCGACGAGAAGGCTGGATTGCTAGCAGGCGTGCGCGTACTGGAGTGCTCGTTGTTGGGGCCGGCGGCAGTCGGTATGCATTTGGCCGACTTGGGCGCGGAGGTGATCAAGATCGAGCCCCCCGGTGGGGACTACGTCCGCAAGATGGCGTTCCCGATTATCGACGGCATTTCCCTCCTGCACTGGCACTTGAACCGCGGCAAGCGCAGTGTGGTGTTGGATTTGCGCAAACCCCCGGCGGTGGACCTCTTCCTCCAGATGGTCGAACGGGCCGACGTCGTCATCGAGGCGATGCGGCCCGGGGCCTTGGCTCGGCGCGGCATTACGTTCGAGCGCATGTGCGAGCGCAATCCACGCGTCGTGTTCTGCACGATTTCTGGCTACGGCATGAACGGGCCGTACCGCGACTTGCCGGCGCACGGCATTGCCTTCGATGCGTGGGCGGGTGTGGTGCGCCCAACCACCGAGGCGCACGGTTTTCCAGCGATTCCGAGCTACACCACCGTCGGCATCAACGCCGGGCCATTGTATGCGGCGATGGGAATTTTGGCCGCCCTCGTACGGGCGCGCGCGAGCGGAAAACCCTCTTGGCTCGAGGTGGCGCAAAGCGATGCTGCCGCCGCTTTCAATTGGAACGGAATCGAAGGCAACAAGGCCTACGAACGGCCGGAATCGGAAGTCACCGGGAACGATGGCGATGGCCGCGGCGCCCGGCGGCCCGTTGGCGACAACAGCATGACCGACGCCGTCCGCTACCAATTTTACCGCACCAAGGACGGCATGATCCTCTTCATGGCCTCGGAGCAGGAGTTCTGGCGGAACTTTACCTATGGCATTGGCCGACCCGAGTTGTACGAGGCCAACCCTGGTGCACGCTACGCGGATCATGCCCGCGGCAACCTCGAGCTGCGCCGCGAGCTAGCCGAAATTTTCGCCACCCGGACCACCGCGCAATGGGTGGAGTTCGGTCTGAAGGTCAACACGCCCATCGCGCCGGTGAACGATGTGAAGTCCATCGTGCGCGATCCGCATTTTCAAGCGCGCGTCGGCTTCTGGAGCCGGGAGCGCGTGGGCACCGAGCTGATGCCCTCACCGGTGCGCCTGGTGGGAGAACCGCTGCCGGTGCCTGAGGCCGCAGCGGTGGAGCCGGGGCGCGACACGGAGAATGTGTTGCGCGAGGTGCTGGGCTTACCCGCAGAGCAAATCGCGCACCTGCGGGCTCAAGGTGTGTTGGGTTGACGGTATAAACGCGCGCCGCTCAGCGCAAGCGGCCGTGTCTTGCCGCAGCCCGACGAGCTCCCGCTCGGCGGCCGCCTTCCTGGTCTGAAATCGCTCGAGCGTGATCGGCGAGCGCGTACGATAGGGGCGGCTTAGGAGGAGGAAGCCGTTGCTGTGGCCGCTTCGCCTTCCGCGGGCACGCGGATGCGCACCCGCCCGTGGGCGTCGACCTCCACCTGCCGCAGTGCGCGCAGCCGCGTGACCAATCGCGGCGACCCGGGCGGCCGTACGAATCCTTGCTCCTTGAGTGCTCGCTCGAGCACGTCGAGGTTCACCCATCGCCCGCGCTCGCCTTTCGTGAGGTGCTCGATCGTCGCGATGATTTGCTCAGCCGGAGCGGCGTGCGGAGCTTCGGCGGCCGGGTTACTGGGCGCACTCGCGGCCGCGCTTCGACGCTTGCGAAGGCCCGTTGCCAGCGGGGCCGCCGCTGGCCCATGCTCTTTGGCCACGGCGGTTGCCGCAGCCGGGCGACTGTGGGAGATGCGCCGGAAGGTTACGCCGCGCGCTGCAGCGAGATCGCCGATGGCGTCGAAGGCGCGGTCGTTCGAGATGACTTCGAGCACGTCTCCTGGCCGTGCTTGTCCGAGCCAACAGCCCGCTGCCGTAGCGATCCACAGATCGCTCCAGTCACGCACGCCGCGGGCCGGAGCGCTGTGAATCAACTTCGCTCCCATGCTTGCGAGGCGTCGCGCCAGCCCTGGCGGCACTGCACGCCAATTGCCGACGGCCGTAAGCTCGATGTTCTGCCGCTGGAGATCGATCTCCAGGCTACGCAGGACCTCGAAGAGCGACGGTTCGGCGGTGGTGTTCTCCACGTCAATGAACACCGCACGCCGGGGTATCGGTTGTGGTGGTGACTGTACGCTCTGCGCGAGCTGCTCAGTGGCTTTGGCTGCCGTCTTTCTCCGGCGCCGCGGTGTCGTGGCTTCGGGGGTTTCGGGAACCGGAGCGGCCGGGGCACTGCTGGGCTCGGTGGGTACGGTGTCCGTAGCTGTCTTTGTTTTCTTCCTCACGGTGTCAGCTATTCCCCAGCGGAGCGCACTTCGCAACCACCAGTGCGCGCGGAGAATCGCATGGTGATTCTACCCGGCCGGTCCGCACGCGACCTTGGGCGAGCACCAACGGGGGCGCCGTCACACGCTGGCGACTCGCTCCGCTTGGAGTTGGCTGAGGATCTCCGCCGACGTTTCCAAGCGCGCGCCGGCGGAGCGCAGCTCTTCGAGTGCGCGCTGGTCGTCCCCGGGATTGACGTTCACGCCCCGCGTCGCGTCGGTCACCACATGAACCTCGAAACCCGCCTTGATGCCGTCGAGTGCCGTCGCGCGCACGCAGTAGTCGGTCGCCAAACCGGTGACGTAGATCCTCTTCACCCCGCGTTGCCGCAAGATCTCCGCGAGCGGCCGCCCTGCTTCGTCCGTTCCCTCGAAGCCGGAATAGGCATCTTTGTCAGGCGACGTGCCTTTTTTCACGTACGCCGAGATGTGTTGGCGGTCGAGACCCGGGTGCAATTGCGCTCCCGTCGAGCCTTGCACACAGTGCGGCGGCCATGGCCCGCCTTGCGCTCGGAACGAGCAGTGATTCGGCGGGTGCCAATCTTGCGTGGCAATCACGGTCGAAAACAACGGAGCAAGCTGGTTGATCACCGGAACGACTCGATCGCCTTCGGGAACCGCCAAGCTGCCGCCAGAGCAAAAGTCGTTCTGCACGTCGACCACGATCAACGCCGCATCGCGAAATGCATGATGTTCGGTGTTGTGGGCACCCATTGCCGGCACCTCCTTTTGCTTCGAAAGTCGCCGGTGTTCCGGTTAACCACGGGCGTGTTCAGTGCAACCGGCAGGCTCTGGCAGAGGTCGTTGCACTTCGCTTTCTAGACGCGTCATGAAGCGGACGAGTCACGTGCCTCCTGGCTTCCGCCCGGTGCCGCGCACGGGTGTCATTTACGTCATGACCGAGGCGGCCAAGCTCGGCTATCGCCCGGGCGATCCCCGCTGGGCCAATTTGGGCCAAGGTGCGCCGGAGACGGGCCCGCTCCCTGGCGCGCCGCCACGGCAAGGGAGGATCGAGCTCAGCTACGATGCTTTCGAGTACTCACCGATCGACGGGCTCCCGGAGCTGCGCGAACGCGTCGCCGCTCTTTACAATGCGCGTTACCGCAGCGGGAAGAAAAGCCAGTACACTGCTGCCAATGTGGCGATCAGTCCGGGAGGACGGGCCGCGCTCACTCGCTTAGTTTCGACCCTCGGGCGCACGAACGTCGGGCACTTCTTGCCGGACTACACCGCTTACGAGGAACTGCTCGACTCGTTCGGCACTTTCGTGCCGATCCCGCTCATCCGCCGCCCCGAGGCCGGTTATGCTTTTCCCGCCGAAGAGCTGCGCAACGAGATCCTCGGCCGCGGTTTGTCGACGGTGGTGCTCTCGAACCCTGCTAATCCCACTGGGGCGCTGATTCACGGCGCAGAGCTGCACGCCTGGGTGCAGGTGGCGCGGGAACTCAAATGCACGTTGGTGTTCGATGAGTTTTACAGCCACTACATTTACGCCGACGGCGTGGAAACGTCTTCTGCAGCTGCTTATGTCGAAGATGTCGATAGCGACCCGGTCGTGATCCTCGACGGCCTCACGAAGAACTGGCGCTACCCTGGCTATCGCGTGGCGTGGACCATCGGGCCTCGGCCCATCATCGAAGCGGTCACCTCCGCGGGGAGCTTTCTCGAGGGAGGGTGCTCGCGGCCGATGCAACTTGCGGCGTTACCCTTGCTGGATGCCACAGTGGCCGCTCAGGAAGCGCTGGCCATCCACCGCCACTTCCACCAGAAGCGCGACTTTATGCTTGCGGCGCTGGAAGCCCTGGGCATTCGCGTGCACCCACCGCTCGGTGGCTTTTATTGTTGGGGCGATGTCTCCGCTTTGCCGCCGCCGTTGAATACCGGCATGGGCTTGTTCCGTGCCGGTTTGGAACACGGCTTGATTACCGTGCCTGGGGTGTTTTTCGACATCAATCCCGGTCAGCGCCGCCCGGAGCGAGAGAGCCGCTTTGCCCACTTTGTGCGCTTCTCCTTTGGCCCACCGCGGGAGGAAATCGAACGCGGCCTCGCCATCTTGCGCGAGCTCATCGCCGCCCATTCTGCTGTGCACCGCGTTGCCGAACGAACCTGAGCACGATCCTGGTGGCCAGCGGCGGCGCCGGACGTGTGCTGGTGCCCAGGCGTATCCGGAAGGGATGGGCCTGCAGGCGGGGCTCCGTTTTGCGGCAAATAGTCTTGCACTGCCTAGCCAAAGTGTGGTAGCGCCGCGCAGCCTTCGCTTGCGAAGCGACAACCGAAGGGAGGGTAACGATGAAGGGAACGTGGGTTCGATGGCTTCGGCTCGGGGTCGTCACGGGTGTGATGGGGTATGCCGGCATCAGCATGGCGAACACCTTGACCCAAAATTCTTCCTGGACGATCGACCGTGCGGGCACAACAACCAAGTACCGCGTGGTCGCCTATGGCGACTCCATTTACGCTGGCTACTACGGCTCGCTGTCGCGAGTGGCCAAACGCGCCGCGCCGTATGTCGATGGGGAGTACTTGGCCAAGTTGTGGAACGCCGACATCGAAGTGATTCGCCGTACCAAGTCCGGCGCCAAGGCCGACGATATTTACAACAACAAGATCGTAGCCGAGCGCTCGTACATGCAAACCACGAACACGCGCGTGGTGACGTTCGAGATGTGCGGTAATGACTTTCTCGAGGCGCGCAGCAATTTCAGTGGGCAGACGGGTACCTGTAACTACTCCGTGCTCGACAACGCGCTCGCCACTTGCACCACGTATCAAGAGTGGGCCATGCAAGCGATCAACCAGTACGCGTATGCCGGCACGCGCCTGAAAATCATCGCTAACCTGTATTACCCCGGGTACAACGCCGACAACACGCTGAGCAACTGCACGGACCCCACCACCGGTCAGCGCATCAACAAGCGGGACAAATTCCTGCCGTATTTAGCGCGCAGCAATTGGCGCGCTTGCGATCTCGCCCGTCGTTACGGCTTCGCCTGTGCCGACGTGTTCGCGCAGTACATGGGCGCGGACTACGACTCGAACAACGATGGCCAAATCGACAGCGACGCCTTGCGCTACATCCCCGGTGAAACGGAAGCGGCATACGTGCAGCGGATTACCGTCACCCTGAAGTCCACGATTCGCGACGCCAACACCCACTTGGTGAATGCCAGCACGAGTTACGATTACATCCAGTCGGACGACACCCACCCGACCTACATCGGCGGAACGATTTATCTGGGGCTCATCGGAGGTACAGGCTCCGGATCGGGCGCGCCGGATTACAGCGATTCGCAAATCGTCAATGGCAAGAACCCGGTGTGGAACCAATACGGCCACGAGCGCATGGGCTGGGCGCTTTCCGTTTACAACCCGGGCACGCCGTAGGCAGGTAGTCCACACGCGGACTCGCTTGCAGCGGGCACGGGGCGCACAACAGTTGTCCCCGTGCCCGGTTTCGTTTTCAGCACCGACAAATCGCTCAAGTCGCCGAAGGCAGCCGTGGGTGCGCTCCGTGTGCTGGCTCGAAGCGGCGACAGGCGCCGATTCCGCAAATCGACTGCATTTGCAATGCGGCGGCGTGCTCGCACCGGGCTCACCGGCTGCTCAGCGTTGGCAGCGACCATTGCGGTGAAGTCGCCGGCGTGGACTTTGCGAGCCCGCCTTGCAGGGCGGCCAGTTGCTCCACGAGTTTCGCCGGCTCGCTCACCGGCAACTTGCAGGTGAAGTTTTCGCACACGTACGCAGTGGGCTTCCGGTGCTGCATGGGCTGCCGCGCCAAAAACGGCAACAACGTGCGCAGGCCTTCGTCGCGCGGGTCGTGCAACACCGTCACTGCCCGCGGCAAGTAGGTTTGCTGCGCAATCTTCCACAACGCAGCCGTTTCTGGTTGCTGCCGCGGACCCACGACCACGATTTCTTGTCGCGGGCCGAGCGCGAAGTCCAAGGCCATCACCGCGTAGGCATAGGCTGTGGGTGCCTTGGCGATGTCTGCCCCATTGGCGCGGAGTATGTTGTAGCCGCTCTCCTGGTACACTTTGTTATGCAAAAGGTGTCCACAGCGCAGGAGTACCTCGGCGGCCACGGAGTGTGCGGCCGGCATGGCCGCATCTTCCAACGGCCACGGCCCGGCAAAGAGCGCCTCGTGATCCGTGCTCGTGTAACGGAGGGTGTTGTGTTGCTTGTCCCAAAACCGCTCGAGCATGGCCGCCAGCATTCCGTCGGCTTCCTTGAGCCAGCGCGACTCGCCCGTGGCTTTGAACAACTCGAACAACCCGAGGCTCAGGTAGGCGTAGTCTTCCAGGTACGCATGGTTCCCTAACTGGCCGCGGTACCAACTGTGGCGCAGCCTACCGCTCGGCCGCATGTTGCTCAGGATCCAGTTGGCTGCTCGCTCGGCCGCGGCGAGGTACTCGGCCTTGTTCCATCGCCCGCCGGCCTCGGCCAAAGCGGCAATCATCAAGCCGTTCCAGCTTGCCAGAATCTTCTCGTCGCGCGCTGGGCGCGGCCTCCGGGCGCGGGCCGCGAGCAACGCGTTGCGGATTTTATCGAGCTTGGCAGCCGCCGCTTTCTTGTCCATCCCCCGTTGCTGGAAGAATTCATCCGCCGCCACTGGCACGGCCAACGGCAACCGGGCGTCGGGCGATGTGAGGCCGAACAGGTCAGCCACCCACGGTCCGTCCTCCGCCCCCACAGCGTCGAGGATCTCGTCCCTCGTCCACAGGTAAAACGTTCCCTCTTGGCCGCCGCTCTGGGCATCCTCCGCAGTGAAAAACGCCCCGGAAGGCGCCTGCAAATCCCGCAGCGCGTACTCCAGCGTATCGACGGCGGTGCCGATGTACTCCGCGCTCGGCAGCGCGAGCGCGGCTTCGATGTAGGCGCGGGCAATGGTGGCCTGATCCACCAACATCTTTTCGTAGTGCGGCACGCGCCACGCGGCATCGGTGGCGTAGCGATGGAAGCCTCCGCCGAGGAGATCGTGGATGCCTCCCTGGCTCATTTTTTTCAGCGTGTACAGGGCCATGTGGCGCGCGGCGGTGTCGCCTGTGCGCGCATAGTAGCGCAGCAGAAATTGCACGATGTGCGGCTGGGGAAACTTCGGCGCCCTGCCGAAGCCGCCGTTGGTCGCATCGAAAAGCTGGGTGGCGTGCACGGCGGCGCGCCGCAGCACAACTTCGTCGAGTGCAGACCCGGGTTGCGGGCCGGCAGCGCGCAACGCATCGCGGAGCGAGGCGGCGGCGTCGCGCGCTGCCTGCTGCTGGTTTTTCCAGGAGTTACTCACGGTCGCCAGCAGTCGCTTCATGCCTGGGCGGCCGGCTACGTCCTCGGGCGGAAAATACGTGCCGCCGTAAAATGGTTCACCCTCGGGGGTGAGAAACACTGTCAGCGGCCAGCCTGCGTTGCCTGTGAGGCGTTGCACCGCGGCGATGTACACCGCATCCAGGTCGGGCCGTTCTTCGCGGTCGACCTTGATGCACACGAAGTCGCCGTTCAGGAGCCGCGCGATCTCCTCGTTGTCGAAACTCTCTTCCTCCATCACGTGGCACCAGTGGCAGGTGGAGTAGCCGATGGAGAGGAAGATCGGTTTGTTCTCCTTGCGCGCCCGCTGCAGCGCCTCCTCACCCCACGGGTACCAGTCGACCGGGTTTTGCGCGTGCAACCGCAGGTACGGGTTGGCGGCCAGTATCAGCCGATTCAAGTACTGCGGGCGGCCATCCGGACGGCGGTGCTGCGAGTGCATTGGCTTTCCAGCCGCCTCCCAGGCCTGCCACAGTTGCTGGCGCAACTCGGGCGGGAGCGGCTTCGCCCCCGGGAGCTGAATTTGGGGAAATTCTGCGGCCAGGGCCGAGCCGACCAATAGCGCGGCGAACAGCACGAATCTCATCGACAACCGGTGCATGACGAAGGCTCACTATGAATGTTCGCCGCGCCCCTGTCCACCAGCGGCAAGCGACCCGCTTGGGGCAAGTGGCGAGTGGCGGGAGATGGCGAAGGGCGGACGGGGAACGCGCGGATTCGCGATGGTGTTGCCACCGGTGCAACGCGCGTGGCCGTCTTGCTACGCCGCACCAACCCAATCGTAGGGGTGGCCCTTGTGGCTGCCCTCGTTGCCGGCCAGCACGCCGCGACCGAATCTTTCCAAAGCAACGCAACCCGTAGGGGCGACGCACGCGTCGCCGGTGGGGACGGGGTGGGGGCTACCAGCGAGTAGCGACAGGCGGGAGAAAGAGCGAATGGCGAATGGGAAACGTGTGCTTTGCATCTTGTGACCGCGCACCAACGCCAGCGCAGCACCGTGCTAGGTGGCGCGGGGGCGCCCTCTCACCCTGTCTCCCTCTCCCCCCTCCCGGGGGAGAGGGAGATTCTCTTGGTGCGCTGTACATGCCGCCCCCACATGCATTCGCAGCACGACGAGCACGCCCCCTAGCCCCCCGCAGGGGGGCTAGGGAGGCTAGGGCTCGTCGCCGGAGGCTCCGGGGGTGAATTCGAAGGCCAACAGATACTTCTTCTTCGTGTTGCACTCCTTGCAGGCGGGCACGAGGTTGCCCTTGGTGGAACGCCCCCCGCGAGCGAGCGGCACGAGGTGATCCATGGTGAGCTCCTGCGGTGGAAACTTCCGCCCGCAGTAGTGGCAAATGCCTTTGGCTCGCTTGCGCTTCCACCACTGCGAGGCACGCAGCTCGCGCGCTTTGTTGCGTTCGCGCTGGATCTCCTCGGCAGTGGGGGCGACAGAAAAACCCTCCGCCGCGAGCATGCCCCAATCCTCAGGGGCAAAGCTCGGCTGCCCACGGCCTCGACTTCGCCGGCGATCGCGCGGTTTATGTTTGGAAGACGCCATGAAGAACGCCCTATCGTTCGCAGGTAGGCTTGTTTTATCGTTCGCCAGCGGCGCAAAAAAGCAGTGGAAAGGAGACCCCCAATGGAGATCCTGCGCACCCCCGACGAACGCTTTGCAAACCTGCCCGGCTACCCGTTTCCGCCGCGTTACGTCGAGGTGGATGGGGTGCGGATCCATTATGTGCACGAAGGCCCGCGCAGCGCCGCCCCAGTGCTGCTCCTGCACGGCGAGCCTTCGTGGTCGTACCTGCACCGCAAGATGATCCCGATCCTCGTTGCTGGTGGCTTGCGGGTGGTGGCGCCCGATTTGGTGGGCTTTGGCCGCTCGGACAAGCCCGCACGGCGCGAGGATCACACCTACCAGCGCCACGTCGACTGGATGCTCGGCTTCATCTGTGCGCTCGATCTCGACCACATCACGCTGGTGTGCCAAGACTGGGGCGGGCTCATCGGCTTGCGACTCGTGGCCGAGCACGGCCACCGGTTCGACCGCGTGGTTGCCGCAAACACCTTCTTGCCCACGGGCGATCAGCCAATGCCCCCAGCCTTTTTTACTTGGCAAAAGTTTTCGCAAGAGGCGCCCGAGCTGCCGATCGGGCAGATCATTCAAATGGGTTGTGTCACTACACTCGCCCCCGAGGTGATTGCTGCGTACGAAGCGCCCTTTCCCGACGAGCGCTACAAAGCGGGGGCGCGACAGTTTCCCCTGTTGGTGCCCACACGGCCGGACGATCCTGCGTCGGGGTCCAATCGCAAGGCATGGGGGGCGTTGCGGCGCTGGAAGAAGCCGTTCCTCACCGCCTTCAGCGACCAAGACCCGATCACTCGCGGCGCAGAGCAGCTTTTGCAGGCGCTGATCCCGGGTGCAGCCGGGCAGCCACACACAACCATTCGCGGAGCCGGCCACTTCCTCCAGGAGGACAAGGGCGAAGAGTTGGCAGAGGTGGTATTGAACTTCGTTCGCGCCACTGCATCGGCATGACGACCGCCGCGAATTCCGGTGCAGTGCGGTGGCCGTGTCGCACCCGCAAGGACCGCGGTGCGGCCGCGCATTTGCGCGAGCGACGGACCGGTGGGTGAATGCAGCAGGGGTTGTTGGCACCTGGTTTCAGGCCGGCGAAATTGGCCCGAGCGGATGGGCGCGTAGCGAGTGTGGGTCGTTGACACGCCCGCGGAATTTCCGTAACCGGAAAGTGTCATCAGGTGCGCATGCGGGCGTAATTCAGCGGTAGAATGCCAGCTTCCCAAGCTGGACGTCGCCGGTTCGAACCCGGTCGCCCGCTCTCCAGCGGCGTCCGCCCCGACTTGCGGGACGGACGCCGCCAGCCGCTAGCGTTCCGTTCCTCGTTCGCGGTGCAAGCGCACGAGCACCTCTTGCGACACCGTGGCCACTTGCCGGCCGTCGCGATCGAAGATCGCACCAGTGGAAAGTCCGCGCGTGCCCATCAAACCGCGGCAAGTAAACTCGTGCAAATGCCACTGGTCTGCTTGCACTGGCCGGTGGAACCAAATAGCGTGATCGAGGCTTGCCGACCAAAACGTGCGGTACTGCGGGCCGCGCCCGCGGTACTCGGGGTGCACGCTGATGACGGCATCGGTGGGCAGATCGTCGGACAGATATGCCAGCGCGCACGCGTGCACGATCGCGTCGTCCGGCAGCTTTTCGGTTAACCGCATCCAGGCCGCCACCGTACCGCGCAGTCGTCGCTGGTCCACGAAGGCACGATCGATGAGCGCGCTCCAGGTGTCGTTCGGGAGGGTTTCCGGCGCGGGCACTTCGGGCATGTGCTCCACCTGAATGTCCACACCTTCCTCGGGAATGTGAAACGACGCCGCTAGGTTGAGGATGGCGCCAGCAGCTTGCCGCGCCACCACGTGGCGGGTGACAAAGGTGCGTCCGTCGCGGATCCGCTGCACCTCGAGGCGGATCGGTTCGGTCGCATCGCCGCGGCGGATGAAATACGCATGCAGCGAATGCACGAGGTAGCGCGGCTCCACCGTCAGTGCTGCGGCCCGAAGTGCCTGGGCAACGATTTGCCCTCCGTACAACCCACCCCACGGGTAGCTCGGTCCGGCACCGACGTAGGTGTCGGGTCCGTGCGACTCCAGGCGCATCATTTCGAGAAAGGTCGTTACCGTCGTTGCCACTGTTCTCCTCCGCTCGTGGCCACCGCGCAGCGCGGGCCACGATTTGTGCATGGCCCCGATGTATACCATGCGCACACGCGTGGTGCCCGGCCTGGGCACGCGCCGCGCACGGAACCGCAAGCCGGTGCCGCCTGCGCGGCTTTAGCGGGCGTCGCCAGCGTCAACGAGGTCCAAGATAAGCGGGATGCGGTTATCGGACAGGTTGCTTTCGCCCTCAGCGGCGCTCGCCTCGATCCATAGTGTGCAGCGAAATGGCGAGCGTTGATTGGGCGTGGCGATGGTGGATGGAGATGGGGCGAGCAGTAGCTCGCCCAGGAGGGTTTTGCCCGGCGCGATCGGCGCTGTGCTTTGATCGCCGGGCACATCCGGTACGAGGTCCCAGCCGGCGACGGTGCCCACCGGGCAATCGCTTGCGTCGACACTGACACTCACGCTGCGCGGCGCTGTCGTGCCCTGGTCCAGATTCCGCACCCGCACGCGCACCGAACGCATGACAAACTGCATATCTTTGGGCAGGACAATGCGCAGCGGCGACAGTGGTACCAGCGCCGTTTCCGCAACTGCCTGCGTACGTACGGCGGTGGCATCATTGTCATCGCGGAGGTCGACCACCAGCGTGGCGCTGTTGTTGCGGGGGGTGCGGTCCTGCCCGCCGCTCGCCGTCGGCATCACCGTCGCCTCCAGCGCGCATCGCTGCGCACTGCGGCCAGAGGGAGTGGTCACATTGTCACGGTTTGCGGCGAGAAGCACCCGTGCGGTCAGTGTTTGTCTCGAGCGGAGCACCACAGTGTCTTGAAATCCAGCGGCCTTTGCATCCGTATCGACAGCTTGCACGGTGCCTTTTGGGCAGGTGCCGTCTGTCACGACGAGCCGGGCTTCCATGGTGGCATTCGCGGGCAGGCGGTCGGGGTTGCGAATCTGCAGCGCCACCTCCTTGCTGGCCGCCGTTTCCCCCGCGGGAATCCGCAACGTCACCGGCGCACGCGGAGGCAGGACCACGTCGGGCAACGGCTCACCGTAAAGAAACAGCAGACCGTCGATGTCGTCCTGAGTGAGAGCGGCGCAGCGCCCATCGAAGTTGGCGTACGGCGACATGGTTGCGTGCTGGTCTACCGAGTGCCCAAGCCCAATTGTGTGGCCGAGCTCGTGGGTGGCGACCTCGGCGGCGTTGCACGCCGTCCAGATGCCACAGCCCTCGAAGCCATCGTTGAACACAATCTTGCCGAGGTCGATAGCGGAAAAGACCATGCCGCTGTGCCACATGGTGGCAGACTTCGTACAATACCCACCGACGGCGAGGATGCCACGGCAGTTCATCGGGTTGGCGAGCTCGCCAAACGGGTCGTCGAACACGATCCGCGTCGGCCCGTCGCAAGGCGCGAAAGGTTGGGGCTCGATCGAGCCTGCTACTTGCAGGACGAGCAACGAGCCCGGCACGTCGCTCCACGCCGCCATGGCGGCGCGCACGACATCTTCGGTCGCTGCCGGACCCAAGGCCTGGAGCCCGCGGCGATCGATCCAAAAAGAAACCGGTTCTCCCCAGTCGGCCTCGAACCAACGACCATTCCCTAAAAGCGAAAACGGGGCGGAGTAATCGAGTTCGGTATCCTCCGGGGGTGGCAATTCCACTTGCGCCGGTATCTCTCCGCGCGCGGCAAACACCTCCTGCGCCTCGGCGATCAGGTCGCGAAGCGGGCGTTCCTCAGCGCGGGGGGCGGGGTCGACTCGGTGGGCGCGCGGGCGCAGCACGCTGGCGCCACGATAGTTGCGCCGCGCCACCCAAGTGCCACCGCCGGTCGCCTCCACAGTGAATTTGCCCATGGCCAAGCCGGTGGTGCGAAAGCGGCCCTGGTCGCCGCGTTGGACAAATACGAGCACGCGCTCGCCCACACGATACTCGGGCGTGCCGAACACCTCTTCCTGCAGTCCTGGCACTGCTCCCCCGAACTCGCTGAGCTCGATGCTCTCCTGTTGCAGGCGACCCGCAACCACCGCTTGTACGGCGACGCTCACCCGCGTGCGCACGCTGTTAGTTTCCGGCGTGTACTCGGGAACGACTGCGGACACTTTGCCGAGCACGACGGCATCCGATTGCGCGGCAAGCTCGGCATCGTTGTCGTAAACCAAAATTGTCGCCCAGCATGGCAAGGCGAGCAAAAGCAAACCGAGTAGAACCGACCCGAACCGCCTTCCACAGTTGTTGTCCATGACCCTTCCCTAGTGCGGCGCGGGGAAAGCCAACGCTGTACCAACTCCTGTGAGTGCTCGGCGCGTCGCTGTAAGTGATTTTCGACACAGCGGATGCGGTGCAAAAACGCCGCTAGCTGCGGAAGCGTCGAATTCGCGTGCTCAGCTTCCGCCGCATCTTGCGCATACCGCACAGCAAACCGCATGCAGACCAGGCAACCGAGCGAACGGATTTGAAGACACACTCTTCGAGGGCCGCGCGACAGGACAGCCGAGCACACACACCAGCCAGTGGAAAACCGGTCGCAGCTCTTCGCCGGTGGTCGCCTCCCGGCGCGGATGAGAGGCCCGTGCGGCAAGGGCCGATTGCGGCAGCAATCCACGTGCGGATGCTGCGTCGGAAGGCTCGGACCGGCTGCTTTCTCGCGCTCGATCGGCGGGACGCTGCTGGGCGTACGATCCTCGTCGAGGGCATCGCGAGCGGGGGTGTACGGGCGGCCGCCGTTCTCCGGCTCCCTTCCACGCTCGCGCTGGAAGAGAGAGCCGCGTCCTCGACGGATGGTGCTGTCCTTCCTCTCGAGCAGGGAGGCTACCCCAAGGGAACGTGGGGCGCTGCCGACTAACGCTGGCCGCGGCCAAGCAGCGGCGCTGTGGTGGCAGGCAACGCGGGCAGCCACAAGGGCTTCCCCTACGTACCACGGAACCCGGGAGGCGGGTGGTACGGTGCGGGGCCGGCATGCGACCTGGCGTGCTCCGGTGCGGAGGGGCGACGCATGCGTCGCCCGTGGGGACGGGGTGGGGGCTACGGGCGAGTGGCGAGCGGTGTCGAGCGGCGAATGCCGAATCCGCCATAGCTGTGCACCTCCGCGGCGGCGGTGTGAGGCGGCGGACTCTAGCCTAGGATGCGACGAAGCGAACGTCAGAGGGCCGGGAACACCGTTGGGCGGTGCTAGCATTGCGCCGCGGTGTGTGGATAAAAGCTCGCTCGCGCACCGTCGCGGCAAGACCGCAAGCCTGAGCGTGCGATGGGCCGAGCACCGGAAACGCAACCACAATCCGCGGGCGAGCGCGCCGGCGAGCAAACGCGAGTGGGAAGGAGGGAATGGTATGGACACAACCCAGGTGGAGCGATGGCAGCAGTTGGCGGATCGGCTGGAAATTCAGGATTTGCTCACGCGTTACGCCACCGCTCTCGACACGCGCGATTGGGACTTGTTCACCCGCTGTTTCACGCCCGATGCCACTATCGACTACACGGCCGTGGGGGGCATCAAAGGGTCGTTACCAGTGGTGCGTGCTTGGTTGGCCGAGGTGTTCGCTCGCTTTGCGATGACCCAGCACATGGTCTCCAACTTCGACGTGCGCATCGATGGCGATACCGCCGAGTGCCGCTCCTGCCTGTTCAACCCCATGGGCATTACCGACGAAGATGGTAACCTCGTGGTGTTCTTTGAGGGCGGCTACTACCACGATCGCTTAGTGCGCACCGCTGAAGGCTGGCGGATCCGCGAGCGTGTGGAGCAGCCAACGTTTTCTACTCGCCACCACCCGGTGATCATCCGGCCTTTCGAATAAAGGAAAGCGGCGATTTGGGAGGGCGGCAAGAACATCGCTCCACACCGCGGCGCGCTCCGCACCCCCGCGTACGCAGGCGTGAGCGCCCAGCGAGTTGTGCAGGTGCACGGGGGTCGCTACGCGCCGTTGCGCTGACACAACTGGACTACTCGAGCGTGCGTTCGATGGCTTCGACGACTTCCTCCGATACCGGTGCTGTGGCAGGAGCGAAGCGGGCTACCACCTTGCCCTGCCGGTCGATCAAAAATTTCGCGAAGTTCCACTGAATGTCGCCAGGGCCGTCTGGCTGGGTTTGCTGTTGTGTGAGGAACGCGTAAAGCGGATGCCGATTTGGCCCGTTGACTTCGATTTTGGAAAACAGCGGAAACGTGACATGGTAGCGCGTTTCGCAGAAGGTGCGGATTTCTTCCTCCGTGCCTGGCTCTTGCCCACCGAATTGGTTGCAAGGGAAGCCGAGCACCGCGAAGCCGCGCTCGCGATAATGCTCGTACAACTCCTGCAGCCCGCGGTACTGCGGCGTTAGGCCACACTGCGAGGCCACATTGACGATGAGCAGCACCTTGCCCGCGAACTCGCTGAGGCTGGTTTCCGTACCGTCGATGGCTCGCGCCGAGAAATCGTGTACAGTCATGCTGCTAGCTTGCGCGCCGAACCAGCAGAATGCAAGGTCGTCGGGCTGCCCTTGCGCCGGGAGTGCGGTTGCGTACGGTAAGGCAACCCATGGTGATCGAGGCACGCAACGTGGTCAAGCGGTTCGGCACCCGGACCGCTGTGGCCGGCATCGACCTCGCGATTCCGCCCGGGATCTGTTTTGGCCTCCTCGGTCCTAATGGCGCCGGCAAGACCACCACCTTGCGCATGGTTTACGGCGTGACCAAGCCTACTTCGGGCAGCGTGCGTGTGTTCGGCATCGATGTCGCTGCCGACCCGCGTGCAGTGCGTGCTCGCTTGGGGGTGACGCTCCAGCAGAACGTGCTCATCGAGGCGCTTTCCCCGGTGGAAAATTTGCGCGTGTTTGGCCGCTATCACTTGCTTGGCGGACGCTCCTTGGAGAGCCGCGTCGAAGAGCTCCTCGATTTCCTCGAGCTGCGCTCGCACGCGCACGTGCCGGTGAAGCAGCTCTCCGGCGGTTTCCAGCGCCGCTTGGCGATTGCCCTGTCGCTGGTGAACGATCCCGAGTTGTTGATCCTCGACGAGCCGACCACAGGTCTCGACCCCGCGGTGCGCCTTGCACTGTGGGCGCGGGTGCGCGCCTTGCGAGGGGCGGGGAAGACCATCTTACTCACCACGCACTACATGGACGAAGCCCAGCGCCTGTGCGACCGCGTGGCCATCGTTGCCGCCGGAAAGGTGCTGGCGGAAGGCGCCCCCGAGGAGCTCATTCAGCACTATCTCGCGCGGGAAGCCTTGGAATGCGAATGCGACGAAGACGAAGTGCCGGCGCTGCTCGATGGATTGCCGGTAGCGCACGTGCTGCGCACCGCTGACCGCTTGACCATTTACGCTGATGACGTGACGCGTGTGGCCGAGACCATCCGGGCGCGCGACGGTGGCGAGCGGCGCACGCTCGTGCTGCGTCCGGCCAACCTCGAGGATGTGTTCTTGGCGCTCACCGGCTCGTCGCTGGAGGAAAGCGAGCCGTGAACGTTTCGCTGCCCCACGCCTTGTCGGTGTGGCACCGCAATCTTTCGATGTACCGGCGAACCTGGAAGCTCAACATCCTCCCGAACTTCTTCGAGCCGGTATTTTACCTGATGGCCATCGGCATTGGCTTGGGTGCCTACGTGCAGCAGATGGGCGGGCTCCCCTACGCGGCGTTTCTCGCCCCGGGGCTGGTGTGCGTGGCGGCGATGAATGGCGCAAGCTTCGAGGTCACGTACAACATCTTCGTACGCATGCACTTCGAGAAAACGTACGACGCCATGCTGACGACGCCAGTGCAGCCTGCGGACATTCTCGCCGGGGAAGTGCTGTGGGCCGTCACGCGCGCGACGATTTACGGAGGCTGCTTTTACTTGGTCACCAGCGCCTGGGGGCTCACCCCGTGGTACGCTGCCCCGTGGGCACTGGTGGTCATCGTGCTTAGCGGCTTGCTGTTTGCGGCTGTGGGGCTGGTGTTTTCACTGCAAATCGTCACCATCGACCTTTTCAGCTTCTATTTCACCTTGTTTCTCACACCGCTGTTTCTGTTTTCCGACGTGTTCTTCCCGTTAGCGGAGCGGCTTTCGGGCGTGTGGTTGTGGGTGGCGGAAGCGTTGCCCTTGCTACATCCAGTGCGGCTTGCCCGCTTGGGCTTTGCCGGCCGCTGGAGTGGCGTGATGGTGTGGGACCTTGCCTACATCCTCGCCGTTTCCGCCCTGCTCCTGGTGATCTGCCACCGCAGCATCCACAAACGCCTCACAGCGTAGGTGCGGCGTGCGCTCGCTCACGGCTGCGGGCCCCTTCGCTGCCGCCGACGATTACGAATGCGACCAGCGTGCCGCCAGTTGAAATTTGCCGCTCCACCAAGCACGCTGCTGCGCTGTGGCACCTCGGGCGACGCATGCGTCGCCCCTACGATCCGCCGTGCGCGCCACTCGCTGCTCTCAATGGGCGCGCATTTGCGCTCCCGCTGGAGAGCGGGTGTGGACGATCGTTTGGACCTCGGCGAACAGTTGATCCAGGGCCGCGCGCAGTTCGCGGGCGTTGCGATCGAGTTGATCGAGCAAGTCGCGTTGCTGGCTTGCGCTGCCTAACTCGCAGGCGCGCAGAAAGCGCCGCTGTAAATCCGCACGGTCGGCCAGCAACCGATCTGCCCGCGCCAGCGAAAACAACCGCACCGTGCCGCCGCACAGCTCGTTAGTCAGCGCGATGATGCGTGCGAGCAGCGCCGCATGGTGGTTGAAAATTTCTCCCGAAAGGCGGCGCTGGCGTACCGGCTGCAGGTAGAAGCCTGCTCGCAGCGACTGCAGTGCCAAGTCAAATGCTCCGGCTTGCAACCAGGCATCCGACTGACTCGCCCGCTGGCGATGCTGCTCGAAGCGGCGATTCTCCCAAAGCTGCTCGAGCGGCTCGGCTGCGGCCGAGGCTAAAAGCGTGACCAAATACAAGGTCACCGCCAATCCGGCTACGACGACCATTGCGGCAAAGAGTGATCCAACCATAATCTTTCTCTACGGCGTTGCGGGGCACGCCAATCGTTTTTTTCTTCTCGCTGCCTCAAAAGGGTCATAACAGTCAAGGTTGACGGTATGTTGACCCGCATCTGCTCCCTTTGCAAGAGGGAAGGCGATCGGGTCCGTCACCCTAGCAACTCTGGGGCTTCTTGCACGGGCCGGCGGCAGATGTGTTCATTGGGTTGGCCGCACGTGTGGGCCACCGAGGCGTGTCAGACGCGCCGCAACCACAACAGAATCTCCGCCGCGAGTTTAGGCGGAGGCCCACATCACGGATCGAGGCGATCGATTTTCCACTCGTTCGGGAATACCGGATCCGGCCGCACGCGCTCGATGCGGCGTCCGCTCTGGTCGTAAACGTCGAGTTCGTTCGGCAATACGGGATTCTTGCGGATGGTTTTTTCCCGGGTGCCGAACGGGGAGTATACGTTCAGCTCGTCCTGGAATACCGGGTTCTTCCGGATCGTAGCTTTTCGTCGGCCCATCTCGTCGTAAACATCCCACTCGTCGCCAAACACCGGATTCCGGCGAATGGTACCAGTGCGGCGTCCGTCCTTCTCGATCACGTATTCGTCGGGAAACACTGGATTCTTGCGAATCCGTTCCCGCTCCCAAGCTTGGCTGGGCGCGCTTGCCAGCAGGGCGATGCCGAGCACCAAAAACGTTGTCCACGTCGAACCCTGGCCCCTGCGTTTCATGAAGCCATGGTGGCCGAAGCTCCAAGGCAGGTCAAGAGCGGAGGAGTCGAATGCAAGCGCTTGAGAAACTGCGCCGATTCGGATTATGGTATCTGCTGCCGCTTGCGGCGCAGAAGAAAGAGTTCAGTGCAAAGGGCTGCATGAAGGCTTTGGTGTTAACCGGCGGTGCGGGGCGCACGTTAGTGCCGTTCTCGGCCACGCGCCCGAAGGCGATGACGGTGGTTGCCGGTGGCTCGCTGTTGCGCCGCACCCTGCAGCACTTGCGCGAAGCGGGGATTACCGACGTCACCGTGGTCGTGGGTCAACATGGCCATGTCGTCGAACAAACGTTTGGAGACGGCTCTGCGATCGGTCTGAATTTGACCTACGTTCGCCAGGAGCGCGCTCAAGGAATTGCGGACGCCATCTTGCAAGCGCGAAGCAAGTTTATGCCCGGGGAGTACTTCGTGCTCGTGTACGGCGACGTGGTCACCTCCGGCAATCCCTTCCTCCAGCTCTTGCAGTCGTTCAACACCTTTAAGAGCCCGATTGCTGGGGTGTGTTTGCCGGGGCCGCCCACGGGTCGCTACGGAAACGTGTATTTGAGCGGGACGCGGATTACGCAAATCGTCGAGAAGCCGCGCACGCCGGGCTTGGGGAACTACGTGTTGTCCGGATTCTTCGTGTTGCCCACGGAGTTGTTCTCGTGGGTCCAGGAGGCGGGCGGCGCGATGGAGCGAGTGTTCGACCGCCTGACGACCAGCGTGGGCGTGCACGCCTCGATTTGGGAGGAAGGCTGGATCGATGTCGAGTATCCGTGGGATGTGTTGGCGGCCAACCGCATGGTGATGGATACGTGGGAGGAGGCCCGCATTTCGCGCGACGCCAAGCTCGACAACAACGTCACCATCGTTGGCCCCGTGCGCATCGAGGCTGGCTCCACCATTCGCGCGGGAGCCGTGCTGGCCGGCCCCTGTTACATCGGGCGCGATTGTTACATCGGCAACAACGTGCTCGTGCGCAGCTACTCCTCGCTCGGACCTAGCTCTACCGTGGGCTACGGCGTCGAGCTGAAGAATTGCGTGGTCTTCGGCCGTGCCCGGATCGGCCGGCTGTCGTTCATCGGCGATAGCGTGGTGGGGGAGGAAGTGGACATCGGTTCCGGCACCATGACAGTGAACGAAACCATGGACCGCCAGCCCATCGCCGTCGAAATTCGCGGCACCCGAATCGACTCGGGCCTGCGGAAACTCGGCTCTTTCATCGGCGACAGAGCCAAGATTGGCGCGGGGAACACCCTGGCCGCAGGAACCATTGTGGACGCCGGAGCGATTATCGAACACCATACCACCGTGCCTCGACGGGAGTGAGATTATGTGCGGCATCAGCGGGGTGGCGAGTTTTCACCCCATCCACGACCGGTTGTACGAGGGCGTCCATCAGTTGGAGTACCGCGGTTACGACTCCTGCGGGGTGGCGTTCGTGGAAAATCGCCATATCGAGGTGCGCAAGGATGTCGGCACTGTGGACGAGGTCGACAGCCGCGCGAACCTGCGCAACCTCATGGCGTGTGTGGGCATCGCCCACACACGCTGGGCCACCCATGGGAAAGTTACGCGCGAGAACGCCCACCCGCACTTGAGTTGCGACGGTTGCTTTGCCGTCGTGCACAACGGCATTGTGGGAAACTACCGCACCCTACGCGCGCGCTTAGAGCAAGCCGGACACCGCTTCCGTTCGGAGACGGACACGGAAACTATCGCCCACTTGGTGGAAGAGCACTACCGCCGCACGGGCGATGTGGAAGCTGCTTGGGTGGCTACCTTGCGGGAACTCGAAGGTAGTTACGCCTTGGCGATGATTTCCGTCCACGACCCCGAGCGCATTTACTGCGCTCGTCACGAAAGCCCGCTCATCATCGGCGTCGGCACCGATGCCAACTACATCGGCTCCGACTTCAACGCGTTTATCGAGTATACGAAGAACACCGTCATCTTGGACGACGGCGAGTACGGCGTCGTGGCCAAAGATAGTTACGCGGTCAAGCGCGTACGCGACGGCGAAGTGGTGGAGAAACCGATCACCGTGATTCCGTGGGACCCCGAGCTGTCCCGCAAGGGCGGTTACCCGCATTTCATGTTGAAGGAAATTCATGAGCAACCGCTCGCCGTACGCAGCGCGCTCAGCCTCGACGAGGCTGCCATCCAAGACGTGGTGCGCGCGCTGGCCAGCGCCCGGCGCATTTACCTAATCGGCGTGGGAACGACGTACTACGTGGCTCTGTATGGCCAGTATCTCTTTGCTGAGCTTGCCGATGTTGATGTTCTGCCCGTTAGCTCCGACGAGTTTCGTTACTTGGACAAAAGCGACAGCCAAACCCTCGTGCTCGCAATCTCCCAGTCGGGCGAAACTTACGACACGCTGATGAGCCTGCGCCACGCCAAGGAGCGCGGCGCAAAAACCGCCGCGATCGTCAACGTGGTGGGCTCGTCCATCGCCCGGCTCGTCGACCATGTGATCTTGCAAAGTTCTGGGCCCGAGGTGTGCGTGGTCAGCACCAAAGCGGCGCTCGTGCAAATGGTGCTGCTCACGCGCCTGGCAATCGAGTTGGGAATTGTCCGCGGCAAGCTCGGCCCGCAACAACGAGACGAGCTGTACGCCGCCCTCCATCGGCTGCCGGGAGAAATCGAAACATTGCTCAACGAACGCTCCGGTGTGATCCGCGCGGTTGCTTACCGCCATGCGAACATGCGCAACTGGTTGTTCCTCGGCCGCGGCATCTACTACCCGATCGCCCTCGAAGCCGCGTTGAAAATGAAAGAGGTGACCTACCTGCACGCCGAAGGCATGGCCGGCGGCTTTCTCAAGCACGGCACCCTGTCCTTGGTCGACGAGAATTTGTACACCCTCGTGTTCGTGCCACCCCGTAACTGTGGCGAGCTGTACACGCTCACCATGTCCAGCGTGGAAGAGGTCCGGGCGCGTGGCGGTTTCGTGCTCGGTTTTGCGTTCGAAGAGGAACCCGCACTGTTCGACGAAAGCGTCACCTTTGTCGCGTCCCACCGGCTGACGGCTCCGTTGCTTCCGCTCGTCGGTGCCCAACTGCTCGCTTACTTCACGGCGACCGCGCTGAAGCGCAACGTCGACAAGCCGCGCTCGCTCGCCAAGTCGGTCACCGTGGCCTAACCTCGCCGCGCGGAGCGGCGCCACGGTGGCTACGGTGTTGTGCACGCGGGTTGGCGTCCGCAGTGTCCGCGACCAGCAGTTGCCGAGTTTCCTCATGGAGGGACGCTCGTTTGGCCTGCGCCTTATCGGAAGCGCAGGCATTGCCCGCTAGCGCCGCAGCCGCGCTCGCTCACTGCACTTGTTTGCGGAATACGAAGCTTGCCGCAGTGAGAATTACGATGCCGAACACCATCAGCACCAGGCTTTCGTCCCACAACTCCGCCCAACCGGCGTTCTTGAGAAAGATGCCACGCACGATGGTGATGTAGTACTTGAGCGGGATGATGTGCGTGAGCTCTTGAATCAGCGGCGGCATACTCGAAATGGGAAACATAAAGCCGGAAAAAAACAGGTTCGGCAGCAAGAGAAACTGTCCCAGCATCGAAGCCTGCTGCTGGGTGTTCGACACTGTGGAAACAAACAGCCCCATGCCGAGGCAGGTCATGATGAACAGTAAGCTCAGGGCGAGCAGCAGGCCGAGCGAGCCCACTAGCTCCACGCCAAACCAATAACGGCCGGCGAGCATGACCGCGCCCATGTTCACGTAGCCAATGACGATGAAGGGAATTGCCTTCCCGAGCACCAGCTCGGCTGCCCGAATCGGCGTGACGATCATTTGCTCCATCGTGCCTCGTTCCTTTTCGCGCACAATGGCGATGGCGGTGAGCACGACGAGCGATTCCATCAACAACACGCAGACGATTGCGGGCACCATGTAGCGAACGCTGCGCAGCTCGGGGTTGAACCACACCCGCGGCTCCACCTCGACACGCGGGTGCACGACTACACGGTCCCCCGCGCCACGGTCGGGAAAGCGCACCTGCACCACCCGAGTCAGCGTGATTTGTTCGAGGTACGCCGAAGCAATCATGGCGATGTTGGAGTTGCTGCCATCCACCAGGGCGGACACTTCGGCCGGCTTTCCCTGCCGCAACTTTTCGGAGAAATCCGGCGGGATGGTGAGCACCACCTTGACCTCGCCGCGATCGAGCAAACGGTTGGCCTCGTTGATGCTCGAACAGGGAGCGGCCACGCGGAAGTAGCCGCTGTGCACCAGATGGTCCACGTAGCCGCGGCTGGAGGCGGTACGGTCGTAGTCGCACACCGCCAGGGCGATGTCGGTAATGTCAGTGGCCACCACGTACCCAAAGATGAACAGCTCGATCACCGGCATGAGCAGCACCAGGCCGAACATCCGCCGGTCGCGCGAAAGCTGAATGAATTCCTTCCACACCACGTGGGCAATGCGCGATAGGGAGCCGTTCATCCGAGCTTCTCCTGGAAGCGATTGGCGCTGAGCCACACGATGCCGATGGAGAAAGCCGCCAGCATCACAGCTTCCGGCCACAGCACCTCGAGCCCCACGCCTTTCAGGTAAATGCCGCGAATGGCGGCCACGAAGTAACGCCCTGGGAAAAAGTACGAGAGCAACCGAATGCCCACCGGCATGTGCTCCAGGGGGAAGACAAAGCCCGACAACAGCACCGCGGGCAACAAGGAGATGAAAATTGCGGCGAGCATCGCGGACTGCATGGTGTCCGCCAGCGTCGACACGAATACGCCCGTGCCGAGGGAGGCTGTGAGGTAGAGCACCGAGAAAATCGCGAGCTGCCACAAACTCCCCTTGATCGGCACGCCGAACACGAAGTACCCGGCGGTAATCACGATGGCGAGATCGAGCAGGGCGATGATCACGTACGGCACGATCTTGCCAATCATCATTTCCAACGGGCGAATGGGTGAGACCAGGATTTGCTCGATCGTTCCTCGTTCTTTTTCTTTCACGATGCTGAGCGCGGTCAGGATCGCGCCGACAATCATCATGATCACCGCAATCACGCCCGGCACGATGAAGTTCACGCTTTGCAGCTCGGGGTTGTACCAAACCCGACTCGCAACCCGTACCGCGGGCACGCCGCCGCTGCGCTCCACCAGACCGATGTCCGCGCGCGCCCCGAAGCTTGCAACCATGGCGAGAACGTAGCTCTGGGCGATGGAGGCGGTATTCGAGTCCGTGCCGTCAAACAAGGCTTGTACGGTTACGGGCTCTCCCGACCGCAAGCGGCGGCCAAAATCGGGGGGAATGACGATCGCGGCCCGACTGGCATCGATGGTGAGGTCGCGTTGCACCTGGTCGTAGTTGTCGGCCTCCCGGACTAGTTGGAAGTATCCGGACTGGACCATTTGCTCGACGAGCAAGCGGCTGTGACTGCTGCGGTCGTAGTCGAGCACAGTGAGGGGTACGTTGTTGATGTCGTAGCGAATGCCGTAGCCGTACAGCAGCAACATGCTCACTGGCCAGAGAAAGGTGAGGAGCAGGCTGCGACGGTCGCGCAACACGTCGGTAAATTCTCGCCGCAAAATGGCGCGAATGGTGCGCTGGGATAGCCGGTAGCGCTCGGGAATCATCGCTCCTCCACCCCGCTTTGCTCGATGATGGCCACGAAGGCGTCTTCCAACGACGGCTCGATCCGTTCGACTGCCGCCAACTCTATCCCTCGCTCCGCGAGAACTTGCGGCAGGCTGCGTTGTGCTTGTCCGGCGTCGGCGACGGTGACATGCAACCGGTCTCCAAACAACGCCACCCCGAGCACGCCCGGCGCTTGTTTTAACACGGCATACGCGCCCATGAGGTCCGAGGGCGCAATTTCCAGCAAGGCGTGGGGCACGTGTGTGCGCTTAAGCTCGGCGGGACTGCCGCAGGCCACCACCTTGCCGGCGTAAATTAAGGCAAGCTCGTCGCAGTGCTCGGCTTCGTCCATGTAGTGGGTAGTCACGAACACCGTCACTCCCCGCTCGGACAGTTCTGCAATCATTTCCCAGAACTTACGCCGCGATACCGGATCGACCCCGGAGGTGGGCTCATCCAAAAACAGCAGCGGAGGTTCGTGCAGCACAGCACAGCCGAGGGCAAGCCGCTGCCGCCAACCGGCGGCGAGTTCGCGGGTCAGCACGTGTTCCCGGCCGATTAAGCCAGCCATTTCCAGTGCCCAGGCAATCCGCTGGCGGCGTTGGCGTCCGTGCACGTTGTACACCCCGGCAAAGAATTGCAGGTTTTCCTCCACGGTGAGATCCTCGTAGAGGGAAAATTTTTGCGACATGTAACCGATGTGGCTTTTGAGCTCCTCGCTTTCCCGCCACAGGTCGAACCCGCCCACGGTGCCGCTTCCCGCGGTTGGGCGCAAAATGCCGCACAGCATGCGGATCGTTGTCGATTTGCCCGCGCCGTTGGGACCGAGAAACCCGAAGATTACACCGCGCCGCACGCGCAAATCGATGTGGTCCACCGCTACGAAGTGGTCGAACACGCGCGTGAGGCCGCGCACATCCACGGCGAGCTCCGTGTCCGTCATGCCCGTCCCCGTAACGTTGGTTTTGCGCCCCCGCTCCGTTGCTTTGCGGAGCCGCTCCTACCTGCTATGAGCGGGCGACACTGCATGCTCACGGAGGTTCGGGTATGATGCGCTTGCTGTTGGCATGGGGGCTGACGGCTTTGTTGCTTCCCGCTCATTTGTGGGCCCAGGAGGCAAAACACACGGTGGTGCTGATGAAGACTTCGATGGGAGACATCAAAATCGAATTGTTCGATGACAAGGCTCCGGTGACGGTGAAAAATTTCCTCTCCTACGTCAACGATGGCTTTTACGACGGCACCATCTTCCACCGCGTGATCCCCAACTTCATGATCCAGGGCGGCGGTTACGACAAGGACCTGAAACAAAAGCCGACGAAGCCGCCAATCAAGAATGAGGCCAACAACGGCCTTAAGAACGTGGTCGGCACCATCGCGATGGCTCGCACTGGCGTTGTCGACAGCGCCACCTCGCAGTTCTTCATCAATGTGAAGGATAACGCGTTTCTCGATCATCGGGACGAAACCCCCGCCGGGTTCGGTTATGCCGTGTTCGGCAAGGTGGTGGAAGGGATGGACGTGGTGTTGAAGATCGCCCAAGTGCCCACGCAACGCGTCGGCATTCACGAAGCCGTGCCCAAAGAGCCAGTGGTGATCGAAACGGTCCGCGTTGTCGGTAAGTGAGTTCGGCGAACCCCACAGGCAGCGCCGCGGTGGTGTTCGACCTCGACGGCGTTTTGCTCGACTCCGAGGGCCTGCACTACCAGGCCTACTGCCAGGTGCTTCGAGAGTTCGACGTTGTCATCGGTCAGGAGGAGTACGCTGAGCATTGGATCGGCGCTGGGCACGGGCCGGAATACGCGGTGGAGAGGTATCGATTGCCCATCACTCCGACCGAGCTGCGTGCCCGCAAGGCGCCACTGTATCGCGAGCTCCTGCATACTCGTGCTCAGTTGATGCCCCACGCTCGTGACGTGGTCGAGGGCCTCTACCGCGAGTTTGCGCTGGGAGTGGCCACGAACTCCGGCCGGGAAGATGTCGACTGGGTGTTGGCGCGTTTCGATTTGCGGCGGTTTTTCTCTGCGGTGATTGCCCGCGAGGATTATCGCGAGGCGAAGCCGGCACCCGATGCGTATGTGGCGGTGCGGGCTTTGCTCGCAGTGCCGGCGCACCGGTGCCTGGTCGTGGAAGATTCACCGCGCGGGGTCCTGGCAGCGCGGGCCGCGGGCTTGCCGGTGGTGGCTGTGCCCAACGAGTTTACCCGCGTGTGCGTGTTTCCTCCGGGAACGCCGCGGATTGCAGGTTTGTCGGCGGTCACGCCAGCGTTCGTGCGTGCCCAGCTCGACCGAGCCGACGGAGGCTGACCCGCTCTTTAGCCTCGAACTGGCGGCAGCGGCACGGCAACGGTAAGCAGCACGGCAACCTGCCGCTCGGGCTGTGGCCATGGCTTCGCAACGTATCTTGCCGCACTTGTTCCGCGCTCTCGTCATTGCCTGCGCGCTGCTTTCGGCCCACTGCGACTCGGAGCCGCGGCGCCTTCCGTATATCCCGCCCAAGTTGGAAAACTGGCCGCAGCCGTACCGCGGCGTGGCGGGCCTTCAAGCGCACGTGCTGGTCACCGGCTTCCTCGAGCTCCCGCAAGCCCTGGTTTATCGGAACGGTTCGTGGTTGCGCACCGAGCGCCTGCCGGTATCGGTGCTTGCCGTGCAACATCCGAGCAAGGGGGTCGTGCTGATCGATAGCGGGCTCCCCACCACGGAAGTTTCCCCCGCGCGGGTGTGGCCTCGGGCGCTGTTGCTTCCCAACGAAGGCTTTTTGGTGACGCACCCGGGGGAGGAACTCCCGCAGCGGTTGCGCCAAGCCGGAATTCGCCCGGAGGCGGTGCGGTGGGTCGTGCAAACTAACTTGCGCGCGGTACGCACTGGCGGCCTTCAACACTTCCCTCAGGCCAAAGTGGCCGTCACCCAAGCGGAACTGGACTACGCTTCGCGCCACGCCGAGGGTTACGAGCCGGAGCTCTGGTCGTCCGTACGCGAGTGGCATCCCATTGATTTTGCCGCGGCCCGCCCTCTGGGTACCTTTCCAAGGACGGTGGATTTGCTGGGCGACGGGAGCGTCGTGGTCCTTGATGGTCGTGGCCCGAGCCCAGGAACCGTGATGGTGCTGGTGCGCACGCCGAACCGCGCGCTTCTGTGGACTAGCGACGTGGTGCCCACGCGCGATGGTTTACGCACCGCAGCCGAACCGCACGGCTTGTGGAACGCTGCAGACTGGTGGCTCGTCTTTTGGCAAGCAAAACGCTTGCGCGATTTAGCTCAGGAGGTGGAGGTTTTGCCGGCGCTCGACATCACAGGCGCAGATGCAAAGGGGTTCCCCGCTCGCCTGCACAGTCTGCCGACCCCTATGGCCTCGCCCCGCAAGCAACCGACCCCGAACCGCTGGGAGCGGATCCTCCCTCGCCCTTGGTGATTCGCTCGCGGGAGGAGTGGTTCGGAGACAGTCGTCACATGCTTTGCTGCTTGACGCGCTTGCACGGGCAGCCGCCGACATCCTGAGCTTCGGTTTTGGCTCCGTGATCCACCTTTTGCTCGCCTTGCGATGCTGCTTGTGCCCGTGCCGCCGCACAAGCACCGCAACACCCGCCATCGGGCATACAGCCTCCGCCCGCGGCTTTGGATTGCTCGCCCGCGCCACTGTTGTTCGCTGCGGGCTCTTCCGCAAAAGCGGGGAAGGCAATCAAACTGCACCATAGCAAGCCGACAATCGCAAACTTTTTCACGGGACCTCCTTTGCGTGTGTCGCCACGGTAACCCGCGGATCCAACGCACGCAACCGAGGACTCAAGTGGATGCCAGCGGTAATTAACCAGCCGACGAGCGCCCTTCACGGGACGAGAAAGCCCAGCCGCCTACCATGCGGAGAGTGGCAACCCACTGTGGCCGCCGTCATTGGGCACCGAGCACGTGCGGCTTGCCAGCCGCGGGTTCGAGCCCGCTTGCGTTGTGCCCTCGTTCACGACAAGGGTGGCGATCGGCATGAAGACGGCAGTTGGATTGTTGTTGGTATGGGTGACTGCACTCGCGTGGGGATGCGGGGATGATGGCGAACTCGCCGCAGGAACCAGTGTGCGGACGCGAGTGTCAGCAGACCACGTGGAGGTGTGGTCGCCGCTGGTGGGGGTGAGTGTACAGCGCCAGCCCTTCGGCTTACATTTCCAAGCTCGCGACTCGGGCCGTACGCTGACGAACACGAGCGCCGAGCGCGGGCTCTTTTACCGTCGCGCGGTAGGCGAAGTCCACCTAATCGCGGTCCGCGAGGTCGAAGATGCTCCTAGCGGGGTGCGCTTGACCGTAACGACAAGCGAAGGTGAGGAGGCGGTGGTGAGCGTCTCTTTTCTCACGCCGCGCACCGTACAACTTGATTTCGAACCTCCGCGGGCAGGGGATACCGTATCGATCGGGGCGAGCTGGCACAGTCCGGAAGACGAGCGCATTTACGGTCTCACCGAGCGCCTGCGCGATTCGCCCGTGTTGTTCCCTGGCGTGGCGGATGTTCCGGCGGAAGACGTCCGGCCGGTCGAAGCGGGCTCGCTCAATCGCCGCGGGGAAATGGTCGAGATGTTCATTCGCCCCACGATCGCACTATATGCTCCTTTTTATCAAAGCTCGCGCGGTTACGGTCTTAGCGTGGCCGGCACCATGCCGGGTCTGTACGACATCGCGGCGAACAAGCCCGACACGGTGGAGTTCGCGTTCGAGACCGGCACCCGTCCGGAAAACCAACGCCTGCGGCTGTTTCTGTTTTACGGCCCGGATTTTCCGATGATTCTCGACGAGTACACGCGCTTGACCGGGCGGCCGTTCGTTCCCCCGCCGTGGGCGTTCCTGCACTGGCGTTGGCGCGGTGAGCTTCCGGTGGGTCCGCCGGGAACGATCGACGGGGTGGCGGTCAACGCGCTGGTTGCGGAAGATGTGAACATGTACGACCAGCTCGGCATTCCCGCCGGGGTGTACCTACTCGACCGTCCCGTGCTGCAAGGCAACTTCGGCTTTGCCCGCTTTGCGTGGGACGGAGAGCGTTTGCCGAACGTGCGCTTCATGCTCGACGCGCTGAGGCGCCGGGGATACCGCTTGATTACCTGGAGTGCCGCGTGGGTGTGCGGCAGCGAGCCGGGCGACAACGGCTTCGAGGCTCAGCAGTTAGGGTTCATCGCGCCGATGCGTCGCACGGGAGCGCCGTTTTGCGACGATGTGCGCGGCCGCAGCTTCATTCTCGATGTCACCAACCCCGCCGCTCGTGAGTGGTTCCAGCAGCGCCTCGCCCGGTTTCTGCGCGAGGAAGGGATCGATGGCATCAAGCTCGATCGCGGCGAAGAGCACATTCCTTCGGAACGGGACGACATTTGGGCTGACGGGCGCACCGGGCGCGAAGTGCATAATGACTATGTGATTTTGCAAACCCGCATGCACCGCGCGGCGTTGGACGCGGCCCGTCCCAACGGCGACTACGTGTTGATCACGCGCTCGGGGTACACCGGCTCGCAAGCCGATTCGATCGTGTGGGCAGGCGACACAGCCGGGAGCGAGGACTTTGGCAGCGGCCGCGGCACCGACCTCGGCTTGCGCAGCGTGATCATCGGCCAACAACGTGCCGCTTTCATCGGTTTTCCCATCTGGGGGTCAGACACCGGCGGCTACTACCCATTCAAACAACGCGACGTGTTTGCACGTTGGATTCAATTCAGCACCTTCTCCGGCATCATGGAAATCGGCGGCGTGGGTCCGAACGCTCCGTGGGATATGCCGACGGAACCACGCTACGACCCCGAGATGATCGACATCTATCGCCGCTACACCCGGATCCGCCACGCGTTGCAACCCTATATCGTGGCCGCCGCACGCGCCGCCAGCCGCGGGCTGCCGATTGTGCGCCCAATGGTGTTTTTCGACCCGCACGACGAGGAACTCGCCGACCGCTGGGATCAGTACTTGTTCGGGCCCGACCTCATGGTGGCACCGGTGTGGCGCAACGGTCAGCGCGAACGCACTGTGTATTTCCCACGCGGCCGATGGCGGAACTTTTGGGACGCCAACCAAGTGTACGAAGGCCCTGCCTCGGTAACTTTCCCGGTGCCGCTCGACACCATCTTGGTGTTCTTGCGCGACGGCGCACAACACCCGTTGCTGCAGGCTGGCGCGACCTTCTGACTGCGGAGCCGGCACGGGCAGTTTGGCAACGAGTGGCCAATGGCGCACCGTAGGGGCGACGCACGCGTCGTCCCTACGATTGCGTTGGAGCAGCGTAGCAAAATGCAAGGCGCGCGGGGCATCGGTCGCGACACGATCGCCGATCTACGTGTTCCCCGTTCCCCATTCGGCGGGCCACACACACGGGGCGCCGCGGGTGCGGCGCCGCCGCCAAGTGGATGGAAATAAAAATTGTAGGGACAGGCCTTGTGCTTGCTCGTGGGGGTATCAGCCGTGGAGCAGGGAGCGGCGGCGTAGTGGAGGGCAACGAGGATTGCATTTGCGCCCGTACACTGTGGCGGGCTAGGGAACCGAACCATGGAATTTGCCCTCGAGCGCGAGTGGGACGTAGCAATCGCGGCGGCGCAAGCTGCGGGCGAGGTCGTGCGCTTTTACTACCGGCGCAAAGTTACGGTCCGCTACAAAGAGGCTGGCAAGCACAATCCCGTATCCGAAGCCGACCTCGAGGCCAATCGGGTGATCGAGAGCCACGTGCGCGCGAGTTTTCCGGACGATGGCTGGCTTTCTGAAGAAACGCGGGACTCCTCGGAGCGTTTGCACAAGCGGCGGGTGTGGATTGTCGACCCTCTCGATGGCTCCCGAGAATTTCTAGAGCACATTCCCGAGTTCGTTGTTTGTGTGGCGCTAGCGATCGACGGCCAACCGGTGCTCGGTGTCGAGTACAATCCCATTCGTGAGGAGCTGTTTGCCGGCGCCGTCGGTCAGGGCGCTTTTCTCGGCGGCGAACGCGTGTACGTATCGTCGACGGCCACCTTGGCGGAAGCACGCTTCTTGGCCAGCCGGAGCGAAGACCGGCGAGGCGAGTGGGACGAGTTCAAGAACGAGGTCCGTGTGGAGCTTACGGGTAGCGTGGCATACAAGCTCGCTTTGATTGCGGCAGGCAAGGCCGACGCCACGTTTAGCCTCACACCGAAGAACGAATGGGACATTTGCGCCGGCGCCGCTCTGATTGCGGCTGCTGGGGGGCGAATGACCAACCGCTTCGGCGCGCCGCTCCGCTTCAACCAAAAACAAACCCGTCTCCCCGGAATTATTGCCACCAACGGCGTGTTGCACGAAGCCGTGCTCGATCTCCTCGCACGGCACGGCAAACTCGCAGCGCACTCCCACGAGTGAACTCCCGTTGCGACAGCAACGCGGTGCGCTGCGGCTTCCTCTCGCGGATGCCCACCGCCCCCGCAACTTTCTTTCGGGGAATTGGCAACTTCGATGGTCTTCATCGAACAATGCAATTGGCGAACAGCGGGGAACGAACGGTAAGTATTTCGCCACAAAATTGAAGTTTCCAAGGAGGTCGAACCGATGCTCACTGTTGGCGATCGTTTTCCCAGTTTTCGCCTTAAAGCGGTCGTGAGCCGCGAACCGGGCCGGGAGTTCGCGGAGCTCACCGAGCAAAGCTTTCCTGGCAAGTGGCTCGTGGTGTTTTTCTGGCCCATGGATTTTACCTTCGTGTGTCCCACGGAAATTGCCGAATTCGGTCGGCGCGAGGCTGAGTTCCGCGCGCGCAATGCGCAAGTGCTCGGTGCTTCGACGGACACCCATTACGTCCACCTGGCTTGGCGCAATCAGCACCCGGAGTTGCGCGATCTTCCTTTTCCCATGCTGGCGGACACCAAGCGCGAACTCAGCACCGCGCTCGGCATCCTGCACAAGGAGGAAGGCGTCGCCTTGCGCGCGACGTTCATCGTCGACCCCGAGGGTGTGATTCGCTTCGTGACGGTGAACGACTTGGCCACGGGCCGCAACGTGGATGAGGTGCTGCGTGTGCTCGCCGCGCTGCAAACCAACGAGCTCACCCCGTGCAACTGGCGGCCGGGGGAACCGACGCTGAAAGCGGCCTGAGGCTTGCCGGCTAGCAACCTCTGCGATCCTCTGGCAATAACGAAGTCGCGAGTCCCCCGGCTTAAGGGGGTGGCTCGCGACTTTGCTCGGAACGGAGGGGAAGACATGGCCGCTATGTTCTCGCGTCGAGCAGTGCTCAAACTCGGGGTAGCGACTGCGGCAACCGTTTGGGTCCGCCAGGTATCCGCCGAACAGGCGCCGATTGCTCTGCCACCGTTGCCTTGGGAGGAAAACGCCCTGGCACCCACGATTTCTGCACAAACGATTTCGTTCCATTACGGGAAGCACCACCGCGCGTACGTGGAAAACTTGAACAAGCTAATTGCCGGCACTGAACTTGCCGACCTTGGGTTGGAGCGCATCGTGCAACAAACGGCAGGAAAACCCGACAAAGTGGCCATCTTCAACAATGCGGCGCAAGCGTGGAACCATACGTTTTACTGGCGTAGCCTCAGCCCCAAAGGCGGGGGCAAGCCGAGCGGCAAGCTGTTCGAGCACCTCGAAAAAGACTTCGGTGGGTTCGACAACTTCCGCAGCAAATTTGCACAAGCGGCCATCGGTCAGTTCGGCAGTGGCTGGGCTTGGCTGGTGAAAACTGGCGATCGCCTCGAGGTGATCGCCACGGCCAACGCCGATACGCCGATCACCATGGGCAAGCGGCCGTTGCTCACCATCGACGTGTGGGAGCACGCGTATTATCTGGACTACCAGAACCGCCGCGCCGATTACGTGAACGCGGTGATCGATAAACTCCTCAACTGGGAATTCGCCGCGCAGCAATACGCCGCTGCCTGACCGGGAAGATTCGGGCGGGGCTGCAACGATCGCGCTCGCTGGTGCTTGGAGGCAGCGTCAAAGCTGCAAGTGGCGGCGCCACCAAGAGCGCAGTTGTTCCCACAACGACCGCGGCTCTGGAGAGAGATCGTAGGTGGTTTCCACGCGGTACACTCGCTGACCGCGCCGCACCACCCAGGCGACCGTGTTCGAACGGGGAAACTCCGGACCCCACAGAACCGCGTCGAAGGAAAACACGCTCTCGCCGTCCAGCACGGCCACCATCCGGTTTTTCCAAGTGGCCTCCCAAGCCAAGTGACGCCCGTCAGGCGTAAACCGCGGTCGCCACGCTTCCTCCCAGGCGAAGGGAAATGGCCGACCATCGATGAAGTAACGCCATCGGTTGCGCTCGACGTCCTCTGCCGCAGCGTAAGCGAGGCGCTTGCCTTCCGGCGAGAACGCCAAGCCCCACACCGCGTAGTATGGGCCCCAGCGAGTGCCGTCGACCACGACGTCGAGCGAAACGTCCGGACTTACCGGCTGGGCGCGCCAGCAAGGGTACGCCACGCGGCTGCCATCGTCGGAGAGGAGAGGCGGGCCTTTTTCCCAGTAGTGCTCGCACACGACGTTCGCCGGCTGGCCGCCGCGGGTCACGCGCCATTGTGTTTCTTGCCCGGGCACCTTGTCCCACCAAGCGATTTGCGGTGCCTGATCGGCGGTGGTGAGCGAACCCGCCAAAATCGTCGGCGCCGTACGAAATTGGTCGAAGCCGACGGCAAACTCTCCTTCCAAGCTGAGCACGTGAGCGAACGACGCTAACCGCTGGTCGTTGCGGTAAACCGCCCAACCGTCGGTGTCGTACAGCAGGGCGACGAGGCTGCCATCGGTCAGGTAAAGCAGGCGAAATTGCCGCAACCCCGGCGGCACGCTGGAAAGCCGCATTGCCGGAGAGGCTTTCTCGGCGGGCGGCGGGCTGAGCAGGCGACGCTCCTCGCCATCGACCATGAGGGCATGCCGGCCGTCGTTGCGCTCAGCCACGAACGCTACGTGTGCACCATCTTGGCTCACGGTGGGCACCGACACGTCGCGGTAAGTTCCCACCAAGTGCCCGTTAGAAATCACGCCCACCACGGGCGCGGCGCCCTCGCCTGTGGATTCCTGCTTCAGCCCGCATACGGTGACCCAGCGCTTGCCATTACGGCTCAGCAGGAAGAGATTCGGCCGCAGGCAAGCGGTATCGAAGCGACGGCCGTTTTCCACAATCACGAGTTTTTCTGCCCCCTGGCTGCGATCGATTGCCCAGTACAGGCGCGTGTGCGTTTCCCGGAGCAGCAACGGGTTCCCGACTTCGTCGAACTCAGGGTCCACTCCCCCACGAAACACTACGCGCTGCCCCGCGGTGGTCCGATCCACGTAAGCATAGCTCTCGCCATCCGAACCAATGGCCAAACTCGTCCGCCGCGCGCTTGCCGGCAAACGCAGGAGCTCGCGCGCAACGGTGTCCTTGTACGCGGGGCGGGCCGCCTCACGAGTGCCGCAGGCGGCACAGCCGACAACGAGTGCCAGCACCACGCTCGTCGTGGCGACCGCAAGCCATCCGCGAAAGGCCATCCGGACGAGGGCAGAAACGCAGCCAGAAGGGGAGTGAGGAGCATTCGTCACGAGGGCAGCAACGTACAGTGGAGGTTGGCGGCGGTGCAAGCGCCACCACCGTAGGCGTTGGGCGCTCGTCATTCCGGTGTGTACCGAATGAGCACGCGCCGGCCGTCACGGAAGCCGTTGCGAAAACTCTCCTCGTGCCGAGACCAGTCGGCACCGTACTTTTGGGCGAACACCTCGAGCATTTTGGCCACGGTGTCCGGCTCGTTGACAATGGCGCCCTTGGCGTAAAAGGTAGGGCCATCGATCTTGCCGACGGCAATCTTGGCGCGCGGACGCCCCCAGCGAATTCGCTTTGCGCGCCACGATTGCGGGCGGGTGCCCACGTACACAGCGCCTTTGTGGTAAAGAAACCAAATTTCGGCCGGTCGGCTCCAGGAGCCATCCTTGCGCTGGCTGGAGATGTATACGTACTTGCTCGCCTCCAGCGCTTTGACGATCTCGGGTTGCAGCGCCGTTGCATGGCCTGCCCAGGCGCTGAGCAGCACGCAGAACACAGGCAACAGCACCCACTCGCGCAACATTCTCCGCATAACGTCCTCCATTGCTGGTATCCTGTCACCTTTCGCTCGCGGAGCTCAACAGTCAGCTCGTCGCCCGAATTGTTTCCGTAACTGCTCCCGGTAGGGGCGGCTGAGCGGCAACACATTGACTGCCCCGGTGAGGTCGTTGACGTCGACGTACACTTCCGTTTCGTACACTTCGGCCACGTTCTTGTACGTGATGACCTCGGCCGGTGTACCCGCGCAGAACACGGTGCCGCGGTGCAAGAGGAAAACCCGGTCGCAATACAGGGCGGCGAGGTTGAGATCGTGGAGCACCGTGACCACAGCTCGTCCCTCGGCGGCGAGGTCGCGCAGCAAGTCGTAGATGGCGACAACGTGATGCAAATCGAGAAAGGCGCCCGGCTCGTCCAAAAGCAAGATGGGCGTATCTTGCGCTAATGCGCGGGCGAGAACCACGCGCTGGCGCTCTCCCCCGCTGAGCTCTTGCACCATGCGGCTCGCCAAGTGCGCCACCTCCACACGATCCATCGCTGCACGCGCGAGGGCAATGTCGGCAGGCGACTCGAACCCATAGCCGCGCAAGTGCGCAGCCCGACCCATCAACACGAGCTCCATCACGGTGAAGGGAAAATCGACATGGGTTTCCTGCGGCACGACGGCAATGTGCCTGGCGATTTCCTTGGCGGAGTAAGAGGCGAGGTTTCGACCCCACAACGTCACCGTGCCACGCTGTGGCCGAAGCCACCCGCTCAGCAAGCGGAGCAAGGTGGATTTCCCGGAGCCATTAGGCCCCAAAATGCCCACCACCTCGCCACGCCTAATCGCAAGACGGATATCCCGGAGCACCACGGTGTGCCGCCGGTATGCAAACTCGATCGAGTCAGCCGCAAGCGATGGCGCGCCAGCCTGGGGGTCCATGATCGCACCTCTACTTCGCACCGCAAATGCTGGCTGCAAGGCGTAAGAACGCGGTTGACCTGCACGAGCCTTTTGGCCATCGTGCCGCCCAATGATGTGGCGGCAGACGATGGTGGCACTGCTTTGTGGCTTCGTGTGGACGGCGGTTGTGGCTGCTTGGCCGGGTGCGCTTTGGGCCGAGCCGTACATTGCGGTTCGCGAAGGGATGCGGTGCAGTGCGTGTCACACCAACGTAACCGGTGGCGGCAAGCGCACCGACCTTGTGGCGACGCATGCGAAAGATTTGCTGCACTACCCGGATTTCCTCGGGCCGTTTTCGCGCCCGCTCGAATACTTCACCGGAGAGATCAATCCCTACGTGGCGCTCGGTGGAGACTTGCGCACGAGCGCAAGCCTGATTTTTCAGGCGCTCGGCGCTACTGGCCGAGTGCGCAACGATCAGGTCTTTCGCGGCCGGCTCGATCAAACCCGCCTGGACACGACCCAAGCCACGCTCTACGGCGAACTCCGCCTCATTCCCGACCGCGTGATCCTTTACGTCGACCAGAGATTTCAGCCCACAGTGGACAATCGTGAGGCCTTTGCCTTGCTCAAAGGATTTCTTCCGTGGCAGGGCTTCCTCAAGGTGGGCCGCATGTATTTGCCTTACGGGTTGCAGTTGCAGGATGACGAAGCGTTCATCCGCGGCGGACGCACCCGCGGTTCGAGCTCGGCGAACACCGGGTTTAGCTTCAATTTGCAGGAGCCGGGTCTTTTAGTGGGCTTCGAGCCAGGGAAGTGGTCGTTGTTGTTCGCGGTGACCGACGGTAGCGCCGGCGACCGCGACGTGCGCACGGTGGGAACGGTGTATGCCGTTTACGACGAGGTGCCGATTCTCCGCACGCTGATGATCGGCGGATCGGCCTCGCGTGTGGCCCCGGCAAGTGGCGAAACGCTCGTGTTCGGCGTGTTCGCAGGCACGAACTTGGGTCCTGTAACCCTGCTCGGAGAAGCGGATTTCCGCAGCGACAAAGGCACCGCCACCCTGGGCCGGCGGGTCGGCCAGTTCATGGCATACGGCGAGGCCGACTACTTGCTGTTTGGCTGGCTCAACGTGAAAGCGGCCATCGATTACTCGGACAGCGATGGTCGGCTGACCCGCACCGTGGGCGGCACTACGGTGCTCGACACCGCTGACGATGCGGAACACCGCATCAGTTTTGGCTTGGAGCCGTTTTTGAACCGCTTTGTGCAGCCGCGGCTTTTCTATCGCATCAACAACGGCATTCGCTCCGACCCCACCCACAACCAAAACGTGCTCCTGCTGGAAGCCCACGTGTTCTTTTGATCTGCGGACCTGTACGCACAACCGGCAGGGCGCAGGGCACAACGTTCCCGCGGAGCGCCTAACGACGAGCCCACCGCTGCTCAGCTTGCTCGCTTCGGGGCGAGCAGTTATCGGCAAGCGCATGGCGCAAAAGAAGCTGCTGTTCAGAGTTGTCTTCCACAGCCAAGGGCGCATTTACGAGGTGTACGCGAAACAGGTGAGCCAATCTTCGCTCTTTGGGTTTATCGAGGTGGAAGGGCTCGTCTTTGGTGCGAAGTCGAACGTGGTGGTCGATCCGTCCGAAGAAGCCCTGCAGCGCGAGTTCGAGGGGGCGGAGCGAACGTACATCCCCATTCACTCGGTGCTGCGGATCGACGCGGTGGAAAAGCGCGGGCAGGCAAAAGTGTACACGATGGCAGAGGGTGGTGCGAAGGTCACTCCGCTGCCCACGCCGATTTACACGCCGGTCAAACGCGACTCATGAGCGCGACCGGCTGCCGAGTCAGGAGACGACGAGGCCGGCGTCGACAGAAAGCACGGCGCCATTGACGTAGCGGGCTTCATCCGAAGCGAGATATGCCACCGCCGCAGCCACAGCCTCCGGTGGTGCTTTTTCGTCCACGAGTTTTAGCCGGGTGATCAAGTCGATCTCCGCGCCCGCGGGCGGGCGAAAGCCGGCCAAAAACGGCGTATCGATGCCACCAGGGCATACGCAGTTTACGCGCACGCCGCGGCGCGCAAATTCGACGGCCAGCGCCTTGGTCAGTTGTACAACGCCGCCTTTCGAAGCGCAGTAAGCAGCACTGTATGCCTGCCCAATCAAACCTGCGGAAGACGCCATGTTGACAATGGCGCCGCGCCGGTCGAGCAACGCGGGCAGGGCCGCTTGGCACATAAAGAAGGTTCCCGAGAGATTCACCGCCAGCGTGCGCTGCCAATCTTCCTCGCTGACTTCCAGCGTGTGTTGGAAGCGTCCGACCCCAGCGATGTTGGCAAGCACATCGATGGCACCGAAGCGATCGAGGCAAGACTGCACGCTGCGGCGTACCGCTGCCGGTTGGCTTACGTCGCACCACTCCCCGTGGGCTTCGCCGCCGCGCTCGCGCACCGACGCTAGGGTTTCGGCCAAACCAACTTCGTTGACATCGGTGCAGAACACACGCGCCCCTTCGGCTGCCAGACGCTCGGCAGTGGCGCGACCGATTCCCGAGGCGGCCCCGGTAATCAACGCGACCTTGTCGACAAAACGGCCCATAGAAGCCTCCTTCTTTCGTTTGCCCGCGTGGCGGAAAGTGGCAGTGCTGTCAACCCGCCCTCCAAAGCGCCGGCGATCTTGTCTGCGCTGGTGCCCGGGCGGCGCGCGCGTGCTCGCTTCCGAGCCGCACCTGCGCTACACGGCGGGCCATGGCCGAAAAACGCAAAGCAGATATTCACGAGTACCGGCGCCGTTTTCAGTCGTTCGAACGCTTACCTGCTGAAGGTGTGCCGCGGCCGGATGTGCTCGCCATCTTGCGGGAGATGAAGGACCTCGAGGAGGCGCGCTGGAAGGCTGGGTATGCCTCCGGAGCCGTGTATCACGGGGCCGACGAGCATGTGGACTTTCTCAACCAAGCGTACGCGTTGCACTCGCAGTCGAACCCCTTGCATGTCGACCTGTGGCCGAGCGCCATCAAGTTCGAATCGGAAATTGTCTCCATGGTGGCGCACATGTTGGGCGCAGGCAGCCCAGGCACGGAGCCAGGAAGCGCGGGCGAGATCGTGGGCACGGTAACCTCCGGGGGCACGGAAAGCATCTTGCTCGCGATGAAGACCTACCGCGATTACTTCCGCGACAAGAAGGGCATTACCGAGCCGGAAATCGTGGTGCCGACCACGGCACACGCTGCGTTCGACAAGGCCGGGCAGTACTTCGGCATCAAAGTGAACCACGTGCCCATAGGCCCTGACTGGCGTGCCGATGTGCAGGCGATGGAGGCGGCGATTACAGAAAACACCATCGCTCTCGTGGGTTCCGCGCCCCCGTTTCCGCATGGGATTGTCGACCCGATCGCGGAGCTGTCGGAAATCGCTCGCCAGCGAGGCATCGGGTTCCATACCGATGCGTGTTTAGGCGGCTTCGTGTTGCCTTGGGCGGAAAAACTAGGATACTCTGTGCCGCCTTTCGACTTTCGCTTGCCTGGGGTGACCTCCATTTCGGTGGATACCCACAAGTTCGGCTATGCCGCCAAGGGCACCTCGGTGATCCTGTATCGCGGTCGCGAGCTGCGCCGCTATCAATACTTTACTGCTACGGATTGGCCGGGCGGCTTGTATTGTTCGCCCACCTTTGCGGGCAGTCGCCCGGGTGGCCTCAGCGCCGCGTGTTGGGCGGCGCTGGTGGCGTTCGGCGAGAAAGGGTATTTGGAGGCGACGCGCCGCATTTTGGCGACGGCAGAAAAAATTAAGCGGGGCATTGCCGAGATTCCGGAGCTGTACGTGCTCGGCGATCCACTGTTTGTCATCGCTTTCGCCGCGCGCGACATCGACATTTACAAGGTTCTCGATGCCATGACGGACCGCGGCTGGAGTCTGAACGGGCTACAGCGTCCGGCAAGCTTGCACATCTGCGTGACCTTACGCCACACTGAACCTGGCGTGGCGGAGCGATTCCTTGACGATCTCCGCGCTTCGGTCGAATTCGTCAAGGCGCACCCAGATGTCGCCGGTGGCCAAGCGCCGATTTACGGCATGGCGAACACCTTGCCCGATCGGACTTTCCTGGCCGAGGCCATGAAGGATTACATGGACGGCTGGTACCAGCTCCGTTAGCCCCGTACCGGAGCGGATTTCCCGACTCCATCACACCCTGGCAACGGCGTCTGACACCTAAAGCGTGAGCCGCCGGTCGATCACGCGATTGGCTCGGCGCAATTCAAAAGATTGGGGAGTGGTAATCCGACCCTCGTGGGGTTTCCCGCGGACACGCCTGAAAGTCGACGGGCAGCGAGCGCCTTTCGCGGAAGCTGAAACCGGCCGGCGAGCCGATGTGCACTGCCAACTTTCGGTCACGCGCACCGCATTCACGACCGCGCTGCCCCACGCGAAGGGAGGCATCCGCGCGTACAGCCCTCGACGGGCGAGAGCGGGCGGGGCGAAAAGGCCGGGGGAGAGGTTACCCCGCCTCCGCTGCGCGCGCGAACTTGAGAAACCAAGAAGCCACCACTGTCGAGAATGGTGGGTTGATCGACGAACCGCACCCCACACTAGGGCGGCCCCATAGTCGCCTAATGCGGGCGCCGGGTGTGCGTGACGGAGTGTGCGCGTTCCGGCACCCGAGAAGCAAGAAACTGGGTTGTGGGAGCATCCGAGGATGTCTCTCAGTGGGTCGCCAGCAGCGGCAGACCACATGTTATTCGTCGGGCCCGCAGCGTTCCCGGATGAGCGTGAGACCAATGATGGGAAGTACTCGGGGTTACCTCAAACTTCTCGCTGTAGACCGTGACCGCCCCCGCGACTGCTCCGCCATTCGCTGCTGGCATGCAACGCTGGCTCTCGCGACCTGCCCTGCAAGCGGCGTCGCTCACCACAATCAGCAATCAGCAAAAATGCCCGCATCGAGGGGGTGTAAAAATGGGGGTGGGGACGACCTGTGGCCGTCGCCCCCACCCCCAGACAATCCCCCCTACCACAGCACCCAGGGGGCGTGGTGGATGATGGCGGAGGGCCGCACCCGCATCGGCGAGGCCGGGCTGATGAGCGCTCCGTGCAACACCGCGTAGCGCCGCACCGTGGCTGTGCCCCGCGAGAACACCGTGCCGTGTACCTTGGCATTCGGCCGCAGCTCCGCCGTGCCACCCACCAGGATCAGCACCCGTTCCGCCGGCGACCCGTTCGGCCCCACA